>JADGOQ010000069.1 GCA_017882885.1 Actinomycetales bacterium | reverse complement strand
GTAGAGCTCCGCAAGGGCCGTGTCCAGCTCGTCGCCCAGCGGCGGCAGGGCCGCGGCTTCGGCGTTCGACCGGGCCTGATCGGTGTTGCGTGCCCCCGGGATCACCGTCGTGACCCCACGGTCGATGATCCAGCGCAGCGCCACCTGGGCCGGCGAAGCCCCCACTGGTCCCAGCTCGCGGCACAGGGCCGTGAAGTCGGCGGCCGCCCGGACGCCGTCGTCGTAGTCCACGCCCGAGAACGTCTCACCGACGTCGAAGGACGCGCCGTCGCGATTGTAGTTTCGGTGGTCCGTGGGCGCGAACGTGGTCTCGGCGGTGTAGCGGCCGGACAGCAGGCCCGACGCCAGCGGGACCCGCGCGATGATCCCCACGCCCTTCGCGGCGGCGGCCGGGAGCACCTTGTCCAGCGGCTTGCGGCGGAACACGTTCAGGATGATCTGCACGGTGGCGAGGTGGGGACGCTCCATCGCCGCGAGCGCCTGCTCGCAGGTCTCGACGCTGACCCCGTAGTGCGCGATCCTGCCCTCCTGGACCAGGCGGTCCAGGTTGTCGTAGACCTCGCCCGACTCGATCACGTCGGATGGTGGGCAGTGGAGCTGCACGAGGTCGAGCGTGTCCACCCCGAGGTTCTCCCGCGAACGGTCGGTCCAGATCCGGAAGTTGTCCCACGAGTAGCTTGTCCGCACCTGCACCGCGCGCCGGCCCATCTTGGTGGCGACGAAGGGCCGGGGGGACGGCGTCGTCCGCAGGTACCGCCCGATGAGTGCCTCGGAGCGGCCGTCACCGTACACGTCCGCGGTGTCGAAGAAGGTCACCCCGCCCGCCTGGGCCTCGGCGAGGAGGGAGAGCGCGTCATCCGTGCTGACGTCGCCCCAATCCGCCCCCAGCTGCCAGGTGCCGAGTCCCACGACCGACACCTCAGCTCCCGTGAGTCCCAGGATCCGGTGTTCCACGTGTGCCTCCTCGATGTTTGCGACCGGAACCCAGCCTAGGCCGTTCCTGTGGCGGGATCGGTGCCCGAAAGGCACCCGGAAGGCCAAATGGCGGCAGAATCGGCTCAAATTGGCGTTTGGAGCGGGCATTTTCGCCCGGCTGTGCGTAGTGTCGTGGCAGCGGCACCCGAAAGGCGGGTGCTGATCGTGGACCAACAAGGAGAACCATCCATGTCCATCAACCGCACTGAGCTCGTGGCGGCAGTGGCCGAGCGCGCCTCGCTGACCAAGTCCCAGGCCGACGCCGCGCTGGCCGCCTTCCAAGACATCCTCGTCGAGTCCCTCGGCAAGGGCGAGGCCGTGAAGGTCACCGGCCTGCTCTCTGTGGAGCGCGTGGAGCGCGCGGCCCGTACGGGTCGCAATCCCCGCACCGGCGAGGAGATCAAGATTCCCGCGGGCTTCGGCGTGAAGATCTCGGCCGGATCGGCACTCAAGAAGGCAGTCGCCAAGTAGCCCTCCCGGGGACCGTCACCAGGGCGGCCGGCACCAGCCGGCCGCCCTTCGTGCGCCCGGACCGCCTACACTCGTGGTCATGAGGACACCATTCACCGACTCCCAGGACGCACCCGGGGTGCCCACCGCCCCCGGCGGGCCCGAGACCCAGGGTGCCACGTCCGTTCTCGAGCGCGAGGAGACCTCGGAGGACTCCGGCGAGGGCGACCGCTTCGCCCACTATGTCCGCAAGGACAAAATCGTCTCCTCGGCCGTCTCCGGGCGGCCCGTGGTGGCCCTGTGCGGCAAGGTGTGGACCCCGCGCCGCGACCCGTCGAAGTACCCGGTGTGCCCGGCGTGCAAGGAGATCCTCGAGTCGCTCCAAGGCAAGAAGTAGCGCCTCAGATCGCCACGTGACGAGTGGTGAGCGCCGGATCCCCCTCCGAGAGGCGCCACGCCGGGTGCGGGAGCTCAGCGCGCGAGGCGATATGCCGCTCCGTCGCAGCGCGCAATGCGTCCACGCCGCGCTGTGACTCGTCCACCACGCCGTCGCGTACCATCTCCACCTGCAGCGGGCGGGCGTTGTGCGCAGCGAGGTACGCGGCCGCGAGGGCGGCGTCGTCGGTGGCCACCGCGAGCTCCTCGGCGGCGCGTCCGTCCTCCAGCACGCGGCCAGCGAACTTCCTGCCCCCGACCGACTTCTTCGAGGTGGACTCCTTGTGCACGGGTTCCAGTGACCCGTCCGCGCCCTCCCGCGCAACGAGCTTGTAGACCAACTCGGCCGTGGGGTGCCCGGAGCCCGTCACCAGCTTGGTCCCCACCCCATAGGCGTCCACCGGCGCGGCGCCGAGCGCGGCAATCGCGTGCTCGTCGAGGTCCGAGGTGACGGTGATGCGCGTGGAGGTGGCGCCGAGGTCGTCGAGTTGCCGGCGCACCGTGAACGCCTGCGCGACGAGGTCGCCGGAGTCGAGGCGCACGGCCCCGAGTTCCCCGCCCGCCCGGCGTGCGGCCGCGACCGCCCGCTCGACGCCGCGCGGCACGTCGTAGGTGTCCACCAATAAGGTGGTGCCGGGGCCGAGTGCGGCAACCTGGGCGTCGAAGGCCGCCTCCTCGTCGTCGTGCAGGAGGGTGAAGGAGTGCGCGGCGGTGCCGATCGGACGGATGCCGTAGGTCCGGGCGGCCTCGAGGTCCGACGTCCCCACGAAGCCGGCGACGACGGCGGCGCGGGCGGCCGCGACTGCCGCCGCCTCGTGCGTGCGGCGCGCCCCCATGTCGAGGCAGGGGCGGCCGTGGGCGGCCGTGGTCATCCGGGAGGCGGCGGCCGCGACGGCGCAGTCGTGGTTGAGGATCGAGAGGATGACGGTCTCGAGCACCACGGCCTCGGCGAACCCACCCTCGACCGTGAGGACGGGTGAACCCGGGAAGAAGCACTCGCCCTCCGCATAGCCCATGATCGAGCCCCGGAACCGCAGGTCACCGAGGAACTCCACCGTCCGCGGCCGAACGATGCCCATGTCGCGCAGGTAGCCCAACTCGGCGTCGGTGAACCGGAAGCGCTCGACGGCGTCGAGCAGGCGGGCCGTCCCCGCCATCACGCCGTAGCGGCGGGCGCCCGGGAGGCGCCGGTTGAACACCTCGAAGACGGACCGACGCGACGCGTGGCCCGACTCGAGGGCGGCGTCGATCATGGTCAGCTCATACATGTCGGTGAGGAACGCCGTGGACTCGCATCGCATGTCCAGAACGGTACCGCCGGCACTCCCGTTTCACGCCGCCCTCGCGACCCGCGGTGAAACAATGACGTCACGATGAGCTCGCTACCCCGGCAGGACCAGGAACTGCAGGCCACCTCGGAACGAGCGTGGCGCGCGGTCGTCTGGGACGACCCGGTCAACCTGATGAGCTACGTGACGTACGTCTTCGAGACTCACTTCGGCTACCCGCATGAGCGCGCGAACGCGCTCATGCTGCAGGTCCACAATGAGGGGCGAGCGGTCGTCAACGAGGGCGGACGGGAGCCCATGGAGAGTGACGTCGCGGCGATGCACAGCTACGGGCTGTGGGCGACCCTGGAGAACGACGGCGAGTGATGTTCGGGTTCGTTGCGACGCCGCAGGGCTACACCTCACGACTCGACGACATGGAGCGTGGCATCCTCCTGCGCCTCGTCGGCGACATCGCGGCGTTGATCGACGAGGAGCACGACGACGAGGACCGGGCCGGCGAGCCGCCGGACGGCACCGACGACCCGATCGCGCACCTCGACTTCGAGCCCTCCGACTCGCGCGACGCCACCCATGACGAGCACGAACTCGTGGACCCCGCGCTCAGCAGGCTCTTCCCCCCGATGTCCGTCTCGGACCCGGCGCTCGCGGACGAGATGCGTTCGCTGACGGTGGAGGACCTGCGGCGGTCGAAGGTGGCCAACTTGGACCTCGTGAGGGACGCGCTCGCGCACGGTGCGGCAGCTGTGACCGTTCGGAGTGGCGAGGAGGCCCAGTGGCTCGCGGCACTGACCGACATCCGCCTGGTCCTCGCGGCGAGGCTCGGGATCGAGAACGACGACGACTCGCGGCAGGTCTACGACCTCGCGGTGGCGGCCACGCAGGACGAGTCCCCGGCGGCGAGCCACGACGACGAGATGCGGATGGCCATGGCGTCGCTGTACTCCGGGATCACGTGGTGGCAGGAGTCACTGCTGCGGGCGGTGACCGCGCCGGGTCCGGCGAACTAAGCTCTAACCCGTGAACAACGCGCCGATCGGGGTCTTCGACTCAGGGGTCGGTGGGCTGACGGTGGCGCGGGCGATCATCGACCAGCTGCCGGGGGAGTCCATCACCTACATCGGGGACACGGCGAACTCCCCGTACGGCCCCAAGCCCATCGCACGGGTGCGGGAACTGGCGATGGGCGTGATGGACGACCTCGTCATCTCCGGCGTGAAGGCGCTGGTCATCGCCTGCAACTCCGCCTCCGCCGCCACGCTGCGCGACGCCCGCGAACGGTACGCCGTCGACGCCCGCGTCCCCGTCGTCGAGGTGATCCAGCCGGCAGTCCGCCGGGCGGTCGCCGCCACGCGGAACAGGAAGGTGGGCGTGATCGGGACGGAGGCCACGATCACCTCCGGCGCGTACCGGGACGCCTTCGCGGCCGCGCCCCACCTCACGCTCACCATGCAGGCGTGCCCACTGTTCGTGGACTACGTCGAGCGCGGCATCACTGCCGGCCCCGAGATCCTGCAGGTCGCCCGGGAGTACCTCGAGCCGGTGCGGGACGCGGGTGTGGACACCCTCGTCCTCGGGTGCACCCACTACCCCCTCCTCACCGGCGTGATCTCTTACGTCATGGGCGAGGACGTCACGCTGGTCTCCTCCGCGGAGGAGACCGCCAAGGACCTGTACCGCACCCTGACGGCACACGACCTCCTCGCCGAGGAGGGCCACGTGGCGAACCACCGGTTCCTCGCGACCGGCGACGCCGCCGCGTTCGCCAAACTCGCCAAACGATTCCTGCCCGAGGTCGCCAGCGTCTCGGACATCTCGAACCTCCTGGGGGAGCCCGCGTGAAACTGAGCGTCGTGGGGTGCACCGGGTCGATGTCCGGCCCTGAGTCCCCGGCGTCCTGCTACCTGCTGCAGGCCGACGGCGTCGGCCTCGACGGTGGGCCCCGGGTGTTCTCGGTCCTGCTGGACATCGGACCCGGCGGGTTCGGGATGCTGATGAACCACCTGGACCCCCGCGAGCTGGACGCCGTCGTGCTCTCCCACCTGCACGCCGACCACGTGGCCGACATGATCTCCTTCCACGTCTTCCGCCGGTGGTTCCCCACGGGGCCGCTCGGCCCGATCGACGTCCTCGCCCCGCGGGGGGCGGTCGACCGGGTGCGCGGCGTCGGCGGCGATGGCCCGGAGGAGGACTTCTCGCAGGACTTCACGTTCCGAGTCCACGTGCCCGGCACCGTGATGCGGGTCGGGCCGATGACGATCGAGTCCTTCCCCGTCCTGCATCCGGTGGAGGCGTACGCGGTGCGCGTCACGGGTCCGTCCGCGGCGGGCGACGGCGTCGTGACGGTGACGTACTCGGGTGACACGGACGCGTGCGACGGCGTCGTCGAGGCGGCGCGGGACGCGGACCTCTTCCTGTGCGAGGCGGCATTCGTCGAGGGCCGCGACACCGTGCGCGGCATCCATCTGACCGGCGAGCGGGCCGGGGACGCGGCGACGGCGGCCGCCGCCCGTCACCTCGTCCTCACCCACATCCAGCCGTGGACCGAACCCCAGGAGGTCGCGGCGGCTGCCGCGACGCGCTTCTCCGGCGGGATCGAGCTCGCCCGCGGTGGGGCGGTCTGGGAGCTGTAGCGGCTCCCGGCGCTCGCCGTGAAGTAGTCTCGGGACATGGATCTCACCCGGGCGGATGGCCGCGCGCCCAACGAATTGCGCACCATTCGCATCACCCGCCACTGGCTCGAGACCGCCGAGGGGTCCGTCCTCGTCGAATTCGGCGGGACCCGGGTGCTGTGTGCCGCGAGCTTCACCAAGGGCGTCCCGCGCTGGCGCGCCGGCTCGGGGTCCGGATGGGTGACGGCCGAGTACGCGATGCTGCCCCGTGCGACCTCCACCCGCTCGGAGCGTGAGTCGGTCCGCGGCCGCATCGGTGGACGCACCCACGAGATCTCGCGCCTGATCGGGCGCTCGCTGCGTGCTGTCGTCGACTACGAGGCCCTCGGCGAGAACACCATCGTGCTGGACTGTGACGTCCTCCAGGCCGACGGCGGCACGAGGACCGCCGCGATCACGGGGGCGTGGGTGGCGCTCGCCGACGCCGTGGCGTGGGGCGCCCGCCACGGGCTCGTGCGCCCGGGGGCCGCGGTCATCACGGACTCCGTGGCCGCGGTTTCCGTGGGGATCATCGACGGCGTTCCCTGCCTCGACCTGCCGTACGAGGAGGACGTCCGGGCGCACACGGACATGAATGTGGTGATGACGGGCGCCGGCACCTTCGTGGAGGTGCAGGGAACCGCCGAGGGGGCGCCGTTCGACAGGTCGGAGCTCGACGCCCTGCTCGACCTGGCGGTGGCCGGGACCGCCCAGCTCACCAGGATCCAGCGGGACGTGTTGGCAGGAACGGCGTGACCACCGACGGCTACGAGGGCGGCCTCATGAATCAGCAGCCCGGTGCTCCCAGTGCAATGCGGAGGGTTCCTCGCGGTGCGAGGCTCGTGCTCGCCACCGCGAACACGCACAAGGTGGCGGAGCTGCGCGCCATCCTCACCCGCGCGATCGTGGGCTTCGACACGCGGGTCATCATCGGACTCGGTGACCTGGGGCTCCCGGCTCCCGTGGAGGACGGCGTCTCGTTCGAGGAGAACGCCCTCCTGAAGGCCCGGGAGACCGCCCGGGCCACGGGCCTGCCCGCCGTCGCCGACGACTCCGGTCTTGTCGTCGACGTGTTCGGGGGCGCCCCCGGCGTCTTCTCGGCGCGCTGGGCGGGAAGCCACGGCGACGACGTCGCGAACCTCGACCTCCTGCTCGCCCAGCTCGCTGACGTCCCCCCGCACCACCGCGGCGCACGGTTCGTGTGCGCGGCGGCGCTCGCGACGCCGTCGGGGGAGGAGTACGTGGAGACGGCCGAGATCCGCGGCTCGCTCCTCGAGGTGCCCTCGGGGACCGGCGGTTTCGGTTACGACCCCATCTTCCGGCCGCTGGGGAGCGCACGCTCGATGGCCGAACTCACCGCGGACGAGAAGAACGCGATCTCCCACCGCGGGCAGGCCTTCAGGGCGCTGTCGGACGAGATCGCCTCGGTGATCGCCCGGCAAGGAGCATGACGAGGCGCCAGCCGACGAGGCCCGCCGCGAGTATCCAGCCCGCGACCAGCACGAACGGCCACTCGGCCGTGTCGCCGAGCGGGAGGCGCAGCAGGATGCCGCCACCCCAGGTCGCCAGCCACACGATCGCTCCCACCGCCGGCGAGCGCGTGCTCCGGCGGCCGAAGCGGAACGCGAGGTGCGTGACGAGCGCGGCGGCCCAGAACGGCAGCGCGGTGTGGACGACGTCGCCCACGGCCAGCGACTCCCCGTGGCTCGCGCGGCCGAGGACGGCGAAGACCGCGACGACCAGGAGATCGAGCCCGACCGCCGGCATGTCCTCCTGCCGCTCGGGGGCGCTCATGCGAGCTTGCCGAGTGCGGCGAGCAGCAGGTTCAGCAACTGGGCGTGGCCGTCGACCATCTCCCCCTGCAGGAGCGGGTCCTGCGACTGCTCCGGCGTGAACCACGAGAAGTCCAGGGCATCGTCCTGGGGGGCGGGCTCGCCGTCGATCGGCACGGCGTAGACGAGCGCCACGGAGTGCTGCCGGGGGTCGTGGAACCCGTAGCCCGGGGTCGGGAAGTACTGCGCGACCGTGAACGGCTGGAGGCTCGCGGGCAGCCGCGGGAACGCCATCGCGCCGAGATCCTTCTCCAGGTGGCGGGTCAGCGCCTCCCGGAGTGTCTCGTGGAACAGCACCCGCCCGGAGACGAAGGAGCGCTGCAGCCCGCTCTCGTGGGTGGCGCCCAGCAGCATGCCCACGAACTCGAGGTCGCCGTCCGGACCGAGCCGCAGCGGCACGGCCTCGATGTAGACCATGGGCACCTTGCGGCGTACGTCGTCAAGATCGTACGGGGTCAGCCACGGCCCCTGGTCGCCGCTCGCCAGTCCAGCCACGCTCGCCTCCATCGCGTCGGGATGGTCCCACCTTCTCACGCCGGCCAGTCCCACGACATGCCATTGTGGGTGACCGCTGGGCGCAAAAAAGGGGCCGGGCGTGATCCCCGGCCCCTCACTGGTACGCCATCGGGGACTTGAACCCCGAACCCGCTGATTAAGAGTCAGCTGCTCTGCCAATTGAGCTAATGGCGCATTGCGGCTCCAGAGACGTTACCAGCGTTGGGCCCACGCGACAAATGCCCGGGGTGCCCCCGCACTGTGATCTTCGGATCATCCATGTTGTACCGTGGACGGCGAGAAGAGGAGCACTCATGCCACTTGAGGTCGGACAGCCCGCGCCACCGTTCACCCTCGCGACGCCGGGCGGCGAGGTGTCCCTGTCGGAGCTGGTCTCCGGGGCCGGGACCGGCGTTGTCGTGTACTTCTACCCCGCGGCGATGACGCCCGGGTGCACCACGGAGGCCTGTGACTTCCGGGACACCCTCAACTCGTTCCAGGGGAGCGGCTACACCGTCGTCGGCATCTCGCCTGACCAGCCCGCCCGGCTCGCGACGTTCGCCGAGAAGGAGGGCCTCAACTTCACGCTGGCCTCGGACCCGGACCACGCCGTCGCCGCGGCCTACGGGGCGTGGGGCGAGAAGAGGCTCTACGGGAAGGTGAGCGTCGGCCTGATCCGCTCCACCTTCGTGGTCGCGAAGGACGGGACCGTGAGCCACGTGTACCGCAACGTGAAGGCGACCGGGCACGTCGAGCGGCTGCGCCGCGACCTTGTCGGCTGACTCCCTCTAGAATTGGCGGGCGGGCGCGAGTGGCGTAATTGGCAGCCGCGCTGGATTTAGGTTCCAGTGTCCTCGGACGTACGGGTTCAAGTCCCGTCTCGCGCACCACTGCCGGCAGGGCGGGCGGCCGGCACGGGCAGTTCGGGAAGGCCCGTCCCGACGTGCTAAATTCGATCGTGACCCAGCCAGCCGCTCCCGTCCCCGCCAGCGACTTCGTCCGTGACCTCGTCCGTCAGGACATGCAGCGGGGCACCTACGGTGGCCGGGTGCAGACGCGCTTCCCCCCGGAACCCAATGGCTTCCTGCACATCGGCCACGCCAAGGCGATCACCCTGGACTTCTCGATCGCCGCCGAGTTCGGGGGCACGTGCAACCTCCGCTTCGACGACACGAATCCCGACACCGAGGAGATCCACTTCGTCGAGGGCATCACCGAGGACGTCGAGTGGCTGGGATTCCGGCCCGCCGGGGTCTTCCACGCGTCCGACTACTTCGGGCAGTTGTACGAATGGGCCGAACACCTGGTCATGCGGGGCCTGGCCTACGTCGACGACCAGGATGGCGACGCCATCTCGGCGCAGCGAGGTGGCTTCGGCAAGCCCGGCATCGAGAGCCCGTTCCGCGACCGCGGCCCCGAGGAGAACCTCGACCTGTTCCGCCGGATGAGGGCGGGGGAGTTCGCCGACGGTTCGCGGGTGCTGCGGGCCCGCATCGACATGAACCACGAGAACATGCAGCTGCGGGACCCGATCATGTACCGAATCCGCCGCGGGCACCACTTCCGCACCGGCGACGAGTGGTGCATCTACCCGACGTATGACTGGGCGCACGGGCAGAGTGACGCCTTCGAGGGCGTCACCCACTCCTTCTGCACGCTCGAATTCGACAGCCACCGGCCCCTGTACGACTGGTTCCTCGAGCACCTCCCGTTGCCCTCGGACCAGCCGCGGCAGACCGAGTTCGCGCGCCTCGAGCTCACGCACACGGTCATGTCGAAGCGGCTGCTCGCCGCGCTCGTGGCCGACGGCGTCGTGGACGGCTGGGACGACCCCCGCCTGCCCACGCTCCGCGGGCTGCGCCGCCGCGGCTACCCTGCGTCCGCCATCCGCGAGTTCTGCTCATTCATCGGGGTCTCGCGCACCAACAGCCGCCACGAGATCGAATTGCTCGAGTCCTTCGTGCGGACGGAGCTGAACCGCACCGCGCTGCGCCGCATGGCGGTGCTGCACCCGCTGCGGCTCGTGCTGACGAACTGGCCGGTGGACGCCGACCGCCGCCCGGTCGTCGAGTGGTTCGAGCTGGGCAACAACCCGGAGAACGCCGACGACGGCGTGCGGGTGGTGCCCTTCGCCGGCGAGCTGTTCATCGAGGAGGAGGACTTCGCCGAGGTGCCGCCGCCGAAGTTCTTCCGCCTGGCGCCGGGGCGCGAGGTGCGGTTGCGGGGTGCGTACCTCGTGCGGTGCACCGACGTGCTCAAGGACGAGTCGGGCCGTGTCCTCGAGGTGCGTGCCACCTACGACCCGGAGACGAAGGGCGGCAGTGCCCCCGACGGCCGCAAGGTGAAGTCGACCATGCACTGGGTGTCCGCGGCCCACGCCGTGGACGCCCGCGTGGCGCTCTACGACCGTCTGTACACGGCGGCCGTCCCCGGCGAGGCGACCGGCGACCCGGCCGACGACCTCAACCCGGCGTCACGTGAACTGCTCACGGGGTGCAAGGTGGAGGGGGCGCTGGCGGAGACCCCGCCGGGCGCCGTCGTGCAGTTCGAGCGCCTCGGCTACTTCGCGCACGACCCCCGCGATCCCCTCCTGTTCCACCGCACGGTGGGGTTGCGGGACGAGTGGGCGGCCATCCAGAAGCGGCACCGGTAGACGGGGACGTCACACCGCCGGTCGTCGCGCGCCGAACAGCGCGGTACCGACGCGGACCATGGTGGCACCCGCCGCGATCGCGACCTCGAGGTCGCGACTCATCCCCATGGATAGTTCACCCGCACCGCTGGTGCCGGGCAACCCCGACGACGTTACGTCCGCGGAGAGGCGCGCCAGCAACTCGTGGCTCTCGCGCACCAGGTCGAGGTCGGGGGAGTTGGCGCCCACGGTCATGAGGCCCCGCAGCCGCAGCCCCTCGAGCGCGGCCACGGCGCCGCAGAGGGCGACTGCGCCGTCGGGGGTGACACCGGCCTTTGTCTCCTCGCCCGACGAGTTCACCTCGACGAACACATCGAGGACGCGGCCCTCTCCCGCCGCCGCGCGGGAGAGCTTCCCCGCCAGGTCCAGACGGTCAACCGACTGCACGCAGGTCACGTACCGCATGACCTGGTTGACCTTGTTCGTCTGCAGCGCCCCGATGAAGTGATTCTCGAAATCGCCGGGCCACAGGGCGCGCACCCGCGGGACGACGTCGGCCATCTCCTGTGCCCGGTTGTGCCCGAGGAGGCGCGCGCCGCAGGCGAGCACCTCGGCGATCCGCTCGGGATCCTGGGTCTTGACGGCGGCCAGCACCCGCACGGACGCGGGATCACGGCCGACGACGCCGCACGCGCGCGCGACCCGCTCCTCGAGGGCGCGCCATTGCTCCGGGATCCCGTTCACCCCACGAGCCTAGCGCGGCACCGGCGGCCCTAGACCGGGACGTTGAACAGCGAGCCGACGCCGTAGGTGACGATCATGCCGAGCGCCCCGCCGAGCACCGTGCGGACGACGGCGCGGCCGCGGTGCGCATTGCCGAGGGTGGAGGAGACCAACCCCGTCAGGACGAGGGCGACGAGCACCATCGCGAACGTCGCCGGGATCCGGATCGCGGCGGGGAAGAGCAGGATCGCGGCGATTGGCAGCGAGGCGCCGAGGATGAACGAGAAGAACGAGGCCCATGCGGCGTGCCACGGGTTCACGAGGTCGTCGGGGTCGATGCCCTCGATGGCGGAGAGCGCCCCGATGGCGTTGTGCGTGGTCATCTCCGCCGCCGCAACCCTGGCGAGCTCGGGAGAGACCCCGCGGCGTTCGAGGTCGGTTTCCAGGGTGGCCACGAGCTCGCCGTGGTTGTCCCGCGAGGCCCGTGCCACGCGCGCGACGATGGCGGATTCGGTGTCACGCTGGGTGGAGACGGAGATGTACTCGCCGGTCGCCATGGAGAAGGCGCCCGCGCTGAGGGCCGCGAAGCCCGCGGTGGCGATCACGGGGATGGAGTGGGTGGCCGCGGCCACGCCGATCACGGTGGCCGCGACGGACACGATGCCGTCGTTCGCGCCCAGGACGCCGGCGCGGAGCTTGTTGAGCTTCGCGGAGACGGAGTCCGGCTGTTTCGCGGTGCTCCGGGACGTCGTGGTGGTCACGCCTCCACGGTAGGCACCGCCGCGGGGGGTGTCACCCAAGGCTTGCCTTACCCCAGCTCCCCGAGGGCGATGTCCCCGACTCGCACCACCTGGTCGCGGTCCGATTCCGTCACGTCGACCCGCGCAGCCAGCTCCCAGTCGGCGTCGCCCAGCGGGTCGTCGAGGCGCTGGCGGACGATCCACGACTCGCGGCCCTCCTCGTGGCGCAGTCCGGTGACCTCCCAGTCCGCCGGCCCCGGCTGTTCCAGGAACTCCACCAGCGCCGCCGCCCGCGCCTGCGGCCCCGTGCCGATCCAGTCGTACCGGTGCCAGTAGGGGTCGGCGGCCAGCCGCCAGTGCTCCGCGTCCCAGCCGAGGGGGGCGTCGAGGCTCCCGAGCGTCGCGTAGTCCTCGCGCGCCAGCGCCTCCACCCGCTGGATGAGGGCCGCACGGATCGCGATCCGGAACGCGTGGCGGTTGCGCGAAAACGCGACGACGCCGTCGTCGTCGGCCCCGTACGCCACCTCCACCCCGAGGACGGCCGGCTCCAGGTCCGCCTCGTGGAGGGCGGACCACTCGTCCAGCAGCGAGGAGTCGACCGAGCGGACGAGCGCGCCCAGCCAGTGGGTGATTGCGGCGACCTCCTCGGTGCGCGCCGACTCGGGGACCGCCTGCCGCAGGGCCTGGTAGGCGTCGGAGAGGTACCGGAGCACCACGCCCTCGCTCCGGCCCACCTGGTAGCGGGCGATCAGGTCGGAGAACGTCATGGCGTTCTCCACCATCTCGCGCACCACCGCCTTGGGGCTGAGCTCATACTCCAGCACCCACGGGTTCGTGTGCGCGTACTCGTGCAGCGCCGCCGTGAGCAGTTCGGCCAGCGGCCGCGGCCAGGTGACCTCTTCGAGCGCCTGCATGCGCGCGTCGTACTCCATGCCCTCGGCCTTCATCGCGGCAACCGCGTCCCCCCGGGCAGCCTTCGCCTGGGCGTAGAGCAGCGGCCGCGGGTCCTCGAGCGTGGACTCGATGACGCTGACGACGTCGAGGGCGAAGGTCGGCGAGTCCGGGTCGAGGAGCTCGATGCCCGCGAGTGCGAACGGCGACAGGGGCGCGTTGAGCGCGAACTGGTCGGGCAGGTCCACCGTGAGTCGCAGGCGCGGACCGCCCCCCGCCGCCGCGCTGCTGAGGTGCTCGACCACGTCGGCCTGGCGCAGCGAGCGGTAGATGCCGACGGCGCGCCGCAGGTGCGGGTTGCGGTCCGTGGCCGGCTCATGGTTGTCGGTGAGCAGCCGCGCAAGGTGCGCCACGGGGTCGCCCGGTCCCGCCATCACGTTGAGGACCATGGCGTGGTTCACCTGGAACTGGCTGGTGAGTGGCTCGGGCTCGGCGTCCCGCAGCCGCTCGAACGTCTTGTCGGTCCAGTTGACCTCGCCTGCCGGCGCCTTCTTCCGCACGATCTTCCGGCGCTTGCGTTCGTCGTCGCCCGCCCTGGCGAGCGATTTCGCATTCTCGATCACGTGGTCCGGCGCCTGGACGATGACCTCGCCGACCGTGTCGAAGCCGGCCCGCCCGGCCCGGCCGGCGATCTGGTGGAACTCGCGGGCTGTGAGGTGGCGGGTGCGCTCGCCGTCATACTTGGTCAGGGACGTGAACACCACCGTGCGGATCGGCACGTTGATGCCCACCCCGAGCGTGTCCGTGCCGCACACCACCGAGAGCAGTCCCTCCTGCGTCAGCTGCTCGACAAGGCGGCGGTACCGGGGGAGCATCCCGGCATGGTGGACCCCGATCCCGAGGCGCAGCAGGCGCGAGAGGGTGGCACCGAAGCCGCGCGCGAAGGAGAAGCCCGCGATCTTCCGGGCGATCGCATCGCGCTGCGCCCTGGACGTCACCTGGACGGAGGTGAGGGACTGCGCCCGTTCCACGGCGTCGCGCTGCGCGAAGTGCACCACGTAGGCGGGGGAGCGGTGGGTGTTCACCAACTCCATGAGAACGTCCTGGAGTGGCTCCAACGAGTAGCTGTAGGACAGCGGGACCGGCCGATGCACCGCTGCGATGGTGACCACCTCGCGGCCGGTGCGCCGCTGCAGGTCCTCGGCGAGGAAGGTGGTGTCCCCCAGGGTGGCGGACATCAGCACGAACTGGGCGCCGGTGAGTTCGAGCAGCGGAACCTGCCACGCCCAGCCCCGCTGGGGGTCCGCGTAGAAGTGGAACTCGTCCATCACGACGACGCCGGCGTCCAGCGCGCTGCCCTCGCGCAGGGACTGGTTGGCGAGGATCTCCGCCGTGCAGCAGATGATCGGGGCGTCCGTGTTGATGGCGGTGTCGCCGGTGATCATGCCGACGTTCGTGGCGCCGAACAGCGCGACCAGGTCGAAGAACTTCTCCGAGACGAGCGCCTTCAGCGGGGCGGTGTAGTAGGTGCGCAGGTCCCGCGCGAGCGCCACGGTGTGCGCCGCCTGGGCGATGACCGACTTCCCGGAGCCGGTGGGGGTCCCCACGATGACGTGGCTGCCGGTGAGGAGGGCGGCGAGCGCCTCGTCCTGGTGTTCATAGAGTGGCCGGCCGGTGGACTCGGCCCAGGCGTGGAAGGCGATGTAGAGCGCGTCGGCGGTGTCCGGGCCCTCGCCCAGGTCGACCAGGTCGTCGAGCAGCAGGTTGAGGGCGGGTGTGGTCACCGGTTCATTGTGGCACCCACGAGGGTCGCGGTGATCCCAAGGAGCCGACGGCGCAGGTCGTGGGCCTGCGCCGCGAAGCCCCGCTGCGCCGCGACGTAGCTCGCCCTCCCGGCGGCCGTCTCCACCGGGACGGGCTCCAGCCCGAGCGAGGTGCAGTCGTAGGGGGAGGCCGCCATGTCGAGGCGGCGGATGCGACCCGCGAGTTCGAACGTGTCCAGGAGCAGCTCGCCGGGACAGGCGGGTCCGAGCTTGCGCGCGTACTTGAAGCAGTCCATGTTCGCGTGCAGGCACGCGGGCTGCTCGAGTGTGGGCTGGAGCGCCCGAGTCGGCTGCAGGTGGTTCAACGGTGCCGCGGCCGGGGTGAAGAACCGGAAGGCGTCGTGGTGGGTGCAGCGGACCTGCGCTGCCTCGACCACCGCATCCGTGCCGTCCTGGCCGAGCCGCAGCGGCAGGGGGTGGCGGTGTCGCTCCTGGCGGTACACCATCGCCCACTCGTGCCAACCCAGACACCCGAAGTTGCCCGGACGTGACTCGACGGCCGCGAGCAGCCGGTGGATCCACCCCACGCCCTCGCCGCGGTCGGCCATGAAAGCGGTGACGTCCAGCGTGACGGCCGTTCCCGACGCCGTCGCCACCCGCTTCGCCCACCGCGCCCCTTCGCGCCAGCCCAGGGTCCCGTCGTCGGCGATCGCGACGCCGGCCCCCGGGTGCCAGCGCACGAGGTCGCGCGGCTTGACGGCGTAGTAGTCCCAGAGGAAGTCGTCCACGGGGTCGGCGATGCCGCGCCCGACCCGCCACCGCCGCGACGCCCCCAGGCGCTCGGCGCGGTCGCGGTGCGCCGCCTCGCGCGGGCGCCAGTCGGACAGGACCTCCACGAGGTCAAGGCTACAAGTAGCCTTGGGGGATGCAGGTGGCGCGTTTTGTCAAGGGTGAACTCCCGGCCTACGGAATCCTCGACGGCGAGGACCTGGTGGTCCTCCGTTCGGACCCGTTGTTCGACTCCTGGGACACCACGGGGGAGCGCGTCCCCCTGGGGGAGGTGCGGCTGCTCTCGCCGATGATCCCGCGCTCCAAGGTGGTGGGCATCGGGCGGAACTACGCCGCGCATCTGGCCGAGATGGGCAACGAACTCCCACCTGAGCCGCTGGTCTTCCTCAAGCCGAACACCGCCGTGATCGGGCCGGATGACCCGATCGTGCTGCCGCCGTACTCGCGCGAGGTGCACCACGAGGCGGAGCTCGCGGTCGTGATCTCGCGGATGTGCAAATACGTGCCGGCCGCGAGGGCCGCGGACGTGATCTACGGCTACACCGTGGCGAACGACGTCTCCGCCCGGGACGTGCAGCGCTCCGACTCGCAATGGACGCGGGCCAAGGCGTTCGACACCTCCTGCCCGCTCGGGCCGTGGATCGAGACGGACCTGGACGTCACGGACCTCGCGGTGCGCGCATGGGTGGACGGCGAGTTGCGCCAGGACGGCCGGACCTCCCAACTGATCTTCACGGTCCCGGAGTTGATCGAGTACGTCTCGGGCATCTTCACCCTGCTGCCCGGGGACGTGATCCTCACCGGCACGCCCGCCGGGGTCGGGCCGATCGAGGCCGGCCAGCGCGTCGAGGTGGAGGTCGAGGGGATCGGGCGGTTCGGCAACCCGGTCGTGCGGCGCTGAGCCCTACCGCAGCACTTCGCCCATCCGGGCGAGGGCCTGGTCCAGGGTGGGGCGGGCCATCGCGAAGTTGAACCGGGTGAAGCGGGGGGCGCCGCAGGCCGCGCCGTTGGTCGTGAGGACCCTTGCGTGGTCGGCGAAGAACCGGCTGGGGTCCTCCGGGGCGAGGCCGCGGGTGTCCAGCCAGGCGAGGTAGGTGCCCTCCGGCTGCCAGTAGCCGACGCCGGGCAGCTGGCGCCGTACCAGGTCACCGAGATGGGCCGCGTTGCCGCGGAGGTACTCGACCACCTCCGCGAGCCAGGGGCCGCCGTCGTCGTACGCGGCCGCCGTGGCGATGATCCCGGGCGTGGAGGCCTGATGCGCGGCGAACCGCGCGACGGGTGCGAAGCGGGCCGCGTCGGCGTCGTTCGAGATGATCAGCTGGGCGCACTTGAGGCCGGGGACGTTCCAGCCCTTCGAGATCGCCGCCGCCGTGATCGCGTGGCCCGCGGTCACGTCGTCGACGGCGGCGTAGGGGACGTGCCGGCGGGTGGGGTCGAGCACGAGTGGCGCGTGGATCTCGTCGCTGAACACGCGCCCGCCGTTGGCGTCCACGACCGCGGCCAGCGCCAGCAGTTCGGCGCGGTCGTAGACGCGCCCCACCGGATTGTGGGGGTTGCAGAGGATGAGGAGCCGCCCGCCGGCCCTGAACGCGGCGTCGATGCCGTCGAGATCCATGGTGTACCGCCCGGCCGCGTCCGTGATCCCGGGGACCCGCAGCACGGGATGGCCGAACAGTTCCGGCAACGAGAGGAATGGCATGTAGTTCGGGACGGGGAGCACCACCGGCGCGCCCGCGGGCACCAGGTGGTCCAGGACTAGGGTGAGGGCGGTCAGGACGTCCGCCGTGAGGTGCACCCTGCCGGGGCCGATCTCCCAGCCGGTGGTGCGCCCGAACCAGCCCGCGCAGGCGGCCCGCGCGGCCTCCTCCTGGCGGGGGGTCGGGTAGGCCAGCGCGCCGGCGTCGACGGCCGTGCGCACCGCCGCCGCCACCTCGGGCGCGACGCCGAAGTCCATCTCCGCCACCCCCGCGCCGATCACGTCGGGCTCGCACCACTTCTCGGTCGGGTGGCGGCGCAACGCGTCGGGGGTGAAGGAGTCGAAGTCGATGGTCACGCGGGCTCCCGGGAATGGTGGGGATCGGACCCAATACGATGGATCCATCATGACTGCCTCGAATGTATCCCCGGCCGCACCCCCCCGCGTGCGCTTCTGCCCCTCACCCACTGGCGCCCCCCACGTCGGCATGGTCCGCACCGCCCTGTTCAACTGGGCGTTCGCGCGGCACACCGGGGGGACATTCGTCTTCCGCATCGAGGACACGGACCCGGCGCGTGACTCCGAGGAGTCCTACCTCCAACTCCTGGACACCATGCGGTGGCTCGGCCTCGACTGGGACGAGGGGGTCGAGGTCGGGGGGCCGTACGCCCCATACCGCCAGTCCGAGCGGATGGACCGGTACCGCGACGTCGCCGCGCGCCTCCTCGAGGCGGGGTACGTCTACGAGTCCTTCTCGACGCCGGAGGAGGTCGAGGCGCGCCACGTTGCCGCCGGCCGGGACCCGAGTTCCGGCTACGACGGCTTCGACCGCGAGCTCACCGATGCCCGGAAGGCGGCCTACCGCGCGGAGGGCCGCGAGCCCGTGCTGCGGGTGCGGATGCCGGACGAGGACGTCACCTTCACGGACCTCGTCCGCGGCGAGATCACCTTCGCGCCCGGCACCATCCCGGACTTCGTCATCGTGCGGGCGAACGGGTTCCCGCTCTACCCGTTGGTCAATCCCGTCGACGACGCCGCGATGGGAATCACGCACGTGCTGCGCGGTGAGGACCTCCTCTCGTCGACGCCCCGGCAGATCGTGCTGTACCGCGCCCTGATGGACCTCGGCATCGCGACGGTCATGCCGCAGTTCGGCCACCTGCCGTACGTGATGGGGGAGGGGAACAAGAAGCTCTCGAAGCGCGACCCCGAATCCAATGTTCTCGCCCACCGCCGCAACGGGTTCATCCCGGAGGGGCTGCTGAACTACCTCGCCCTGCTCGGCTGGTCGATCTCAGCGGACACGGACCTCTTCAGCCGCGAGGAGATGGTCGCCGCCTTCGACATCGGTGACGTCAACCCCAACCCTGCCCGCTTCGACCTGAAGAAGGCCACCGCCATCAACGCCGCCCACCTGCGACTGCTGGCGCCCGCGGATTTCGCGTCCCGCCTCGTGCCGTACCTCCACGAGGCCGGCCTGGTGGGCGCACCCACCCGCGACGGGCTGACCGCGCGCGAGGACGCCGTGCTGGCCGCGGCGGCCCCGCTGGTCCAGGAGCGCCTGACGCTGCTGGGGGAGGGCCCCGGCGCGCTCGACTACCTGTTCCGCGACGGACCCGTAATGATCGAGGACGACGCCCGCGCCCAGTTGCGCGACGACGCCGCCCGGATCCTCGACGAGGCGATCGCCGTCCTCGAGACCGCGGAGGACGTCGACATCGTCGAGGGACTGCTGCGCGCGCGTCTCGTGGATGAACTCGGTATCAAGCCGCGCTTCGCGTTCGCCCCGCTGCGGGTGGCGATCAGCGGCCGCCGCGTGTCGCCGCCACTGTTCGAGTCGATCGTGATCCTGGGCAGGGACACGTCGCTGACCCGCCTGCGAGCCCTGCGCGACGCACTCTGACGCCTCGCGGCGTTGCCAGGTTCCCTCGCTGTCAGAGCCCCGACGGTGCCACCCCGGTGAGGCCGACCTGCGAGATCAAAGAGTCGAACTCAGCGTCCGTGATCGTGTGGTCGTAGCAGCCGTGCGTCACGGCGATTGTGATGCCGAGGTCGTTGACCACGCGCGCCGCCATCTGCATGGGGACCACCTCGGTGCCGGTGTTCACGTCCATCCTGCGGGCACGCATCGCGAGCGTGCCCCCCGTCACGGGGAGCGCGACGTCGGGCCGCTCCGTCACCGCGGTGAACTGGTCACCCAGGGCGGTGAAGACCGCCTCGGTGGCGCTCGCGTCGTCGCTCGCGACGCTCTCGGGGAGGAGGATGGTCTGGACGACGCAGGTGGCGTCCTGGTACTGGGTGCGTGTGGCGCCCGACTGCTCGGTGTTGATCACGTAGCCGGCGTCCTCAAGCCTGCCCATGTCGAAGCTCACCGCGTCCACCGTTCCGGACGGCCGGGTGGGGGTGGGGTCATCCGTCCGGCCGGCACCCGGGGAGCCCTCGGGGCCACAGGCCGCAGCGCTCGCGGCGAGCAGCAGCACGGCCAGGACGCTGGGGACCGTGCGACGGCAGGGGGTCATCCGTCGAGGCTACCCGGTTCTGTGGCGCGGGACGCACCGGCCGATTTTGGCGGCCGCGCGCCGCACGGTAGAGTGACTCCTCGGTGCCTCGGCCTCGGCCGGGAACATCGATTGGGGTATGGTGTAATTGGCAGCACTCCGGATTCTGGTTCCGTCAGTCTAGGTTCGAGTCCTGGTACCCCAGCCAAATCGCAAGATTTGGGAGAACCGAACGAGACACGGTAACATTTCTCCGGTTGATTGAGGCCCCGTCGTCTAGCGGCCCAGGACACCGCCCTCTCAAGGCGGCGGCGCCGGTTCGAATCCGGTCGGGGCTACAGGTCCCCTGCATTGCGCAGGGGACCTTCTCACTTTCAGCCCTCAGGCCCGGGGCGCCGCGGCGGCGGGCGCTGGCGCCCCCGGAGCCGGCGGCTCTGGCTGCGCCTGCGCCTCCTCGGAGCGGCGTAGCACCTCGGTCAGGCGGTTGGCGGCCGAGACCACCGCGGCGGCGTGCAGCCGGCCCGGCTGGCGCCCCATCCGCTCGATCGGACCGGAGACCGAGACGGCGGCGATGACCCGGCCCGACGGCCCACGGACGGGCGCCGAAACGGACGCCACACCCGGCTCGCGCTCCGCGACCGACTGTGCCCAGCCGCGCCGTCGGACGGCGGAGAGGACGGTGGCCGTGAACGAGGCGCCGTGCAGGCCGCGGTGCAACCGGTCCGGCTCCTCCCAGGCGAGCAGGATCTGCGCCGCGGACCCGGCGAGCATCGAGAGGGTGGCCCCCACCGGGATGGAGTCACGCAGTCCGATGTGGCGCTCCGCCGCGGCGACGCAGATGCGCTGGTCGCCCTGCCGGCGATAGAGCTGCGCCGATTCCCCGGTATGGTCCCGCAGGATGTTGAGCACGGGGGTGGCGGCAGCCAGCAGCCGATCCTCGCCTGCGGCGGAAGCCAACTCCGCGAGACGGGGTCCCAGGATGAAGCGCCCCTGCATGTCGCGCGCCACGAAGCGGTGGTGTTCGAGGGCGACGGCGAGGCGGTGCGCCGTCGGGCGGGCGAGGTGGGTGGCGTGTACGAGCTGCGCCAACGTCGCCGGCCCTGCCTCGAGTGCACTCAGAACGGTCGCGGCTTTGTCCAGGACGCCGACTCCACTAGTGTTGTCCATGGCTCGATACTTGCATCTCACAAGATGAGATGCAACCACAATGTGAGATCAGCGGGAGAATGAGATGAGCGGCACACTCGCCGAGAAGGTGTGGCAGGAGCACGTCGTGCACCACGGCGTGGACGGTGAACCGGACCTGCTCTACATCGACCTGCACCTCGTCCACGAGGTCACCAGCCCCCAGGCCTTCGAGGGTCTCCGCCTCGCCGGGCGCGGTGTGCGGCGGCCGGACCTCACGATCGCGACCGAGGACCACAACACCCCCACCCTCAACATCGACCTGCCCATCGCGGAGCCGACAAGCCGCAAGCAGATCGAGACGTTGCGCACCAACTGTGCGGAGTTCGGCATCCGCCTGCACTCGCTGGGGGACGCCGACCAGGGCATCGTGCACGTCGTCGGGCCCCAGCTCGGCCTCACGCAGCCGGGACTCACCGTGGTCTGCGGCGACTCCCACACCTCGACCCATGGAGCGTTCGGGGCCCTCGCGTTCGGCATCGGCACCTCGGAGGTGGAGCACGTGCTCGCCACCCAGACGCTACCGCTGATGCCATTCAGGACGATGGCGATCAGCATCGACGGCGAGCTGCCGGAGGGTTCCTCCGCGAAGGACATCATCCTGGCCATCATCGCCCGGATCGGCACGGGTGGCGGGCAGGGCTACGTGCTCGAGTACCGCGGCGAGGCGATCGAGCGGCTCTCCATGGAGGGCCGCATGACGATCTGCAACATGTCGATCGAGGCCGGCGCGCGCGCCGGGATGGTGGCACCGGACCAGACCACCTTCGACTACATCCAGGGCCGCCCCCACGCTCCGGAGGGGGCGGACTGGGATGCCGCCGTCGCGCACTGGCGCACGCTCCGCAGCGACGACGACGCCGTCTTCGACGCCGAGGTGGTGCTCGAGGCGAAGGACATCGAGCCCTTCGTCACCTGGGGCACCAACCCCGGCCAGGGGCTCCCGCTCTCCGCCGCCGTCCCCGACCCGGTGGACATCGCCGACGAGTCCGAGCGGCAGGCCGCCGAACGTGCGCTCGAGTACATGGGTCTGGTCCCGGGGACGCCGCTGCGGGAGATCAAGGTCGACACGGTCTTCATCGGCTCCTGCACCAACGGCCGGATCGAGGATCTGCGCGCCGTCGCCGAGGTCATCAAGGGGAAGCGCAAGCACGACGACGTCCGCGTCCTCGTGGTGCCCGGGTCGGCCCGCGTCCGGCTCCAGGCCGAGGCCGAAGGCCTGGACGTGGTGTTCACGGACTTCGGGGCCGAGTGGCGCAACGCGGGGTGCTCCATGTGCCTCGGGATGAACCCCGACCAACTGGCCCCCGGCGAGCGCGCCGCCTCGACCTCCAACCGCAACTTCGAGGGCCGGCAGGGCAAGGGCGGGCGCACCCACCTGGTCTCGCCCACCACCGCCGCCGCGACCGCGATCCGCGGCACCCTGTCCTCGCCCGCCGATCTCGTGAACGCCTGAGGAGGGCACCATGGAGAAGTTCTCATCGCACACCGGGATCGGTGTCCCGCTGCGCCGCTCCAACGTGGACACGGACCAGATCATCCCGGCCGTCTACCTCAAACGCATCACTCGCACCGGGTTCGAGGACGCGCTGTTTGCCGCTTGGCGCGGCGACCCCTCGTTCGTACTGAACAACCCCGCCTACGCGCAGGGCTCGGTGCTGGTGGCCGGATCCGACTTCGGCACCGGGTCCTCGCGCGAGCACGCGGTCTGGGCGCTGAAGGACTACGGCTTCCGGGTGGTGCTGAGCCCCAAGTTCGCGGACATCTTCCGCGGGAACTCCGGCAAGCAGGGGCTCGTCACCGGCGTGATCACGCAGGAGGACGCCGAGGCGCTGTGGAAGGCACTCGAGACCGAGCCGGGCACCGCCGTGTCCGTGGACCTCGTGGGACGCACCGTGAGCTGCGGCCACCTGCACACCACCTTCGAGATCGACGACTACACCCGTTGGCGGCTCCTGGAGGGCCTGGACGACATCTCGCTCAGCCTGCAGCGGGCCAACGGGATCGCGGAGTACGAGTCCCGCCGCGAGCCCTGGCGCCCGCGCACCCTGCCGGCGCGCCACCTCCCGAAGGAGGAGGTCGTCCCGGCGCGGCCTGTGAGCTGAGACCACCTTTCGGGCGTGGCGCCTGCGCGATGGCTATTCTGGGTCTCCTAGGAGCACCGGTCGCACACGGCACCGGTGCACAGCATCGAGGTACCCATGACTGACCTGCTGCGCGTCAACGGCGGAACCCCACTGAAGGGTGAGATCACCGTTCGGGGCGCGAAGAACTTCGTCTCGAAGGCGATGGTGGCGGCGCTCCTCGGCGAGACCCCGTCCGTGCTGCGCAACGTCCCGCTCATCCGGGACGTCGACGTCGTCGCGGACCTGCTGCGCCTGCACGCCGTCACCGTGGACTACGACGACGCCGCCGGCGTCCTCGAGTTCGACTCGGCGAACGTCGAGACGGCGCACGTCCGCGACATCGACGCCCACGCCGGCTCCTCGCGGATCCCGATCCTCTTCTGCGGGCCGCTGCTCCACCGGCTCGGCGAGGCATTCATCCCTGATCTGGGCGGCTGCCACATCGGCGATCGCCCCATCGACTACCACCTGCAGATCCTGCGCCAGTTCGGCGCCGTCGTGAACAAGCAGGGAATGGGCATCCACATCACGGCGCCGCGGGGCCTCCACGGGACGAAGGTGGAGCTGCCCTATCCGTCCGTGGGTGCGACGGAGCAGACCCTGCTGACGGCGGTGCGCGCCCAGGGGAAGACAGAGCTGAAGAACGCCGCGATCGAGCCCGAGATCATGGACCTGATCGCGGTCCTGCAGAAGATGGGCAGCATCATCTCGGTGGACACCGACCGGGTGATCCGTATCGAGGGCGTGGACCGGCTCGCGGGCTACGAGCACACGTCCCTGCCGGACCGGATCGAGGCGGCCTCGTGGGGTTCGGCGGCGCTCTCGACCGGCGGCGACATCTACGTGCGTGGTGCGTCGCAGCCTGAGATGATGACGTTCCTGAACACCTTCCGCAAGGTGGGCGGCGCCTTCGACATCGACGACGACGGCATCCGGTTCTACCACCCGGGTGGGCCGCTCAACTCGATCGTCATCGAGACCGACGTGCACCCGGGTTTCATGACGGACTGGCAGCAGCCGCTCGTGGTGGCCCTCACCCAGGCGCACGGTCTCTCCATCGTCCACGAGACCGTGTACGAGAACCGGTTCGGGTTCACCGATGCGCTCAACGGCATGGGCGCCCAGATCCAGGTGTACCGGGAGTGCCTCGGCCAACTCCAGTGTCGCTTCGGCCAGCGCAACTTCTACCACTCGGCCGTGATCTCCGGGCCCACGACGCTGCGCGCCGCCGAAATAGAGGTTCCCGACCTGCGCGGCGGTTTCTCGCATCTCATCGCCGCGCTCACGGCGGAGGGGACCTCGCACGTGAGCGGCATCGAACTGATCAACCGCGGCTACGAGCACTTCATGCGCAAGCTCGCCGCCCTGGGCGCCGACGTGGAGATGATCTGATGCACTCCGCACCTGGACGCTCCTACCCCTGGGTGTACCGCATGGTGGTCGGCCTCCTGCGGCCGCCCCTCCTGTGGTTTACGCGGCGCCACTGGAGCGGCGTGGAGAACCTGCCCTCGGCCGGCGGCTTCATCGCGGTGAGCAACCACGTCACGAACCTCGACCCGCTCACCTTCGCGCACTTCCTCGTCGACAACGACGTCCCCGTGAAGTTCCTCGCCAAGAAGGAACTCTTCAAGATTCCCTTCTTCGGGCGAATCCTCACGATGGTCGGGCACATCCCCGTGCACCGCGGCACGGCGAAGGCCGCGGACTCCCTCCGGGATGCCGAGGCGGCGCTGCGGGGCGGGGAGTGTGTCGCCGTCTTCCCCGAGGGCACGCTCACACACGACCCGGGCGCGTGGCCGATGCGGGGCAAGACCGGTGTCGCGCGACTCGCGCTCGCGACCCGGGTGCCGGTGATCCCGATCGCCCAATGGGGGGCGCACCGCATCGTCCCTCGCTTCGCCGAGCACTTCGCGACGCTCATCCCCCAGCGGGTGGACGTCGTCGCCGGGCCGCCGGTGGACCTCAGCGACCTGTACGACCGGCCCATCGACGCGGCCGTGCTGCGCACCGCCACGGACCGGATCATGGAGCGCCTCACGGAGGAGCTCGCCGCGATCAGGGGCGAGACCCCTCCCACGCGCTTCTGGGACCGCAGCGTGGACGGTGACAGCAAGGCCACCTACCTCGCCGAGAAGGCCGCCGAACGGGCACAGCGTGCCGAGCGGCGCACCGCGGGGGTGCGCGCGGCGTTCGCACGCGCCAGGGGTACGCTCGCCGGCCTTGCGAAGCGCACCCGCCCATGATCGGAGTGCTCGGCACGGGGGCCTGGGGCACCACGTTCGCCAAGGTGCTCGCCGACGCCGGCAACGACGTGCTCGTGTGGGGCCGGAGCGCCGGGGTCGTGGACGAGATCCGGGAGAGTCACACCAACGAGCGCTACGTCCCGGGATACCGGCTGCCGGAGACCGTCGCGGCCACCACCGACCTGGTGGAGACGGTGGAACGATCCCGGACCCTCGTGGTCGCCCTGCCCTCCCAGGTGGCGCGCGGCGTCCTTGCCCCGGTGGCCCACCACCTGCCCGACGGCGTCCCGGTGGTCTCCCTGATGAAGGGCATCGAACTCGGTTCGGACATGCGCATGACGCAGGTGCTCACCGAGGTGCTGCGCATCGACCCGGAGCGCATCGTCGTGCTCTCCGGTCCCAACCTCTCCCGCGAGATCGCCGCCGGCCAGCCGAGCGCCTGCGTCCTGGCCTGCACGGACATCGAACGGGCGAAGGCGATGTCCCGGGTGTGCGCCACGCCCTACTTCCGCCCGTACGTGACCGACGACGTCATCGGAGTCGAGATGGCCGGGGCGGCGAAGAACGTGATCGCGCTGGCCGTCGGGATGGCGGAGGGCTGTGGGTTCGGCGACAACACGAAGGCGACCATCATCACGCGCGGCCTCGCCGAGATCACCCGCCTCGCCGTCACGCTGGGCGCGGACCCGGCCACGATGGCTGGGCTCGCCGGCCTCGGCGACCTCGTCGCGACCTGCGCCTCCCCCCTCTCGCGCAACTTCACCCTCGGGCGGAACGTGGGTTCGGGTATGGGTCTGGAGGCCGCCGTCGCGGCCACCGGCGGGACCGCCGAGGGTGCGAAGTCCTGCCGCTCGGTCGCGCACCTCGCCGCCACGATGGGGGTGGACATGCCGATCACCAACGCCGTCGTCGCCGTCCTGTACGAGGGCCTCGGGGTGCTGGTGATGACGGGCGCCCTCCTCTCTCGCCCCCGCAAGGACGAGCGCGACTGAGGCGAGCCCGCCCGAGCGGTGCGCCCCGCGGTAGTAGTCTCGTCACGATGAACGCGCACGAGACCCCCGCACCCGCCGACCGGAAGACCCGCGTGGCCCTGATCTTCGGTGGCCGCAGCGGCGAGCACTCGGTCTCCTGTGCCACCGCGGCCGGTGTGCTCCGGGAGATCGATCGCGACCGGTATGACGTCCTCCCGATCGGGATCACCCGCGAGGGCCGGTGGGTCACCGTGGCCGACGACCCCACCCTCCTCGAGGGCGGACGTGCGGAGGTGGACGGCGACGGCGCGGCCGTCCTCATCCAGCTCGCGGGCGCGGGCCGCACCTCCCTGCTCGAGGCGCGGCCGGGGGCCGCCCCGCGGGAGCTCGGCGACGTGGACGTGGTGTTCCCGCTGCTCCACGGCCCGTTCGGCGAGGACGGCACCATCCAGGGGCTCTTCGAGATGGCGGACGTCCGGTACGTCGGCTCCGGGGTGCTCGCCTCCGCGGTCGGCATGGACAAGCACTTCATGAAGGTGGCGCTCGCCGCCGCGGGGCTGCCGGTGGGCCCCTACGTCGTGGCCACCCCCCAGGCGTGGGTGCGCGACCGCGCCGCCGTGCTGGAAGCCGTGGGCGCGCTGCGTCTCCCCGTGTTCGTCAAGCCCGCCCGCGCCGGGAGCTCGCTCGGCATCACCCGGGTCGAGCGGCTCGAGGACCTCGAGGCGGCCGTGTTCGAGGCGCAGCGGCACGACCCCAAGGTGATCATCGAGGAGGGGCTGGACGGCCGCGAGATCGAGTGCGGCGTGCTGCAGGGCCGGAACGGCGCCGCCCCGCGCACCGCCCCGCCCGGGGAGATCGTCATGCACTCCGAGACCTCGGAGTTCTACGACTTCGAGACGAAGTACTTCTCCACCGAGGACTTCCACATGGAGTGCCCTGCGCAGCTCTCTCCGGAGGTTGCCGAGGAGATCCGGGATCTCGCGGCGCGCGCGTTCGACGCCCTGGGGTGCGAGGGCCTCGCCCGGGTGGACTTCTTCCACACGACGAGCGGCGAGGCCGTCATCATCGAGATCAACACGATGCCCGGCTTCACGCCGTTCTCGATGTTCCCGGTGATGTGGGCGCAGCTGGGGATGGGCTACGGCGACCTGGTCCGGGAGCTCATCGAGCTCGCGCTGGAGCGCCCCACGGGCCTGCGCTGACCGGCGGCGGCGCCCGCCGTCGCGGTCGCGGCCCTCAGGGAACGGTGACGTCCGTGGACGCCACGCAGAAGCGCGCCGCCGGTGTGCGCCGGACGGCTGCGGCGAGCTCCACCAGCACCGCGGTCGGCTGGTCGATGGCGGCGGCGGGCACCACGACCTCGATGGCAGGAGATCGGCCGTAGGTGATGAATGTCCAAGACCCGTTGACGACGTCGGCGTGGGACGGGATGAGGGGCGAGTCCGCCTCGGGGTTGATCCAGTCGACCGCCGCGCCCCCCGACTCGACGGTGAGGCAGCGGTCGGTCGTCGGCGGCGGTGGCTCCACGCCGCACCGCAGCGTGATGGGGTGCTCGGCGCCCCAGGCCACGGTCGCCTGCGCCGTCGTCGAGACCTGGACGAATCCGGCGAGGTCCTGCGGCAGCCCCTGGATGACGGTGGCGCACAGCGGGTCGGGAGCGAATGGCGCGGGCAGCAGTTGGACGGCCGGCGAGCAACCGGCCAGCACCATGGCTGCGAGGCAGGCCACTGCCACACGACGACGGGTGCCACGCGGGTCCATGATCAAACTGTACGGTGGCGGGGTGGGCAGTGAGCGGCGTGTGCGAGACCTGGATGAGGAAGGCCTGCTCGCGGCGTTCGTCCCGCTGCTGCCGCAGGGCTCCGCCCTCGTCCCCACGGGCGACGACGCCGCCGTCATGCCCGTCAGCGACTCCCGTTTCGTGGTGACCACCGACGTCCTCGTGGAGGACCGGCACTTCCGCCGGGAGTGGTCCTCCGGGGCGGACATCGGCTGGCGCGCCATCATGCAGAACGCCGCCGACGTCGGGGCGATGGGCGCGGTCCCGATCTCCTTCGTCGTCGCGCTCGTCCTCCCGGGTGACCTCGCGGTTTCCTGGGTGCGGGACTTCGCCGCCGGGATGGCGGAGGCCTGCGACTCGATCACGGCCCAGACGGGCGTGCCCTGCGGCGTGGTGGGCGGCGACCTGTCCTCGGGGGACTCGGTGGTCGTGGCCGTGACGGCCCACGGCGACCTGCAGTCCCGGGCGCCCGTCCTGCGCTCGGGCGCGCGCGTCGGGGACGTGGTGGCCCACGCCGGCACCCTGGGGTTCAGCGCGGCGGGCCTGGCCGCGCTGGCGGCGGGGCTGGGGCGTGACGACGACGTGGTGCGGGTCCACCGGCGGCCCTCGCCGCCGCTGGCTGCCGCCGTCGTCGCCGCCATCGCGGGTGCGCACGCGATGATGGACGTGTCCGACGGACTGTTGCGCGACGCGGGCCGTCTCGCGGGTGCCTCCGGGGTCACGATCGACCTGGTTCCCATCGACACGTTGGTTGACCCCCGGCTGCTGGACCTGGCCGGGCGACTCGGAGAGGACGCGGCACAGTGGGTGGCCGGTGGCGGCGAGGACCACGGGTTCCTCGCGACATTCGCGCCCGGCTCGGTTCCGGCGGGGTTCGACGTCATCGGCAGGGTGGTGGCACGCGGGGAGCGCGACGTGCTCGTCGCGGGGCGACCGCCGGCGCTGCGCGTGGGTTGGGACCACTTCGCGTCAGGCGGGTGACGGCGGTCGGGTGACGGCGGGCAGAGAAAAGGCCGCCCGTAGGCGGCCTTCGTGGGGTCCGGTCAGACGTTCCGGGTGACCTTGCCGGACTTCAGGCAGGTGGTGCAGACGTTCAGGCGCTTCGGCGCACCGTTGACGAGGGCGCGCACGCGCTGGATGTTCGGGTCCCAGCGGCGAGAGGTGCGCACGTGCGAGTGCGAGACGCTCTTACCGAACCACGGACGCTTGCCGCAGACATCGCAGGTGGCAGCCATTGTGGATCTCCTGTGTGGGTGTGATGGCGCGCAGCGCCGCTGAAGCAACTTCACGAGAATACCCCTTTCGCGGCGTCGGCTCAAACGAGGGGCCGCCGGGCGCCCGTGCGATCGGACACACCGGGTGGTCCCCGCGAGTGGCGGGGAACGCGTCGGGGGAAGGCGCTACCCTTCGTGGAGGATGATACGACTCGATGCGATCGCGGCCCGCCGCTGGTTCGACCTCGCGCTCAGCGCGCTGGCGTCGGCGCGGCCGCAACTTGACGCCCTCAACGTGTTCCCGGTGCCCGATGCGGACACCGGGACCAACGTGGTGCTCACCCTCTCGGCGGGCGCGCGCGCCACTCAGGCGCTGGACGACGACGTCACGCTGGGCGAGCTCGCGGCCGCGATGGCCGAGGGCGCGCTGTGGGGGGCGCGCGGGAACTCCGGCGTCATCCTGGCCCAATCGCTACAGGCGGTCGCCCGCACGTTCGAGGGCCGCGAGTCCGCCGGGGCGATCGATCTCATCCGGGTGTTCGACGCCGTCGCCCAGGCCGCGCGCAGCGCGCTCGCCCTTCCGGTGGAGGGAACCATCGTGACCGTGGCGCGCGAGGTCGCCGCCGCGGTCCTCGAGCTCAGCCCCCGGGCCACGGTGCAGGACGTGGTGGCGACCGCCCTGCACGCCGGGTACGGTGCCGTCGGGCGGACGACGGAGCAGCTCGAACAGCTGCGTGGCACCGGCATGGTCGACGCCGGGGCGCTGTGCTTCGCCATCCTGCTCGAGGCGCTCGCCACCACGACGGGCGTCCCCACGACGTCCCACCCCGAATGGCTCGCCAGCGCCCGGACCGCTCCCACGGACCACGGCCCACTCGAGGGCTATGAGGTGATGTACCTGGTGCGTGCCTCCCACCGGCAGGCCACGACGCTGCGCATGCACCTCGGGCAGGTCGGCAACAGCGTGGTGGTGGTGCACGGGCGGTCCGACCTCTGGCATGTGCACGTCCATCTCGACCACCCCGCTCAGGCCCTGAGCGGGCTCGAGATGTCGCAGGTGTGCGTGCGCCGCCTGGACGCGCCCAAGCGGCGGGTGGGCCTGGTGGCCGCCACGAGCGCCCCCCAGCTGCTCGAGCCGCTGGCGGCGGCCGGTGCCGTCGCCGTCCTGAACGCGGGGGCGCCCACCATCTCGCGGGCGCTGGTGGACACCGGTGCGGCGGAGACCATCGTCCTGCCGTGCTCGGCGCACTCGGCGGCGAACGCCGCGGCAGCGAAGGTGGACCCCGTCGTCGTGTCGGACGGCATCACGGTCACGATCGCCCCCACACACCACGACCTGGCCGTGTACGAGGCGGTGAGCGTCCTCGCCGCCGCGGGGGACTGGGACCTCGCCGACCAGCTGCAGGCGGTCCGCGACGTGGTGGCCAGCTCGACGACATACCTGATCGGCAGCGGGGACATGGGCTCCCTCGAGGCGGAGGTGGGCGCGCTCGCGGCCCGGCTGGTGGACCTCGGTCCCGCCGTGGTCTCCGTGCTCGCCGGGGCGACGGTGGGCGCCCGCCGTGCCGCCGCCCAGCTCACCTCGCTGGTACGCGCAGCACTCCCGGACGTCGAGACGTTCGTGCTGGTGGGGGGTCAGCCGGAGCCCGCACTCATCATCAGCGCGCAATGACCACTCCCTTCTTCCTGCAGCCGCTGGAGCGGGTCATCGGCGCCCGCACGGCCCGGCCGCTCGCGAAGATGGGACTCCTCACGGTGGAGGACCTGCTCCGGCACTACCCGCGCCGTCTGCAGGACCGCGGTCGGTTCACCCAGCTCGCCGACCTCCCGGTGGGCGACCTGGTCACCGTGCTGGCCCGCGTGGAGGACGCCCAGCTGCGGACCATGCACTCGCGCCGCGGCGTGATCCTCAACGCCACCATCACCGACGGCACCCACCAACTCCGACTCACCTTCTTCGCGAAGCACGAGGGCGCCCTCATGGGGCACCGGAAGCGTTTGCGGGTTGGCACCGTCGGCCTGTTCACCGGGACGGTCACGGAGTACCGCGGCGAGCGGCAGCTCGCGCACCCCGACTTCGAGATGCTCGCCGACATCGACGACGAGGCGGCGGCCATCGAGAAGCGAATGCAGCCCATGCCGATCTACCCCGCGAGCGCCGCGGTGCCCACGTGGCGGATCTCCGGGGCTGTGGACACGGTGCTGCGGATCCTGCAGCCCGCGGACGTGCCGGACGTGGTCCCGGCGGCGGTGCGGGTCCGTGAGGGATTGCTCGGTGCGCACGCGGCGCTGGTTGGGCTCCACGACCCGTCCAGCGAGGAGAACTACGGGCACGCGCGCCGAACGCTTCAGTTCGAGGAGGCGTTCGTGCTGCAGTCCGTGCTCGTGCGGCGCAGGGAGGAGGCCCGTGCACAGCGCACGCGGCCCCGCGCGGCCACCGGGGACGGGATCCTCGCTGCCTTCGACCGCCGCCTGCCGTTCACGCTCACCGAGGGCCAGCTGGCCGTGGGCCGGGAGATCGCCGCCGACCTCGCGGGCGAGACGCCCATGCAGCGACTCCTGCAGGGCGAGGTGGGCAGCGGCAAGACGCTCGTGGCGCTCCGCGCCATGCTGCAGGTGGTGGAGAGCGGCGGCCAGGCCGCGCTCCTCGCACCCACCGAGGTGCTGGCCCACCAGCACCACCGCTCCATCAGCGCGATGCTCGGCCCGCTCGCCATGCCCGGGATGCTCGGCGGAGCCGAGGAGGCCACCCATGTGGAGCTGCTGACGTCGTCGCTGCCGGCGAAGCGGCGCGCGGCGGTGCTCGAGGGCGTCACGTCCGGGGACGCGGGGATAGTGGTGGGCACCCACGCGCTGCTCTCCGAGCACGTGCGGTTCGCCGACCTCGGCCTGGTGGTGGTGGACGAGCAGCACCGGTTCGGCGTCGAGCAGCGGGACGTGCTCCGCACGCGCGGGGAGTCGACCGCGCACTCGCTGGTCATGACTGCCACGCCGATCCCACGCACGGTCGCCATGACGGTGTTCGGGGACCTGGAGGTCTCCACCCTGTGGGAGGTGCCGCCCGGCCGCCCCGACGTGGAGACCTTCATCATCGACCCCGCGCGCGCGGCGTGGGTGCGGCGCATGTGGGAGCGGTGCGCCGAGGAGGTGGCCGGAGGCGGGCGAGTGTACGTGGTGTGCCCCCGCATCGACGCCAAGGACCCGGCCGAGGAGGCCGCCGGAGTCGCCTCGGTGATCCAGACGGCGGCGCAGCTGCGGTCCGAGCCCGTCCTGGCGGGCATAGCCATCGGGGAACTGCACGGCCGGATGTCCATGGACGCGAAGGACCAGGCGATGGCGGACTTCGTCCGCGGGGACGTGCCCGTCCTGGTGGCCACCACCGTCATCGAGGTCGGGGTGGACGTCCCGGAGGCCACCGTGATGGTGATCCTCGAGGCCGACCGGTTCGGGCTCTCCCAGATGCACCAGCTGCGGGGCCGGATCGGCCGGGGCACGCGTCCCGGTGTGTGCTTCGCGCTCAGCGATCGTCTCGACGGCGTGGCGGCGCGCCGTGTCGACGCGTTCGCCACCAGCAGGGACGGATTCGTGCTCGCCGAGACGGACCTCGAGCTGCGGCGGGAGGGCGACGTGCTCGGGGCCGCGCAGTCGGGCATCACCAGCTCGCTGGCGACCCTGCGGGTGCTCGCGGACCGCGACATCATCGCCGGGGCGCGGCAGCACGCCGAGGAGCTGCTCCGGCGGGATCCAGCGCTCACGGGCGTCCCCGACCTCGCCGACGCCATCGACCGGATCGAGTCGACGGGCGCCGGCGACTTCCTCGACCGGGCCTGAAGGGCGGGGACATGGCCCGCGTCATCGCCGGGACGTTGCGCGGACGGCGCCTCCAGGTGCCCCCGAGCGGCACGCGCCCCACGTCGGACCGCGTGCGCGAGGCGCTCTTCTCGGCGCTCGGCTCCCATGGCGACCTCGAGGACGCCGTCGTCCTGGACCTCTACGCCGGTTCCGGGGCGCTGGGGTTCGAGGCGCTGAGCCGGGGGGCCCGCAGCCTCGACGCGGTGGAGGCATCCCCGCGGGCGGCAGCCGTGATCCGGGCGAACGCGGCCGGCCTCGGGGTGACCGCGCGGGTGCACACCTCGAATGTGGCGGCGTTCCTCGCGCGAGCCGCGACCCTGCGCGCCGACCTCGTCCTCCTCGACCCGCCGTACGACCTGGGCGTCGACGAGGACCTCGCCGCCCTCGTGGCCGGCGGGTGGCTCGCGCCGGGGGCCGCCGTCGTGGTGGAGCGTTCCACGCGCTCGGCGCGGCCCGTGTTCCCGGGCGCGCTCGGGGAGGTGGAGGAGCGCAGGTACGGGGATACGACCCTGTGGCTTTCGCGCCATGTGGCGGACGCGGACTAGTCTGGTGGGCATGACCTCCCTCGCCGTGTGCCCCGGATCGTACGACCCCATCACGCTCGGACACGTGGACGTGGTGCGCCGCGCCCTGAGCCTCTTCGACGAGATCATCGTGGCGGTGGCGAACAACTCGACCAAGAACTACCTGTTCTCCACCGACCAGCGCGTCGCGCTGGCGCGCCAGGCCGTCCAGGGCCTCGACGGCGTGAAGGTGGAGCCCGTCAGCGGGCTGCTCGCGGACTACTGCCGGGAGAAGGGTGCCCGCGCCATCGTCAAGGGCCTGCGCAGCTCCGCCGACTTCGACGCCGAGCTGGGCATGAGCCTGCTCAATCGCCACCTCTCGGGCATCGAAACGGTCTTCATCATGGGTGACCCCGCCCTCAACCACGTCGCGTCCTCCCTCGTGAAGGAGATCGCACGCCACGGCGGCGACGTCACCGGGCTCGTGCCGGACGCCGTCGCGACGAGCCTCATGCGTGTGCGGCCCGGGTCGCGCAATGGCTGACCACGCGCCGAAGGGCGAGTCCCTGCTCGCGATC
>JADGOQ010000068.1 GCA_017882885.1 Actinomycetales bacterium | reverse complement strand
GGTTCGGGCCCACGACCGCTGGGGCCTCCGCGCGCTGGCCGCCCTCGCCGTCGCGGCCGCCGTGGCGGACTGGCTGGCCGTCGACGTCGACCCCCGGTTCCGCGCCGCCAACTGGGTGCTCGTGTGGTTGCTGTGCCACCAGTTCGGCGTGGCGTACCAGCGCGGCTGGTTCCGCCGCGGCCCCGCGTGGGTGCCGTGGGTGACGTTGACGACGGCGGCCGCGGGCGTCGTCGCCCTCGTCACGGTGGCGGGGTACCCGCTCTCGCCGATCACCAACTACTACCCGCCGACGCTCGCGATCGCCCTCCTTGCCCTCGCGCAGGCGAGCGTGCTCGGGTTGCTCCACCGGGCCGGGGTGATGCGCGACGTCGCACCCCGGACCGCGCGCCGGTTCCGGATCCTCGGCGCGCACCTGGTCACGGTGTACCTGTGGCAGGCCGCGTGCATCATCCTCGCGATCGTGGGCCTCACGGCGGTGGGGCGGCTCCTCCCGACCCTCGCGCCGTATGCGGTGAGCAGGGTGGCGGTGGTCGTCGCATCGTTCGCGGTGATCGTGGCGGTGGTCCCGTGGATCGCCCGGGTGGAGCGGCTGCTGGTCGAGCCCTGGGCGCCGCGGCAGCCGGGAGCCGGGGCGGAGGGGCGGCGCGCCCGGCGGGGCGGCATGGCGACGTCGGTGGCCTTCGGCCTGCTCCTCGCCGGCAGTGCCCTCGTGTGGCAGAACGGCGCGGTGCTGCATCCGGATCGCCCCTGGTCCACAGCGGGAGTCCTGCTGGTCTGGGCCGGGTCAGCGGCGATCCGACACGGCGGGCCGCAGGCAAGGAGCATGCTCGGGTGAGCCTTTACCTCGATGCCCCGGGCCTCGAGCTTGAAGTGTGCACCACCCCGTGCGATACGGTCCCGGGTCGGGCGCGGCCGGTTGTATCGCAAGATGACGCCTTCAGACCGCAGAACCCGACTCCAGGAGCCAGAACGGGCCAACAATGCGATACAGCGGAGAGCGACCGTATCGCAAGTGAGCGTATCGCTCGCGGACAGGCGTCTGCTCAAGGCGCAACGTGCCCATGATCCGCCGTCCCGCGACGCACTGCACATGGGCGTGAGCGCCAACAGAGCCCAATCAGTCGCGGGTGAGGATCTGGTGGGCCCTGACAATCAGCTCGACAGCCTTCTCGAGGCCCACGGAGCCGGTGTTGATGACCAGGTCGAAGCGGTCGTTGTGGCGGGGGTCCCAGTTGTGGAGCCGCATCGACATCTCGGTGCGCACCCGGTCCTCGCGGACCTGTCGCTTTGCCGCCTCGGCCACCGTGATTCCAGCCTCCGCGGCGGCACGCGCCACCCGTTGCTCCAGCGGCCCGTCCAGCTTGACGTGGATCGCATTGGGGAGGTCCGCGAGGACCACGGTGGCGTTGCGCCCGAGGACGACGACGCCGTCGACCGTCGCTTCACGGACCTTCCGCACGTCCTGCAGTGCGGTCGCGCGCTCCTCGGTCCCGGTGACGGAGCCTGCCGCCGCGTCGACGCCGACCCGGCCCAGGAACTGCAGGATCCGCTCCACCACGCCTCCCTCGGCGGCGCGCTCAGCCTCCTCGAGTTGCTCGGAGGAGAATACCTGGCCGAGGAACCGCACCCCAAGCGCCTCCGCCACCCGCGGGCCCACGGTGGAGGCCCCGGAGCCGTAGGACTCGAAGATTGTGACCACTGGCCGCGCAAGGGGATCGACTGGTTGCTCTGACACGGGACCTCCTCGGGTGGGCTGTGCTGGGGCACTACCCGAGATTTCCCGCCCCGCCCGCGGAACCACGCGCCACTGGCTGGTGGCCCTCGGCGCCTCGATGTTGATGATCGCGTCCCAGTTCGTGTTCCTCAGCTTCAGCCTGGTGAACCCGCCGCTCGCCGAGAGCCTGGGGGTGGGCCTCAGCCAGGTGATGATCTACAACTCGATCATGGCCTTGACCGGCGCGGCGGCCATGACCACTGTGGCGCCGTGGGCGATACGCGTCCTGGGGCCACGGGCGATCGTCATCTACGGCGGGGCGTTCACCGCGCTCGCCCTGTTCGGTTTCTCCTTCGCCTCCTCCCTGGTGATGCTTTACCTGCTGGCCGCGGTGCTCGGCATCACCTTCGCCATCGCCACGAACATGATGGCCTCCGTGCTCGTGGGAAACTGGTTCGAGACCAGCCGCGGCACGGTGCTGGGCGCGGTGTTCGCGATCGCCGGCCTGGGTGGCATCGTCATGGGTTTCGTGATGCCCCCGGTGGTCAGCGGCGGCGGCTTCGAGGCAGGCTTCCGCCTCCTCGCCGCCCTCATGCTGGTGCTCACGGTGGGGCCCGGAATCCTCCTGATCCGCTCCAACCCGGCCGACGTGGGCCTCCTGCCGCGCGGGGCCGTGACTGCCGAGCGGACGGAGGAGGTGCAAGTCTCCGTTCCGGGTGTGCCGCGGGCGCGAGCCTTCAGGTCCCCCCAGTTCGCGGCGCTGGCCCTGGCGATCGTCCTCATCACCGCGGTGCACGCCATCCAGCAGCACCTCGCCCCGCTCATGACCGAACGCGGCGTGAGCCTCGCCGCCGCCGGCTCGCTGCTCTCGTTGCTGGCCCTTGTCTCGATCGTCGGCACGCTCACCGTAGGCGCCCTGAACGACCGCGCCGGCACCTTGGCCGCCGGCTTGTTCGCCCTCAGTTGCCAGCTGGCCAGCATGGGTGCCTTCTTCCTGGCGAGCGGCTACCTGCCGCTCGCCATCGCCACAACGATCTTCGCCTTGGGCGCGTCCCTGCCCCTCGTGCTGGTCCCCATCCTCGTCATGCTCGTGTTCGGGCCGCGTGACTACGCCCAGATCCTCGGCCCCGCGATGGCGGCCGGACCCGTCGGGATCGCCTTTGGGACGCCGCTGTGGGGCCTTGCCGTCGACCGCACCGGGTCCTACGACGCGGGCCTGCTCGTCGCCATCGGTGCCACCGCGGTGGCGGCGGCCCTGCTGGTCTGGACGATTCGCACGGCGCCGGCACTTCGCGCGCGTGTTGCCCTGGAACTCGACCAGGGCTACGAGGCCGAGGCCGTCGCCACCGCCTGACCCGGACGGCCGCCCCGCTCACCACCCCTTCTCGGCCAGCACCACATGGAGGGCCGGCAGCCCCTGATCCCCGAAGTGGAGCACGTTGAGCAGCCGGTGGTGCAGTTCGAGCACGCGGCGGCGGCCCTCGTACCCGTCCGGCACGGGCAGCATCTCGAGGTAGGCGGACCAGAACTCCCCCGGCAGCGGGCGTCCCTCGGACATCTGCATGTAGGCGAGGTCGAGCTCCCGGTCGGCGAAGCTGACCTCGGGGTCCACCACCCACCGCCCCTCGACGATGTTCCCCAGCCACAGGTCCCCGTGCGTCAACGAGGGCGTCGGATGCGCCGGCAGCAGCGCCTGGATGGGGCCGTCGCAGGCACGCTCGAGGCGCAGCCGCAACTCGGCCGGGACGGACTGGTCGGCCAGGTGGACCCGCACGCGCTGCTCCACGAAGAACGTGGGCCAGTCTTCGGACCAGTCGTTCACCTGAACGAACCGCCCCGCGTGGTTGTCGCGGTGCCAGCCGAACCGCTCCCCCACCAGACGGTGCATGCCGGCGATCGCCCGGCCGAGCAACTCCCAGTCGGGCGGGCCACCCACCCGCTCCATCACCAGGGTGCCACCGGTGTGTCCCAGGACTCGCGGCACGGGCACGCCCGCCGCCGTGAGTGCCTCCAGCCCGTCCACCTCGGCGTCCGCGGGGTACGGCGTCAGCTTCACGACGGCGTCGCGGCCGTCCACGAGGCGCACCAGCCACGTGGTGGCCACCCATCCGCCGGGGGTCGCCCACGCCCCAACGGGCCGGGGCACGCCGGACGGCCAGTCGGCGGCCATGAGGTCCGCGAGGCGGGCGGCGGAGGCTGGCTCCATGAGCGAAGCGTGGCAGGATGCTGTGGACTTTGTCCCAGAAGTGAGCACATGTTCCGACTCGAGCCATGGGCCGAGCCGCACCACGACGGTTCCGCCCGGTACGTCGCCAACCCCGCCCCGGACCTGTGAACCGGTTCCGGTGTACCTCCGTGTGCCCCACGCGCTGGCGTGACGGAGGTGCACCTGAGCCACGTCGTCGACGGCGCTCCGGTTTGGCGGCTCAGGAGCAGAGGGTGAAGGACCCGCGGGCGGTGGCGCGGTAGTCGTAGAAGACGCCGTCAGCCTCGAGCACCACCCAGTACCCGTCCACGAGCGCCTGGGTGTAGTTCATCCCGGGCTGGGGGCAGCCGAGTGAGCCGTCGCTCCATGTCACGGCCTGCGACCGCACCACCGTGATCGCGGATTCCTCCACGCCCGCCCTCTCGACGACGTCGGCCTTGATCTCCGCGAGCAGGCTCGCCGGGGCCTCCCCGTCCGAGAGCATTCCCCCGGGAGGCAGGGTCGGTACCCCGGGAACCAGGGTCGGGGTCGGTTTGACCGTGGCGGTCGGGAGCGGCGTGAGCGTGGGGACCGCCGATGACGTCGGCGTCGGCGTGATTGACGGCTCCGGGTCAGAGGCGGAGCCATCAGGCGACGTCGCCGTGCATGCTCCCAACATCAGGAGGACCGCCAGGGACAGGACTGCTCGCACGAGCTTCATGGACCGCCTCCTTCGGGTGCTGCTTCGAGTGTCGCACGCGGGCGGAGAACGTCAAAGGGGGCGAAGAGCCCGCCGGATCGACCGCGGTCGGATCGTGAGATGTCGGCCTGATGAAGGTAACAGTTTGATAACGGGACACTGGTTGCCGAGTGTGTGCAATCTCACGGACGTATGTTGCTCAGATCAGCGTCAGGGTCCGCAGTGCTGTGCCCGACCGCTGGTTCCCTTCACCTGCGAGAGGATCCCCATCTCAGCTCCTGACTCCCGCCGACGGCGCCGGACCACGAGAATGGGAATGGGGAATGAATGGCCGCCTTCGGTACCGCCATC
>JADGOQ010000067.1 GCA_017882885.1 Actinomycetales bacterium | reverse complement strand
CCGTGCGGTGGGTGGTTGCCGTGCCGGAGGACTCCCCGATCCGGACGATCAAGGACCTCGCGGGCACCCGCATCGCCACCGAGGCGGTTGAGCTCACCGAGCAGTTCCTCGCGGCCAACGGCATCGAGGCCGAGGTGGAGTACTCGTGGGGCGCCACCGAGGTCAAGCCCCCGCACCTTGCCGACGCGATCGTGGAGCTGACGGAGACAGGGAGCTCGCTGCGGGCCAACGGCCTGCGCATCGTGCACGAGGTGCTGCGCAGCACCACCCGGCTGATCGCCAGCCGCGCGGCCATGGCGGACCCCTGGAAGCGGGCGAAGATCGAGGACCTGGCCATGCTGCTGCGCGCGGCGCTGGCGGCCCGCGGGAAGTCCGGGCTGATGCTCAACGTGCACGAGGACAACCTGGCGCTCGTGGAGAGCGTGCTGCCGTCCCTCAAGAGCCCCACCGTCTCGAAGCTGCAGGCCGAGGGCTGGTTCGCCGTCAACACCATCGTGGACCAGGACGACGTCCGGCTCCTGATCCCCCGGCTCAGGGCCGCCGGCGCGGAGGACATCGTGGAGTTCCCCCTGAGCAAGGTCGTCGAGTAGTTAGGTCATCGAGGGTCCCGAACGGAGCCAACCCGGGTGTGGTGCCGGGTTGGCGATACAACCCGCAGGCGTTTGGGCGTTGAGGATACAACCCCCGAGGCACTCAGCCGGTTTCCGATACAACCCGCGCGGTGTGTATCGCTTGCTGGGGCTCTGGCCGACCGGATGACCCGCGCTGACGTCACTTGGCGAGACGTCAGGGGCGTCCCGGGGTGGGACTGTATCTGTTGCCATTGGTTGCCACTCCATTTGGCAGGCGGTTTCGCCGGGAAGACCCCCTCGGATCCCGAAGACGGCGGGGAGGACGCCCTCAGACCCCGAACAGCGACTCCGGGAGCAACCCGGGCACGGCCATGACCGCCCAGAAGCGGGCCAACCGCCCGGCCGTGCCCGCGAGCGCGAAGGTCCACCAGCGCATCCCCACCGACGCCGCGAGGAACGGCATCGCCGAGAACGGTGGCAGGGAGACCGCCGCGGAGAGGAACGTGATCACGGACATCGCCCACGTGTGGTGCCCGGCGAACTCCGCGAGCGACTCCCAACGTTGCGCCCAGACCTCGTTGAGCTCGGCCCGGTGCGCCAGTTTCAGGCGCTGCAGCACCTCCACCCCGAGGAAGAAGTGCACCAGCTTCCCCGCCATGTGCGCGACGGCGGCGAGGAGGGCCGCGAACCAGACGTCGCCGGGACGGAAGTACGCGAGGCCCACCAAGTAGGGCTCGATCGGCAACACCAGCACGACAGCGGACAGGAACGAGTACGCCATCATCCCGAGCAGAGCCACGGGGGAACACTATGCCACCGTGACTTGCCCGCCCGAACCACCACTGCAAGGTTCTGCGCCGAGCGGGAGGGTTGGCGCCCACGGGGAGGTCCTGTGCTGTGGCCCCGGGGGAGGTTCTGCGCCGAGCGGGAGGGTTCGCGCCCACGGGGAGGTCCTGTGCTGTGGCCCCGGGGGAGGTTCTGCGCCGAGCGGGAGGGTTCGCGCCCACGGTGCGGCGCGCGCCAAGCGGCCTCAGCGCGAACCCTCCCCCTCAAGGCCGAGGGCAGCCGGGCGCCCGACGGCGCCGCCCCGCTACCCCGCGGACGTCGCGTTGGTGCCGAACTCCTTCATGAAATGCGGCCCGGAAGCGGCGAGCTCCTCCTCGAAGCGGTAGGCCCAGGTGGAGTAGGGGACGTTCACGAGGTAGTCGTTGGAGAACCGCGAGTCGTCGGTCACTTCGGAGAGGCAGAAGCTCGGGATCCTCAGGTCCGTGACCGGGCCGTTGCGCTCGCACTCGGCGATGATGAGCGGCCGGTTCGCGCCGGCGAACTCGTCGATCACCCAGCCGTCCTCGTCCAGCCACACCGAGAAGCGCGACTTCGCGATCGTCGCCCCGCCGCGCCGCGACATCTCGATCCCGACTCCGATGTCCAGCTGGCGCTCCGCCTCATATCGGGTACCACCCACGTACGGGCCCTTGGCGGTGAGCACGCAGAGGTCGAACTCCGGCGCGAATTGGGTGAGTGCGTCGTCGGCGCGGGTGGTGGTGTCCAGCCGCTGCCGTGGGGCCGACGCCTGCAGGCGGAGGCGCAGGCCGTAGCCGTCGACGGCCAGGTAGTACGTCTGCACGATCACCGCGGGTGGCTCGGCGCCCACCAGGTGCAGCGGCAGCTCGCGCACGAAGAAGCGGCGCTCGAACTCGAAGTCCTCCGGGACGTCCGTCATGGCTTCACGGTAGCGGGCGCCCGCCCGGACCCCGGGAAGGCTCACGGGAGCGAGCGGCCCGCCGACGGCGTCGCGCCGGTCAGTCCTCCCCCCAGGCGAGCCGCTCGTCCACCAGTTCCAGGGCCCGCACGGCCACCGCCGACGCCGCCGCGGGATCCACCTCGGTGACGATCGCGCCGTACACCATGCGCTGCAGGAGCATGAGGTCGCCCACCGTCAGCGCGGGGTCCACCAGCCCCGCCTCCTGCGCCCGGGCGAGCGGCCCCGAGAGCAGCCCCACCAGCCGCTCCGGGCCGCGGTAGTCCACCGGTTGCCGGCGTGCGTCCACGGCGGTCTCGACGAACGCCGTCGACTCCACCGTGAACCCGATGAGCCGCCGCCAGAGCCGCAGGAAGCAGCCCGGCCCGGGGTCCGAGGCCGCGATTCGCTCGAGTACCGTGAAGTTCTCCTCGAAGATCGCGAGCGCGAGGTCGAGCCGGGTGGGGAAGTGGCGGTAGAGGCTGCCCTGGCCGACGCCGGCGTCGCGCGCGATGGCGCTGAGCGCCACGTGGTAGCCCCGCGCCGCGAAGAGGCGGCGGGCCGACGCCAGCAGCGCCTCCCGGTTCTCGGCGGCGGACGAGGGGCTCTCGGTGCTCATGGTCGAGAGCACGGACAAGTGGGGTGGCAGTACTTCGATGTCGGGCGGCGGAATGTGGCTGCCGAACAACCCCCTGATGAAGCGCGACGGCGCTGGCGACTCCCGTGAGGAGGCCCTCGCCTACATGGAGGCAACGATCGGAGACGTCGGGACGGCGTCGTCCCGCGAACGCAAGGAGGCGTTCGTCGACTCGATCGACGAGTGCGTCACCATGCTCGAGAAGCTGGGCATGGAGTTCGCCCGCGCCGCGGACTACCCGGACTACTACCCCGAGCTGCCGGGTGGAAAGATCGGCCGCGCCATCGAGGTCAAGCTTTTCGACGCCAAGGACCTCCCGGAGGAGTGGTGGGAGACCTCCCGTGGCAAGTCCGACGGCGTGGCGTTCCCCATGATGACCGACGACATGTGGCTGATCGCGCGCGCCTGGTCAACCCCGAGTGGCTTCATGCGCGGTGCGAAGTTCGTGTTCCGCGGCGTGGGTGGTGCGGTGCGCGGCCGCCGTGACATCGGTATGGGCGCCGGATTGACGGCGTCGTTCATGACGGTGGCGCAGCGGCAGGGCACCCAGGTGTGGCTGAACTCGCCGCTCGAGCACCTGGTGGTCGAGGACGGGCGCGTGGTGGGCGCCGTCGTGACGAAGGACGGCACGCAGGTCCGGGTGCGCGCGACCCGTGGCGTGATGCTCGGGGCCGGTGGCTTCGCCCACAACGCCGAGTGGCGCGAGAAGTACCACGGCGTGCCGGTGGGCTGGTCCTCGGCGAACAAGGGCAACATCGGCACCACGATCGAGATCGGGCAGCGGCACGGCGCCGCAGTGGCCCTCATGGACGACGCCTGGTGGGGCGCCTCGATCCCCGCGCCGACGCCGGAGATGAACCCGTCGTTCCTGGTGAACGAGCGGTCGATGCCGTTCTCGATCATCGTGGACGCCCAGGGCAACCGGTTCGCGAACGAGTCCGAGTCCTAGGTGGACCTCGGGCACATCATGCTGGAGCACTCGAAGTCGGTGCCCGGTCCGTACTGGATGATCTCCGAGGCTCGGCACACCCACCGTTACCTGCGGACCTTCGCGATCATGCCCGGCCTGATGAAGGGGCTGCGCGAGAAGGGGCTGATGCATTCCGCCAAGACGCTGCCTGAGCTGGCGACGGCGATCGGCATGGACCCCGCGGCTCTGGTGGCAACGGTGGAGCGTTTCAACGGCTTCGCACGTTCCGGCGTCGACGGCGACTTCGGGCGCGGCAACTCCGCCTACGACCGCTACTACGGCGACCCGCTCGTGCGGCCGAACCCGAACCTCGGCCCGCTCGAGAAGGGCGCATTCGTCGCCATCCGGCTCGTGCCGGGAGACCTCGGCACCAAGGGCGGCCTGCTCACCGGCGCCGACGCACAGGTGCTGCGTGAGGACGGCTCGGTCATCGAGGGCCTGTACTGCGCGGGCAACAACTCGGCGTCCGTCATGGGCCGCACGTACCCCGGTCCCGGCTCCACGATCGGCCCCGCGCTGGTCTTCGGGTTCCGCGCCGGAAAGCACATGGCGCGGGTGCCGGCCACGATCGGCTGAGGCGCGACGACGGCGCGGGCACCGGCGGCAGGGGCGGGGCCTTCCGGGCTCATGCCACCCAGCGTGGCCGCTTCGTGGGGAAGTCCGGTAGTGAATACGCGACCAGACTTCCCCACGAGCTGAACCGGTCAGGGCATCACGATGGTGGCGGTGCCCGCCACAGCCCCGGCGATCGCGTTCGAGCCCACCACGGCATTCGACGCGGTCCCGGTGAAGTAGAGGGTCACCGACCCGTCGCCGGCGTCAGCGGGGTCGAAGCTGAACAGGTCAGCGCGGAACGCGTCCTTGACGATGCCGGAGACACGGCCGTCCGCCACCCGGATCGTGAAGTTGCGCAACTCCAGGGTCGAATCGGAGGCAGGCGAGTAGACGTACAGGCCACCCACGTGCTCGATGGTGCCGTCGCTCGGGTTGCCCACGATCCCGAAGCCCGCGCCCCTGGCTCCGAGGGAGCCCGGCTTCGCGACGCCCTCGAGGACCGACGAGGTCAGGGCGCTCGGGGCGACGAAGGTGGTGCCCTTGTTCGCCGGGGCGGCCGAGGCCGGTGTCGGCGGGCGGCAACGCAGCCGGGCGGCGGTCGCCTAGGGTCATACCCATGACCGGCTGGCAGTTCTGGATCGACCGCGGCGGCACGTTCACCGACGTCGTCGCGCGCCGCCCCGACGGCACGCTCACCACCCACAAGATGCTCTCGGAGGACCCGGCGCGGTACCGGGACGCCGCCGTCGCGGGGATCCGCCACCTGCTGGGCGTTGCCCCCGGCGCCCCGATCCCCACGGACGAGATCGAGGTGGTGCGAATGGGCACCACGGTGGCCACCAACGCCCTGCTCGAGCGGAAGGGCGAGCCCACGGTCCTGGTCATCACCCGCGGCTTCGCCGACACGCTGCGCATCGGCTACCAGGAGCGCCCGCGGATCTTCGACCGCCACATCGTCCTGCCCGAAATGCTCCACAGCCACGTCCTCGAGGTGGACGAGCGCGTCACCGCCCAGGGCGAGGTGCTCCGCCCGCCGGACCTCGCGGCCCTGGAGCCCCGCCTGCGGGACGCCCGCGCGGCCGGGATCGACGCCGTCGCCGTCGTCTGCCTGCACTCCCACCTGTACCCGGCGCACGAGCGGGCGGTGGGCGAGCTCGCCCGCCGGCTGGGCTTCGCGCAGGTCTCGCTGTCCGCCGAGGTGAGCCCGCTGATGAAGGTGGTGCCGCGCGGGGACACCACGGTGGTCGATGCCTACCTCTCCCCCATCCTGCGGCGCTACGTGGACCAGGTGGCCGCGGAACTGCCGGGGGTGCGGCTGCTGTTCATGCAGTCGAGCGGCGGGCTGACCGAGGCGCGGCACTTCCGCGGCAAGGACGCCATCCTGTCCGGTCCAGCGGGCGGGATCGTGGGGATGGCGGCGATGTCCGCGGCGGCAGGGCTGCGCGAGGTGATCGGCTTCGACATGGGAGGCACCTCCACCGACGTCTCCCACCACGCCGGCGAGCTCGAGCGCGTCTTCCACACCGAGATCGCCGGGGTGCGGCTGCGCGCGCCGATGCTCGCGATCCACACCGTGGCCGCGGGCGGGGGGTCGGTGTTGCACGTGGAGGGCGACGACGGCGCGAGGCGGGCCGGGCCCCGCAACGCGCGCTTCGTCGTCGGCCCCGACTCCGCCGGCGCCGACCCGGGCCCCGCCTGCTACCGCCGCGGTGGCCCGCTGACCGTCACCGACGCCAACGTCATGCTCGGCCGGATCCAGCCGGAGCACTTCCCCCACGTCTTCGGCCCCGGCGGCGATGCCCCCCTCGACGCCGACGTCGTCCGGGCGGGGTTCGCGGAGCTCGCGGCGCGGCTCGCCACGCGCGGGGACTCGCGTACCCCCGAGCAGGTGGCCGAGGGCTTCCTGGCCGTCGCCGTCGCGAACATGGCGAACGCGGTGAAGCGGATCTCGGTGGCCCGCGGCCGCGACGTCACCACCTACGCCCTCACCACGTTCGGCGGGGCGGGCGGGCAGCACGCCTGCGCCGTCGCCGACGCGCTCGGGATCCGCACCGTCCTGATCCCGCCGCTGGCCGGCGTCCTCTCCGCGCTCGGGATGGGGCTGGCGAACGTGGCCGCGTTGCGGCAGCAGTCGGTCGAGGCGCGGCTCGACGAGGCGCTCCTGCCCCGGCTCGCCGCCGTCGCCGCGGAGCTCGAGGCCGCCGCCCGTGCCGAGCTCGCGGACGAGGGTGCGGGCAGCGCGCCAGCCTCCGCCCCGGCCGACCCCGTCGCGACCGCCGGCTGGACCGGCACCTCCCGGCCGGACCCCGTCGAGATCACCCGCCGGGCGCACCTGCGCTACGAGCGCACCGACACGGCCGTCCCGGTCCTCCTGGCCGACCCCGCCGCGATGATCGCGGAGTTCGAGGCCGCGCATCGACGCACCTACTCGTTCCTCATGGACCGCCCGCTCGTCGTGGAGGCGGTGTCCGTGGAAGCGGTGGCCCGGGCAGCGCGGGCGGACGTCGCCGTCGTGCCATCCGGTGACGACGTCGCCACCCTCGTCACGGCCCACCTCGGCGGGCGGGCGCGCGAGGTCCCGCTCCACCGCCGGGAGCACCTGGCCGTGGGCGCGAGGGTCGCCGGCCCCGCGATCATCGCCGAGGACAATTCGACCACCGTGGTGGAGGTCGGGTGGGCCGGCGTCGTGCTGGGTGACGGCGCGCTGCGGCTGGACCGCACCGGGGCGAGCGAGCGCCCCTCCGCGACCACCGCCGCGGACCCGGTGATGCTCGAGATCTTCAACAACCTGTTCATGTCCGTGGCCGAGCAGATGGGGGCGCGGCTCGAGGCCACCGCCCAGTCGGTGAACATCAAGGAGCGCCTCGACTTCTCCTGCGCGCTCTTCGACCCCGCCGGGCACCTCATCGCCAACGCGCCGCACATGCCGGTGCACCTCGGGTCGATGGGCGCCACGGTGCAGGAGATCCTGCGGCGGCGTGGGGACACGATCCGGCCGGGCCAGGTGTTCGCCGTCAACGACCCGTACCACGGCGGCACCCACCTCCCGGACGTCACCGTGGTCACGCCGGTGTTCGACGACGGCGACGCCCCCGGCCCCACGGCCGATGCCGCCGCCGCGGATGCCACCGCGCCCCGGCCCCTGTTCTTCGTCGCCTCCCGCGGGCACCACGCCGAGATCGGCGGCCTCACCCCCGGGTCCATGCCGGCCTTCTCCACGACGGTGGCCGAGGAGGGCGTGCTCTTCGACGACTGGCTGCTCGCGGACGACGGCCGGTTCCGGGAGGCGGAGACCGAGGCCCTGCTCCGCTCCAGTCCGTACCCCTCCCGCGACCCCGCCACCAACCTCGCCGACCTGCGCGCCCAGGTCGCCGCGAACGCCAAGGGCGTGGACGAGGTGCGGGCGATGATCGTCCACTTCGGCCTGGACGTCGTGCAGGCGTACATGCGCCACGTGCAGGACAACGCGGAGGAGGCCGTGCGGCGAGTCATCGACCGCCTGCGGGGCGGCGCATACGACTACGAGACCGACGCCGGCGCCCACATCCGCGTCCGCGTCACGGTGGACCGGGAGGCACGCGCCGCGACGATCGACTTCACCGGCACCTCCCCGCAGCTCGCCACGAACCTGAACGCCCCGGCCGCCGTCACCACGGCCGCGGTGCTCTACGTCTTCCGCACCCTCGTGGACGCGGACATACCCCTCAACGACGGCTGCCTCCGGCCGCTCAGGATCGTCCTGCCGGAGCGGTCCATGCTCTCCCCGGACTACCCGGCGGCCGTGGTTGGCGGCAACGTGGAGACCTCCCAGGCCGTGACCGGGGCGTTGTACGCGGCCCTGGGCGTGATGGCGGAGGGATCGGGCACGATGAACAACGTGACCTTCGGGAACTCGCGGCACCAGTACTACGAGACCCTCTCCTCCGGCTCCGGCGCCGGGCCCGGCTTCGACGGCACCGCCGTCGTCCAGACCCACATGACCAACTCACGCCTCACCGACCCCGAGGTGCTGGAGTGGCGGCTGCCGGTGCTGCTGGAGTCCTACGCGATCCGGCGCGGCAGCGGCGGGGAGGGCCGGTGGCGCGGCGGCGACGGCGGCGTGCGGCGCATCCGCTTCCGCGAGGCGATGACCGTGAGCCTGCTGACCGGGCACCGCCGGGTTCCACCGTACGGCATGGCCGGCGGATCGCCGGGGGCGCTGGGGCGAAACCGGGTGGAGCGCGCGGACGGCACGGTGGTGGAGCTGGCGGGGAACGACGCCGTCGACGTCGCCCCGGGGGACGTGCTCGTGGTCGAGACCCCCGGCGGGGGCGGCTACGGCACGCCCAGCCCCGTGGCGGGGCACCGTGGATAGGCGCGCCAGGCTGCTGGGGGCGGCGGTCACGGCCTGGTCCTTCGTCCTCGCTGCCGCGTTCACCTGGATACCGGGCTACTGGTGGGACGAGGCCGCGACCGTGCTGATGGCCGGCAAGCCGTGGGAGGACTTCCTCGCCACGATGCGAGACGCCGACGCCGTGCACGCTGCGTATTACCTGCAGCCTCGGGGCTAGGCGCGGGTTGTTTCCAGGGCGTCTACCAAGCGCTGCTCGAGCGCGTACGCCGGGCGGACGGTGGACTCGGCGTCGTACACCATCGCCACCT
>JADGOQ010000066.1 GCA_017882885.1 Actinomycetales bacterium | reverse complement strand
CGCGTCGGGCGGTGACACCTCCTACGTCAACGGCTCCGGGCTCTGCGAACACTGCAACCTCGGCAAGGAGACCGAGGGCTGGCAACACGCGGCCACCCCCGACCGGCTCCAGGTCACCACCCCGACACGAACGCTCCGGCCTCGAACACCACCTCGCCCACGTCATCGACCTCCACTACCACCAACCCCACCACCGCCGCGCCAGCTGACACTGGAAGGAAGGCACCATGATGACTACGATTATGGTCATGCTCACAAAGTCGCTCGCAGAGGTGAAAGCACGGCTCTCGGCGTACGTCACGTCGGTACACGACACGCATGAGCGCGTCGTCATTACTCGCAACGGCGAGCCCGCTGCGGTCCTCATCTCGCCCGACGACCTCGAGTCGCTGGAGGAGACGCTCGCCATCCTCTCCGACCCAGAGGCAATGGCAGAGATCGCCGAGGCCGAAGCCGCGATAGCCCGCGGGGACGTGTTTCCGCTCGACCAAGTGCGGCTGCGAGAGCGGACGTGACGTACCGGGTCGAGATCTCCGGCCCAGCAAGGCGGGCTCTCGAGCGTGACCTCCCGCCTGTAGTGGCGGCCGCGGCGTGGGAGTTCATCAGCGGACCGCTGGCCGAGGACCCGTTTCGAGTCGGAAAGCCACTGCGCGGGCCACTCACGGGCGCGTGGTCCGCACGCCGCGGTCAGTACCGAGTGGTCTACCGCATCCACGGACAGGCAGTCCTCGTCACCGTGCTGCGCATCGCCCACCGCCGGGACGTCGACCGCGGCTGACTGACCCCGAACGTCGATACGCCGTCGCGCCTCAGAGCTGGAGCGTCGCGCCCGGGATCGCCGCGAGCAGCTGCTGCGTGTACGGGTGCTGCGCGTTGTTGAAGATTTCGTCGGTGGTGCCGGTCTCGACAATGCTGCCCTTGCTCATGACCGCCACCTCGTCCGCGATCTGCCGGACGACGGCGAGGTCGTGGGTGATGAACAGGTAGGTGAGCCCGAGTTCGTGCTGCAGGTCGGTGAGCAGGTTGAGCACCTGCGCCTGGACGAGCACGTCCAAGGCGGACACCGCCTCGTCGAGGACGACGAGCGTCGGTTCGAGGGCCAGCGCGCGGGCGACCGCGACGCGCTGCCGCTGCCCACCCGAGAGCTCGTTGGGGTAGCGGCGCATCGTCGAGGTGGGGAGCGCGACGAGTTCGAGCAGCTCAGCCACGCGGGCGGCCCTGGATTTCACGTCACCCACGCGGTGAACGCGCAGGGGCTCCTCGATGATACGGAAGATCGAGTACATGGGGTCCAGCGACCCGTAGGGGTTCTGGAACACCGGCTGCACGCGCCGACGGAACTTGAACCAGGCCTTCGAATCGAGCGTCGCGATATCGGTACCCTCGAACACGACGCGTCCCTCGGTCGCGGGGAGGAGGCCGAGCACGATGTTCGCGACCGTCGACTTGCCCGAGCCCGACTCGCCGACGAGGGCGGTGGTGCTGCCGCGCGGGATCGAAAGGGTGACGTCGTCGACAGCCTTGAAGTCCGTCCCGGCGCCCGGGCGGCTGCCGCGGATGGTGAACACCTTGGTGAGGTGCTCGATCTCGACGATCTGCGGTGCCGAGTGCACGTCGTCACCCTTGGCCAGGAGCTCGGCGCTCTTCACGCCGCGCTGCTTGGCGGACTGGATGCGGCGGGACGCCAACGACGGCGCCGAGTCGACCAGCCGCTTCGTGTAGGGGTGGTGGGGCTCGCGGATGATGTCGCGCGATGGTCCGGATTCGACGACGCGGCCCCGGTGCATGACAACGAGGTGCTCCGCACGCTCGGCGGCGAGACCGAGGTCGTGGGTGATGAACAGCAGGGCGGTGCCGTGGTCCCTCGTGAGCGTCTCGAGGTGGTCGAGGATGACCTTCTGCACAGTGACGTCCAGGGCGGAGGTCAGTTCGTCGGCAATGAGGAGGCGCGGCTCGCCGGCGAGGCCGATCCCGATCAGCGCCCGCTGACGCATGCCGCCCGAGAACTCGTGCGGGTACTGCTTGGCGCGGCGTTCGGCATCCGGGAGCCCCGCCTCCGCGAGGACGGCAGCGGCGCGCGCATGGGCCGCCTTGCCGGTGGCGATGCCGTTGGCCTTGAGGGCTTCGCGCACCTGGAAGCCGATGGTCCACACCGGGTTCAGGTTGGTCATCGGGTCCTGGGGGACCAAGCCGATCTCCTTGCCGCGGAGATCCTCGATCTCCTTGCGCGACGCCGTCGTGAGTTCCTTGCCGTCGAAACGCATCGATCCGCCGGTGACGTGGCCGGTGCCTGGGAGCAGGCCGATCACGGCGTGCGCGAGCGTGGACTTGCCGGATCCGGATTCACCGACGATGGCGACCGCCTGACCCGGGTAGATCGTGAGGTTGGCCCCGCGGACCGCCGGCACCACTCCGGTCGTCGACCGGAAGGCGACCTGAAGGTCCCTGACCTCGAGGAGCGGGGTGTGTGGGTCCGCGACGAGTCGCCTCGTGGACTGGCTCATCGGCCACGCACCTTCGGGTCCAGGGCGTCGCGGACGGCGTCGCCCATCATGATGAACGACAGCACGGTGAGGGCAAGCGCTCCGGCCGGGTAGAACAGCACCTCGGGGCGCACGCGGAGTGACGCCTGGGCGGTGTTGATGTCCCCACCCCAGGAGACCACGGCCGGGGGAAGACCGATGCCGAGGAAGCTGAGGGTGGCTTCGAGGACGATGAACGTACCCAGGGCGACGGTCGCGTACACGATGATCGGCGCGGCGGCGTTGGGCAGGACGTGGCGCAGGAGGATGGAGTTGCCACTCATGCCGAGCGAGCGCGCGGCGGTGACGTAGTCGTTGTTCTTGACGCCCATCACCGAACCACGCGTGATACGGGCGATCGAGGTCCAGCCGAAAGCCGTCATCACCAGCACCACGGTGAGGATCCCGCGACGCCCACTGAACATCTGCATCATCACGATCGCGGCGAGCACGAGCGGAATGGCGAAGAAGATGTCGGTGATGCGGGACAGGATGCTGTCGACCCATCCCCCGACGGAACCTGCGAATGCACCGATCGCCGTGCCGAGGATCGTGACGGCGATCGTGGTGAGCACGCCGACCAGCACGGAGGGCCGGGCACCGTAGATCACCCGCGTGTAGATGTCGCAGCCCTGACGGTCGAACCCGAAGGGGTGTCCGGCCCGCCCGTCGCCCAAGGAGTTCTCGAGGAGGCAGTAGCGCGGGCTCTGGGACGTGAACATCCCGGGGAAGACGGCCACGATGACGACGAGGGCGATGAGGCCGGCGGAGATCCAGAAGAGGGGGCGACGGCGGAGCTTGTGCCACGCCTCGCTCCACAGCGTCGAGGGTGCGCCGCTGTCCGCGACGGCGTCGACGGCGCCCAGGCCGGTCTCGTCGACCTCGGCGAAGAAGTGCTCCTGGTGCTTGCGGGCGATCTCAGGCATAGCGAATCCTCGGGTCGAGCAAGGCGTAGAGCAGGTCCACCAGCAGGTTTGCGAAGATGTAGATGATCACGAGCACGGTGGTGAGCGAGACCACGGTCGCCGACTCGCCCGCTTGGATCGCCCGGAAGAGGGTGCCACCGACACCGTTGATGTTGAAAATGCCTTCCGTGATGATGGCACCCCCCATGAGCGCGCCGAGGTCGGCGCCGAGGAAGGTGACCACCGGGATGAGCGAGTTCCGCAGCACATGAACGGTGGTGACGCGGCCGCGCGACAGGCCCTTGGCGCGCGCGGTGCGGACGTAGTCCGCGCCGAGGTTCTCCGCCACCGACGTCCGTGTCAGGCGCAGCACGTAGGCGAATGACACCGCGCCAAGCACGACGCCCGGCATGAGGAGGCTCCGGAGGTCGGGGTCGCTCCCGGCCGTGGCGGGGAGCCACCCGAGCTTCACACCGATCACGAACTGGAGGACGAAGCCGATCACGAACGTGGGGACCGCGATGACGAAGAGCGACGTCAGGAGGGCGGTCGCGTCGAAGATCCCGCCTTGGCGAAGGCCGGCGACGAGGCCGACAGCGATGCCGAAAACGGCCTCGAAGACGAGCGCCATGATGGCGAGCTTGAAGGTGACGGGGAATGCCTCCCGCATGACGTCCATGACGTCGCGGCCGGAGAAGGTGATCCCGAAGTCAAACGTCAGGATGCCCTTGAGGTAGAGCAGGTACTGCACGAAGAATGGCTTGTCCAGGTTGTACTGCTGCCGGATCTGCTCTGCCACGGCGGGCTGGAGGCCCCTCTCGCCACCGAGGGCGGCCACCGGGTCGCCCGGCAGGGAAAATACCATGAAGTAGATCAGCAGGGTGGCACCCAAGAAGACAGGCACCAACTGGAGCAAGCGCCGCCCGATGTACCAGAGCACTCGTGGTCCTCCTCACGTTGTGACTCCGCTGCCGCTCAAATGTAGCCGATTCGATCTGTTTCGCACCGGTTGCCCGGGCCGCGTGGGCTGAATCTGCCCGGGCGGCTTTCGCCGCCCGGGCAGAGCCGTTCAGAGTGGCTGAGCGATCACTCGCTCTTGGTCACCTGGAACAGGAGCGGCTCGCTGTCCCAGCCGAACACGACGTTGTCAACCGTCTCGGCCCACCCGCCGGTGGCGTTCTGGTACCACAGCGGCAAGCCGGGCAGGTCGCGGAACAGGACCTGCTGCGCCTCGAGGTACTTCGCGGTGGCCTCCTCGACCGACGGTGCGGCGTTGCCCTCGCGCATGAGCGCATCGAACTCGGGGCTGTTGTAGTCGCCGTCATTCGAACCGGCATCCGTGGTGTAGATCGGGGCGAGGAAGTTGGCCAGCGACGGGTAGTCGCCCTGCCATCCGGCGCGGAAGATCCCAGGGACGGCCTTGTTGTCGCGCGCGTCGAGGAACTCGGCGAACGTCGGGAACGCGTTGATCTCTGCCTGGATGCCGAGAGTGTTGCGGATGCCGTTGTTCACGGCGTCGACCCACACCTGGTGGTCCGAATCGGTATTGGTGGAGATGGTGAAGACCCGGTCGCCCCACGGCTCGATCGCGTCGGCCTGCGCCCACAGTTCCTTGGCGAGGTCGGCGTCGTAGTCGAGGACCTCGTTGCCCGGAACGGAGTCGGTCCAGCCGGCGATGACGGGGCTGGTGAAGTCCCGAGCCGGGGTGCGGGTGCCGTTGAAGACCACCTCAGTGATCTGCTCGCGGTTGATCGCGTGGGAGATGGCCTGCCGGCGCAGGTTGCCTGCCTCACCCGACCACTCGGGGAGGTACTCGGGGACGGTGAGGACCTGGATGCTCGCGGACGGCTGGTTCACGGAGCGGCCGGCGAGCTCGTCCTCGAAGGTGGTGATCGCCGAGTTCGGGATGGTCCTCATCACGTCGAGGTTGCCCGACAGGAGGTCGGCGTACGCCGAGTCCTCCTGGGTGTAGAACACGACCGAGACGCCGCCGTTCTGAGGGGCGCGCCCACCGATGTAGGTCTCGTTCGGCACCAGGTCGACGCGCACGTTGTGCTGCCATGCCGAGTCGCTGGCCAACTTGTACGGGCCGTTGCCGATCGGGTTCTCACCGAAAGCCTCGATGTCCTCGAAGGCGACCTCGGGCAGCGGGTAGAACGCGTTGTAGCCGAGGCGCAAGGGGAAGTCGGCTTCGGGCTGATTCAGCTTGATCGTGAAGGTCAGGTCGTCGACGACCTCGAGGCCTGTCAGCTCGGAGTCCTCGTCGTACGAGAAGCCCTCGATGCTCTCGAAGAAGTAGCTGCTGTTCTGGGCGTTGCTGAGCAGGGCGCCGTAGTTCCACGCATCGACGAAGCTGTTGGCCGTCACTGGCGAGCCGTCGGAGAACGTCCAGCCGTCCTTGAGGGTGACGGTGTAGTTCTGTCCGTCCTCGGACTCAATCGACTCGGCGACCTCGTTGTGAATGCCTCCCTCCGCGTCGTAGTAGACGAGTCCGGCGAACAGCTGGTTGATGACTCGACCGCCGCCCGTCTCGTTCGTGTGCGCGGGCAGGAGCGGGTTCTGGGGCTCGGTGCCGTTCACGGTGACGATGCCGGTGGTGGCCGCGCCGGTTGCCCCGCCTCCCGCGGTGGCGGAGCTCTCGCCGTCGCCGGCGCTGCCGCCGCACGCTGAAAGTGCGAGGGAAAGCGCCAGGAGCCCTGTGGCTGCTGCTGTACGCCGGAAATTCACTGTTCCTCCTGGATGAGTGGAGCGGGCCGATGACGGAGTTCGTGATGTTCGAACTCCGGCCCTGAGAATCAGCAGCTTATGCCCGCTGTGAAGGCGGCTGTCGCATGTCAGGCGGTTGTTACGCAAACGAGATGGCAGCGGCACGGCCGGGCACGGCGGAATCGCCAGGGACCTACCGCGGCTGACCCACGCCGAACGTCGACGGGTGGCGGCCGACGACGGCGTCCCAATCGTCGTCGTACCGGACCCGGACCACGGCCCAGCCGGCGTCGACGAGTCGCTCCTCTGCTTCGGCGTCGCGCTCGGCCTGGTGGGTGGCATCGTGGTGGGGACCGTCGACGAACACCGCCACGGGCATGCCGGCGCGGTCGTAGACGAAGTCCGGGCGGGCGTTCGCCTCGGGCACGTGCACCTGCGCGCGGTCGGGGAGCCGGAGCCCCCGGTCATCGAGCCACGCCACGAAATCCCGCTCCAGGCTCGAGTCGACGTACTTGCCGAGATCGTCACGCTGCTCCCCGCGCGTGCGCCCGCCGGAACCGGCCCGCGTCAAGGACCCGGCGAGCGCCACCAGGAGATCCCGAACCGCGTGCCGGTCGATGAGCGCGTGGTCGTGCTGGTTGCCGTACGACAGCAGGCACTCGTAACACGCCTGCTCACACCGCTCCCGTGCGCCGTCCGCGTGACCGAGGTCCGCACCGGTGTCCGGGTCGAAGTGCGTGATCTCCAGCGCAGCCCTGGCCACCCGCGCCACACCGTCCGGCTCCGCCACCAGCCGCCGCAGCGCACCCGCGCCGCCCTCGGCGGACTCGGTGAGCAGCATCCGGCCGCGGTTCAGGTCGTCCGGCAGCGCCTGGCTGTCCAGCTCGGAGTCCTCCAGCTGGAAGAGCGCCTCGGCGCCGCGCTCCAACGCGTACCGCAGCGTGGTGGCCACGCCCTCCCCCACCGAATCCGTCAGGCGCAGGATCAGGATGTTGCGCCGATCCTCGACGTATGGGATCACCTTGGCCTTGCGCGCAACGTCCTCGGCGGCGTCGAGGCCCTCGGCGTCCACCGTGGCGTCCGGCGCCTGCTTCTCGGCCAGCCACCTGCCTTCGACCGTGTCCAGCCAGAAGCCGCGGTCGTGCTGGTTCTTGCGGCGCCGCCGGCCGACGTTCGCCACCCGCATCATCGCCGAGTCGCCGTAGGTGAGGGTGAGGAGGGGCTTGCTTCCCGACGTCGTCGCCTCCACGCGCCCCGGCCGCTCGCCGTGGTCCTGGAAGCGGTACGAGACTTCGAGCTCGAAGCCGGCGCGCCGGCGCTCCTCCTCGTCGCTGGAGATCCGCTCGCGCCTGCGCGTGAACACCGTCTGCAGCTTCAGCAGGTTGTAGGTCCTGCCGCCGAGGGCCTCGCCGCAGTTGTCGCAGACGTCCGTCCCGACGGCTGGCGGGTGGTGGTACCCGCACGCACCGCAGCGGCGCGCCTCCTCGGTGGCCACGCCGGCCTTGTCCCCCGCGCCGTGCGGCAGCTGGATGCGCACCACCTCGTAGCGCGCGCCCTCGTGGTAGATCAGCGCGCCGGGGCCGAACTCATTGATGGCGAGGAAACGCGGCCGCTGGATGTAGTCGCCGTCGCGCAGGCCGCGGCCCGCCCGACCGCCGGGCACGTACGCCGCGAGCGGCAGCCGCGGGAATGAGTACCCGGGCAGGAAGCCCTCCGAGGCGAGGTACCGGTAGGAGTAGAAGTCCGACTGCCCCAGCTCGCTGTCCTCATTGCGCAGCAGCACGAGCTGGGTGCGGGCGTCGGCGGCGCGGCGGGTGGCGCCCTCGCGCGCCTTCTGCGGGGCCTTGGGGTCCACGGCGAGCCTGGTCTGGACCGTGTACTCCTCCAGCGCGGAGCGGTAGAGGTCGCGCCAGCGTTCGAGGGCGTCGTCGAGGGACTCCGCGGCATGGGCCACCTGGTCGGCAACCCAGCCGTCGTACCACCACGCCACGGGTTCGGCGCTGCTCGCCCACGTGGCCCGCAGCTCCTGCAGCACGTGCTCGGCGCGGTGGGTGGCGCGGCGGCGGGCGCCGTCGTCGGTGAGGGCACGCCAGATCTCGGGGAGGATCGCGAGGCTCGGCTTCTGCCCCGCCGCCTCGACGACGTCGGTGAGCCGCGACCGCATCGACTGGTCGGTCTCGGCGAGCCAGATCGCGTGGACGTGGGAGCGGACGAGGTCCTCATTCGCGAGGTCCAGCCGCGGCGCGACGACCGAGCCCGCCACCATGTCCCGCGAGTGGCGGAACCAGTAGGAGTCGTGCGAGTTGCCGGTGGCACAGTAGGTGACCACGAGCGCGGGCTGGCCGGACCGCCCCGCCCGGCCGGAGCGCTGCGCGTAGTTCGCCGGGGTGGGCGGGACGTTGCGCAGCCCGACGGCGTTCAGGCTCGCGATGTCCACGCCCAGCTCCATCGTGGGCGAGCAGTACAGCAGGGGCAGGGTGCCCTCGCGGAACTCGTTCTCCCTGATCTGCCGTTCCTCCTGCGGCACCTGGGCGGTGTGCTCCTTGGCGCGCAGGCCCGTCAGCGACAGCGCGACATCCTGGTACAGCTCCCGGAAGAACGGGTTGACGCGGGCCACCTGCTCGCTGTCGAGGCTCTTGCGCAGCGGGTCCTCTGCGCCCTTGGTGCCGTCCCCGGCCAGCCAGCGGATGGCGGAGGCCTTCACGCGATAGCCGGGCACCTTCCGGCCCGTGCGCGGGTCCTCCCCCTCGACGACGGCGGTCAGCAGGCCGATCCGGTCCAGCACCGCGAAGAAGTCGGTGATGACCTCCTGGGTGTCCTCGAGCGTCTGGGCGCCGAAGCCGACGCCCCGGCGCAGGTACCGCCCGAAAGCCGCGCGGGGCGAGAAGTTCAGGTCCCCGCGGAAGCCGCCGGCGGCCCCCGAGCGCGCGAACGCCGTGCCGACCTGTGCCACGCGCTCGCCGTCCGCGATCGTCCAGGCGCCCACGAGCTGCTGCCGGGACTCGCGGAGGAGTTCGTCGAAGCCGGGCTGGGTGAGGCAGGGGACGTCGATGGCGAGGCCGCGGCGCAGCTCGTCGAGCAGGATGTGGGCGAGCTCCTCGCGGAGCTGGGGCCGCGCATCCCGCAGGGCGGGGTGGATCGGCCGGCCGGACGCCGTCGTCTCCCAGATCTCAGGGTCGGCGGCGATCTCGGTGAGGTCCGAGTAGCGGACCTTCAGCAGGCCGGTCTGCTCGAGGTTCGGCATGGTCACGCGCCAGCCGCGCTGCAGGTCCGTGTAGAGGCGATACTCGACGACGTTCCGCAGCGCCCGCTCGGCAAGATCCTTCTGGGCGTACCGGGCCTGCGGGTTCGCGGCGAAGTCCGCCATGGTGAGGCCGAGTTCGTCCGTCACGCGGCGCGCCACCACCTCGTGGGTGAGGCCGTGCGGCTCCCTGGCCATCGCGGCGTGCAACGCACCGCGGAGCTGGGCCACCTGGACGAAGTCGTTGAAGTGGCCCGCCTGGAGCGAGGCATCCTGCCGGTTGTCCACGAAGGTGAGGAGCTTGCGGGCGTCCGCGCCGAGTTCGTCCGGGGGGAGGGCCTTGAGCGAGCGGACGATGCTGGCGGACACAGTTGTGACCGCGGACGAGCGGCCCTCCTGGTCCAGCGTGGCCAGCTTGGCGAAGTCGCTGCCGCGAACCTGCTCGTAGGAGACGCGGCAGCGCAGGCAGAACGCGAATGGTGTGGACATGAACCAGGCCTGCAGGCCCTCGCCGCGAGCGGTTTCCGTCCCATCCGTGTCCAGCCACACCTCCCGCGGGAGGTATTTCTGCTTGGACGCGATGACCACGGTCTCGCCCGACTCCGTGGCCGTCAGCCAGTGGTCCGGCAGCCGGTTCCCCTCGCGCACCGGGTCCCGGGGCCACGGCAGGTCCGCGGAGACGTAGAGGTAGCCGGTGACGGCGTCGCCCCCAGAGGCGTCCCGGTCCCGCCGCGGCACAAACGTGGTGGCGCCGTTCTTCGAGGTGCGGGAGACCACCAGGTACTCCTGCCCACACTCGCGGCAGAAGCCGAGCGGGAGGAGGGCCTTGTCCGGGTGGCCGGGCACGCGGAGCTGGTAGGTGTCCGTGATGTGCCGGACGTCCTCCGGCTCCACCGAGACGTACACCGTGTCGCCCTTGGAGAGGAACTGGTGGAGCCGGAACGCGAACAGCGGCCGGCCCGACTGCGGGTCGCGTGCCCGGGAGCCCTCGCCGAGGAGGTTGCGGATCGCGGTGTCGCACTCGGCGATCTCCCGACCGGTCGCGGCCCCAAGTTCTGCCGCAGCCAGCTGCACGGTGGTGGGCTTCCTGCGGATGAGCCGGCCCGTGCCCGGCTCGTTGTCCAACCCGAAGGTCGTCTCGATCCACGCGGCGAACGGGTCGGCGGCGAGGTCGGCGTAGGGGCGGGGGTGGCCGGTGGGCCGGGCGAGGGCGGCCTCGACCGCCGCCGCCAACTCTCCCCCGAGCACCCCGGCGGACGACGACGACGGGCCGGGCGCCGTCGTCGTCGCGCGCCGGAGGGTCTCGCCGATCACGCGCTCGGGCGTGACCTCGGCGCCGAAGAGGCGGGTGGCGACCTCGGCGACGACGCGCCGCTGGTCCACCACGGTGCCGCCGGACGCCATGGTCGCGGAGGTGCCGACGGCCTGCAGGTTGGGCGATTCGCAGACGTCGCGGAGGCGGCGGACGAGGAGGGCGACGTCGGCGCCCTGGCGGCCGCGATAGGTGTGGAGTTCGTCGAGGACGAGGAAGCGCAGGCCCTTGGCGGCGCGGATGAGGTGGGCGCGCTCGTCCGGGCGGGTGAGCACGAGCTCGAGCATGACGTAGTTGGTGAGGAGGATGTCGGGCGGGTTGGCGAGGATCTCGCGGCGCTCGTCGCTGCCCTCCTGGCCCGTGTAGCGCGCGAAGGTGACGGGCTCACCGCCCTCGGGGTAGCCGTACTTCAGGAACTTCTCGAGTTCGTGGCGCTGGGAGTTGGCCAGCGCGTTCATGGGGTAGACGATGATCGCCTTCACGCCGGGGGTGCGCTCGCCGCCTGCGGCGGCGCGCTCGCGGAGCACGCTGTCCACGATCGGGACGATGTAGGCCAGCGACTTGCCCGAGCCCGTGCCGGTGGTCAGGACATAGGACTTGCCGGTGCGGGCGGCCTCGATCGCGTCGGTCTGGTGCCGGTGGAGCGTGAGCGGGCGGGAGCCCGGGTCCTGGGGATCCTCCTTGACGCGGAAGATGCGCTCGTTCTCGGGGTGGAGGAGGCCGCGGTGGACGAGTTCGGGGATCGTGCCGCCGGATTCGAAGCTCGGGTTGAGGGAGAGCCAGGGGTCGGGCCACTGGACGCCGGATTCAAGCTGGGAGGTGACGAATTCGTTGATGCGGGGCTCGCGCGGCGTGACGAATCCGGACGTGAAGGATCGGTAATCCTCGATCAGGTTCTGGTGGATTTCGAAGACGTCCACGATGTGTGCTCCGCCCCTGCTCTTGCGTGCGACTGCGTCGGCGCTCGGAAAGACACCTGGGTGGTGTCCCGCTGTTCCAATCTAATTCGTATTCCGTAGGCTTGGTCACGTGACCGGCGAATTCGTGATCGCCCGCAACCCGGAGGACGGGTCCACGTTGCCGTACCTCCTCCGCATCCCGCTGGGTCCGGAAGGCGTGGTCCTCAAGGCGCGCGAGACCTGGCCGCGCACCGGCAAGGTCTACTGCCACCGGGCGGTGGGCTGGCCGACCAACCCCGAGATCGTCGAGTCGACGCCCATGCGCTCCTGCGTACGTCGCGGCGCCTCCATCGACCTCGTCCTCGACCGGGGCCGTGAGAACCGCTCGCAGTTCGTGTTCACCGTGGTCCGGGGCACCCGGGAGGCGATCTTCTGGCAGACCGCGCGCACCGCGAAGCAGGCCCGCCCGGGCGTCTCGCTGCCGACGGCGCGTGCCCAGGCGCTGGCGGACCTCCCCATCGTCGTGGACAGCCACGAGCGGTACGCCTGGAACTTCTCCCACCAACAGGTCACCACCACCCGCCGCGCGCTGGCAGCCGGTGACTACGCCGTGGAGGGCGACGACGGCGCGGTCGTGGCCGCCGTCGAACGCAAGAGCCTGCAGGACCTCGTCGCCACGCTGACCAGCGGGAAGATGCGCTATCTCCTCGCCGATCTCGCGCGACTGCCGCGCGCCGCCGTCGTCGTGGAGGACCGGTACTCGAAGGTGTTCGGCCTCGAGTACGTGCGGCCCGCCGTCGTCGCCGACGCCCTCGCCGAGTGCCACGCCCGCTTCCCGCAGGTCCCGATCATGTTCTGCGAGACGCGAGCGCTCGCCCAGGAGTGGACGTACCGCTTCCTGGCCGCGGCGTTGCGCGAGGCCGAGGCCGACGTCGGCGCGCAGGTCCGCGTCGCCCAACTGGCGCCCGCCACGCCACCGACCCCCGCCGAGATCCGCACGTGGGCCCGCGCCAACGGTTTCGCCATCTCGGACCGCGGCCGGGTGCCGGCGGCGGTCATCGAGGCTTTCGAACAGCGTGGGGTGCGGCG
>JADGOQ010000065.1 GCA_017882885.1 Actinomycetales bacterium | reverse complement strand
GGCCACCATTCGCCCGCACCCCCAAGCCGTCACTCGCGTGGCTGGGCCGGGTGGCGGCGTCGAATGGGCGTCCCACGGCGGGACCAAAGTTGCGAAACTCGACAGTCCGGCGGGACCAAAGTCCCTCCGATCGATCCGCTGGTGGGAAAGCCGCAGGGTCTGCAGACCCTCCCTGAGAACATCCGGCTCCTGTCGGCGAAGGTGATGCCAACCGGAGACCTGAACGTGTATGTCCAACCTCTGCTGGACGCCTGAGCGGCCCTCCCCTCATCGTGGTACTTCGTACACCGACGTGACGATCGGTGGCCCGACGGGCGGGCGCGCGCCGTCGTGCGGGCGACCGGCGTTGGGTCGATCATGGTGGGAGTGGCCGCCGGCGGCCTCGACCCATTTCCCGCACCCTGGAGGCTTCCCCATGACTGACGCCCCTGTTGTCCACCTCGCCCAAGGAGCCGCCCGGGGGGTGTGGCGGGACGCTTCTGCCGCATTCCTCGGCGTCCCGTTCGCCGAGCCGCCGGTGGGGGAGCACCGCTTCGCCGCCCCCGTCCCGGCCGCCCGGTGGGAGGGCGTGCGCGATTGCACCGAGTACGGCGCGACGGCGCAGGTACGGCCCCTCGCGGAGGTGACCGCCATCCCGGAGCCGAGCATCCCGGGCGATTCGATCCTGAACGTCAACGTATTCACCCCGGCCCCGGGGCGGGCGGACGCCGGGCTGCCCGTGTTCGTGTGGATCCACGGCGGCGGGTACAAGGCGGGTTCGCCCGCGAGCCCCTGGTATGACGGGTTCGCGTTCAACCGCGACGGCATCGTCACCGTGACCATTTCCTACCGGCTCGGCTTCGACGGCTTCGGCTGGATCCCGGACGCCCCGCACAACCGCGGGCTGCTCGACCAGATCGCGGCGCTCCAGTGGGTGCGGGACAACATCGCCACGTTCGGGGGCGACGCCGGCAACGTGACGATCGGCGGGCAATCCGCGGGCGGGGGCTCGGTGTGGGCATTGCTGCTCTCGCCGCTGGCGCGCGGGCTGTTTCACGCCGCCATCAGCCACTCCGGGTCGCTGAGCCCGCAGCCGGCCGAGGTGGCGCGCGCCAGCGGGGCGGCGATGGCCCGGCTGGCCGGCGTCGAGTGGACGCGGGCGGGGCTGGCCGCGCTGACCAACACGCAACTGCTCGACCTGACGGACCAGCTGGAGGCGAGCCCACCGCCCACGAGCCTGGCCGATGCCGTGGCCGGCATCGTGGGTGGGGGCGGTTTCGGGTTGGCCTTCACCCCGTACGTGGACGGTGCGGTGCTCACCGGGAGCGTGGCGGACGCGTTGCGCGACGGCGTCGGGGCGGACGTGCCGCTGCTCATGGGCGCCACGGCACACGAGTTCACGTCCGCGGGGCCGATGTTCGCGCCGCTGCTGGCCGCCGGCACGGTGGCGGACGCGCTGGCGGGGACCGCGCTCGCACCGGTGGCGGAGGAGTACCTGGCCGAGTACGCCGACCTGCCCGGCGGTGAGGCGTCCGTGGTGGGCCAGCTGATGACGGACACGATGTACCGCATGCCGATGGTGCGGTGGGCCGGCCTGCGCAGGGACGCCCCCACGTGGCTCTACGACTTCTGCTGGCTCCACGCCGGCACCGGGCTTGCCGGGCACTGCGCGGACCTCCCGTTCGCGTGGGACAACCTGGGGGCGGAGCGGGTGGCGCAGTCGTGCGGGCCGGACGCGCCGCAGGCGCTCGCGGACGCGATGCACGGTGCCTGGGTGGAGTTCATCCGGACGCACCGCGCGCCGTGGCCCACGTGGGCGGAGGGGAAGGTGGCGATGGTGTACGACGCCGAGTCCACCGTCCGCCCGGCGTACGCGCTCGAGCAGCGCTTGGTAGACGCCCTGGATACAACCCGCGCCTAGCCCCGAGGCCAGCCGCGAGGCCGGGGGGCGACGTTCAACGCCGCTCGAGCAGGACGATCACCAGCGATTGGAAGCCCTCCGGGTCGCTGGACCCAGACCGGGGCGAACCCCTGCCGGGCAAGGAGGGCCAGATCGGCCTCGATGTCGCTCCTGCCGAGGTAGCGGGAGTGCGAGTCCGACAGGTACCAGATCCGCTTCACGTCACTCGGGACGACGAGGTCCGTGAGCGAGCCGCCGTCGCTGGGGATGATGCCGGCCGCGGCCTCCTCGGGCCCGACGGTCTCGTTGAGGAGCGGCATGCTGCCCAGTTCTTCGGGGTGGATCGCTCGCGCACCTGGGAGGTGGACGCTGAAGGCGACCATCGCGTCACCGGGCTCGGACCGGGTCCCGAGGGTGTCCGCGGCGAACAGCCAACTCGACTTGGAGAGGGGGTCCAGCCGCGATTCGAGGGACGGGCCGGCCCCGAACACGAGGAACGCCCCCATCAGGGCGGCGAGCAAGGGGACGGACAGGCGCGACAGCGCAATCGCGCCGATCATCGCCAACGCCGGCGCGGTGAAGAGCAGGTACCGGACGACATAGAGGGGTGTGCCCAGCACCGGTCCGGAAAGGGCGAGTGCGAGAGTGGGCACCGCGATGCTGGCCGCGTACGCCACGAGGGGACGGCGGTGGTCTCCGCGTGCACGCCAGGCGAGCAGGCCTCCCACGGCGAGCGCCGGCCAGAACGCGAGGGCGAACGAGAGTTCGTCGCGGAAGTACTGGTTGACCGCGATCGTCCAGAACATGTCCCGTGTGCCGATTTCAGGTATCCACGAGACCTGCCCACGCTGCCCCGCCGCGAACCACACGAGTGGCGCG
>JADGOQ010000064.1 GCA_017882885.1 Actinomycetales bacterium | reverse complement strand
TGGACGCTCCAGATCCTGCCGCTCTTCTTCGCCGCGGGCGCGGTGACCAACCGGGGCTCCTGGGAGCGGAATCCCGCGGACTACCTCCGGCGGCGGCTGTTGCGCCTCGGCGCCCCGGCCCTGGTCTACTCGGCTTTCTGGACGGCGCTGCTGCTGCCGGCGGCCCTGGTGGTCCCCGGGGCGGACCTCGTGGGGCGTTTCCTGTCCCAGTTGCTGTGGTTCCTCGGGGTGTATGCCGCCCTCACCGCCGCGGTACCCCGGACGGTGCGCTGGATGGCACGCCCGGTGCTGACCCTCGCCCTCTGGCTCGGCGCCATCGCGCTCGTGGACGCGCTGCGCTGGAACGTGCACCCCACGATCGGTCAGCTCAACATCCTGCTCGTGTGGGGGTTCCACCACCAGGTCGGGTTCCACCTCCCGGCCCTCCGGCGGGCCCGGGCGGCGCGGCTCGTGGCCGGCGCCGCGGCCGCGATCGGTACGGCGGTGGCTCTCGCCCTCGTCGGCCCGTACTCCACCTCGCTGCTCAGCCGCGCCGGGGACCCGGAGCCGTCCAACGGCAGCCCGCCCACGCTGGTGGTGGCGCTGTACGGATTGGGGCTCGTGCTGGTACTGGCGGCCCTGTGGCCCGCGCTCACCCGGCTCCTGGCCGGCGAGCGGGTGTACCGCGTCGTCGCCGGGTTCGGGGCGCGGGCGGTCGGGGTCTACCTCTGGCACATCCCGTTGGTGGCGCTCGTGGTCGGGGTGGCCTGGCTGTTCCGGTTCTGGGAGCCGGCCCTCACCCCGGTCTGGTGGCTGGTCCATGCCGCCGGGTTCGCCGTGGTGCTGGCCGCGGCGTGGGCGCTCGCGGGTGTCGCGGCCCGGGGCGACCGGGCCGTGTTCGCCTGGCTCGCGCGGCGCCGGTCGCCACGCGTCCGCCCGACGACGGCGCTCGCCGTAGCCCTCCCGCTCGTGCTGCTCAGCATCTTCGGCACCGGCTTCGGGACCTGGTGGGGCACCGGGCTGCTGGGGGCGCCGTCGTCGAGCGCGGTCAACCTGGTGCTGCTGGCGGCGGTGCTGTGGGCACTGCGCGGCGGTGACGACCCGGCGCGCTGAGGACCCGTGCGGGCGGGGCTCTTCAATTCGGGCACCCATGGTGGTTCACTTTCATCCATGCTGCACACGACGCCGGCGCCCACCGAGTTCCTCGACACGATCGCGGGGCTGCCGATCCACCCCCTCGTCGTCCACGTGGCGGTGGTGGTACTGCCACTCTCCGCGATGGGGCTCCTTGCGATCATGCTCGTGCCGAAGTGGCGGGCGCCGTTCGGCTGGCTCACGCTGGGCGGGCTCGCCGTGGGCGCCGCCGCCGCGGTGGCGGCCGCGCAGTCCGGGGAGGCGCTCGCCGAGCGGGTGGGGGAGCCGAAACGCCACGCCGACCTCGGCAAGTCGCTCGAGATCCTGGCCCCCGTGCTGCTGGCGGTCGCGGTCGTGTGGTTCCTGGTGCAGCGGCAGGCGGCGAAGTCGGAGGGCGAGGTCCTGCGCGTGTTGGGTCCCGGGCTCGAGATGATCGCGGGGATCGCAACCCTGGCGCTCGCGTTCGGAACCCTCGTCCTGGTCACGGCCGTCGGGCACTCCGGCGCGCAAGCCGCGTGGGGTGGCGTGGTCAACTCCCAGACCGGCGGCGGCGACGACTGACCGGGCCGGTTGAGGTCGGACGCCGCGTCACCGTGACAGGGAGCGCCGCAGCAGGATCACCGAGAGCACGCCGAGCACCACGGTCACGGCGGCGAGCACCCCGAGCTCGAGGGCGATGTCCCCGAACCGAGCGCCGTCGTTGACGACGGCGCTCCAGGCATCGATGGCCCACGCGTGGGGGGTGAGGTGGCCGATCGTCCGCATGAACGGCGGCACCACCGAAAGTGGCCACATCGCCCCGCCGAGCATGCCCATCCCGATGCCGAGCGGCACCGACCACGCCACCACCTGGTCGGGGGTCCGGCCCACCGCCCCGAGCAGCATTCCCACCGCCGCCGCGAGCGCGCACCACAGCAGCACGAGGGCGAGCGCGGTCGGCCAGTGGCCCACTCCCACGCCGAAGACGCCGACCCCCAGCCCCAGCAGGATGCCGGCCTGGATCAGCCCGAGGCCCAGCCTGCCGAGGCCCACGCCGAAGAGCTGCGGACCCACGCCGGTGGGGGTGGCCATCATCCGGCGCGAGATCCCGAGCCGGCGCGATTCCACCAGCGGGATCCCGGCCAGCATGCCGTTCAGGAAGATGAACAGCGTGAGCTGGGTGTACATGGCGCTCGCGAAGGCGCTGCCCGTCGCCGGCACCGCGCCAACGGTGGTCTCGTCCACCGTCACGGCCGGCATCGCGCCCGCCACCTGCTCCGCCACGGCCGTGACGGCGGCGGTGGCCTCCCCATCCGAACGCCCCAGCGTCGCGAGCCCAACCCGCAGCGCCGTCGGGACCTGGCCGAACTCCGCGGCGGTGGCGTTGATCGCGGCCGCGACTGCCGCCCCGTTCGTCGACGCCTGGTCGAGCGTCATGACGACCTCGGCGCCGTCGCCCTCGAGCGCGTCCGAGAACCCGGCGGGGAGGCGGACGCCGGCCGCGAGGAAGCCGAGCCGGATGTCGCGGGCCATGTCGTCCGCATCGCTGTAGGCGGTCACCGCCAGGGCCGATTCCTCAAGCCCGGCCGTGAACTCGGCCGAGAGCACGGTGTCGTCCTCGTCCAGCAGTCCGACGGGGAGTTCGGACGTGCCTGACCCGAAGGCGGTGCCGATGATGAGCATGAGCGCCGTCGGCATCAGGATGGTGGTGAACAGCGTGATGCGTTCCCGCAGGAAGCGCCGGATCTCGAGGACCGCGATGGCAAGGGCGGCGTTCACGGAGCCAGCCCCCTGCGGATCGCCAGCAGGCCGATCGCTCCCGTGACCAGGCCGCCGCCCAGGAGGAGGAGGACGGCGGGGAGCACGTCCGCCGGGCTCGCGTTCCCGGCGGCAAGGTCCGAGAACGCCATCAGCGCCTGCCCGTTGGGGGTGAACTTCCGAACCTCGGCGAGGAACCCGGTCGCGGTGTACACGAAGGACCCGCCGAGCACGCTCAGCACGAGCGCGAACACGATGGTGAGCGCCTCCGACTGGGACTCGGTGCGGGCGAGGCCGGTGATGACCAGCGAGATGCCGGCAATCGCCACCACCGCGCCGGTGCTCACCAGCAGCACCCCGAGCGGGTCACCCCAGTCCACTCCGAACCCCAGCGATGTGATCCCCCAGACCATCAGGAGGCTCGTGAAGCCCAGGGTGAGCACCGCGAGGGCCTTGCCGAGCAGGACCGCGGTCGGGCTGGTGGGCCCGGCTAGCATCCGGGGGAGCGTGCCCTCGCGCCGCTCGGTGACGAGGCTGCGCGCGGCGGCGCCCATCACGAAGAAGAGGAAGATCATCGCCATGCCCGGCGCGAAGAACGACATCATGCTGAAGGTGTTCTCGAACCGGGAGTCCCGCACCGTGATCGCCGCCGGGGTGGCGGCGGCCACGCGTGCTACGTCGTCGGCGGACACCTCCTCGCCAAGCTGCGCGGCCGCGGTGAGCGTGGTGGCGATGGCGGCGCGCTGGGTCTGGACCCCGTTCGCGATGCCGTCGGCGACGCTTCGCGCGATGCCCGCGACGACGTCGTCACCCGCGTCGCCGAACACCCTGAGCTCGGCCGCCTCGCCGGCCCTGACGGCGGCGCCGAAGCCCGCGGGGATCACGACGACGGCGTCCGCCTCGTCCGCGTCGACGGCCGCTTCCGCCGCGGCGGCGTCCAGGCCGGGCTTCGCGACGAACGAGACGCCCTCACCACCGGGCTCGGACTGGCCGGCCAGAGCGGCCACGATCTGCGTGGAGAGCTCGGAGCCGTCGGCGTCGGCCAGCCAGATGTCGGCCCGCAGGCCGCCACTGTCGCCACTGAACGCGCCGCCGATGATGAGGGCGAGGAGCACGGGGGCGAGGATCACCTGGATGAGCACGGAGCGGTCGCGCAGGCGCCGCCTGAGGTCCAGGCGGGCGACGAGCAGCGCTTGGGTGAGGACGTTCGGGGCGGCCATCACTCGTCCCGGAGGCCCTTGCCAGTGAGGTGCAGGAACACCGACTCCAGGTCCGGGGCCGCCACCTCGACCCCGCTGATCGCCACCCCGTGCGCCCCGGCGCGCTGGAAGGCCGCCGCGACGGTGGCCGTGGAGTCGGCGCAGGCGAGGTCCGCGCCGGTCGCGGTGGCGCTGACGGTGACCCCGGGGAGTGTGGCGAGCGCGGCCCGCCACGCCTCCAGTGCGGGGGCGGTGCCTTCGGCCCGGACGGTCACCCGGCTGGCGGAGCCGAGGCCCGCGACGAGCTCGGCCCGGGTGCCCTCGGCGATCAGGCGGCCGACGTCGATGATGCCGATGCGGTCGCAGAGCCGCTCGGCCTCCTCCATGTAGTGGGTGGTGTAGAGCACGGCCATGCCCGCGGTCCCGAGGTTCGCGATCGCCTCGAGGATGGAGTTGCGGCTCTGCGGGTCCACGCCCACCGTGGGTTCGTCCAGCACCAGCAGCGTGGGGGCGTGCAGCATCCCCACCGCGATGTTGGCGCGGCGCTTCATGCCACCGGAGTAGGTGTCGATGCGGTCCTTCGCCCGGTCGCGGAGGCCGACGACGTCGAGCGTCTCGTCGATGCGGGCCTCGAGCGCGGCGCCGCGCAGGCCCTGCAGCCGGCCGAAGAAGCGGAGGTTCTCCCGGGCCGAGAGGTCCGGGTAGAGCGCGATGTCCTGCGGCACCAGACCGATCGCTGCCTTGGCATCGGACGCCGCCGGGGTGATCTCGCGGCCCAGCACGCGCACCGTGCCGGCGGTGGGGGCCAGCAGCCCGCAGATCATCGAGATGGTGGTGGTCTTGCCCGCGCCGTTCGGGCCGAGCAGGCCGTAGGTCTCCCCGGGCGCGATGGTGAGGCTGACGTCCTCCACCGCCCTCAGGTCCCCGAACGTCCGGACGAGGTGAGCGCATTCGAGCACGGCGGTCATGTACTCATCGAAGCACGCGCAGGTGAACGGCCGGTGGCCGCGAGCGGGGTGAGTCGGCGACGTCACCCGGGACGCCGGGCCCGGCCCTTCGTCTCGCGCAGGTCGGCCAGCAACTGGTGGCGCCGTTCCGCGTACGGCAACGAGACCTCCCGCAGGAAGGCGGCCAGTTCCTCGTGGTCCCCGAGGGCGTCCGCGACGCCCTGGACGTCGGACGGGTGCCGGTTCTGGCTCATCTTCGCCTTGCCGACGACTCGGGTCAGTCGCACCTCCACCCCCACGATGGCGCGTGCCATCCGGGCCAGCCGCTCCTCGCCCACCGCCTCGAGCACCGCGCCTGGCTCGAACCTACCGGCCAGGTCGCGTGCCGCCCGCAGCGTCCACCCCGGGTCCTCGTGCACGGTGAGCTCGCCCCAGGCGTGCACGGTGATGTAGTCCCAGGTGGGCACATTGGCCAAGTCGGCATTGGTGGGGTACCACGTCGGCGAGATGTACGCGTCGGCGACGTCGACGATCACCAGCGCGTCGCCGTCGACGGGCTCGCACACCTGCGGGTTGTTGCGCACCAGGTGGGTGACCAGCGTGCCGAGTTCGCCGCCGCGGTCGACGTGGAAGAACGGGGACAGCGTGGCCTGCAGCCCGGACGCGTGGTGGGTGACCAGGTTGGCCGCCCGCGGGTGGGAGAGCACCTCTCGGGTCTGGTCGGCGGTCAGGGAGAAGTGGTCAGGAACGTACACCCGGCCAGCGTAACCCTGGGTGGGACGGCCGACGCCGTCGGGAACGGCGGCCACGGTCCCGCGGCCCCCCTCGCCGTAGGCTTTCCCCATGAAGATCCCCACCCGCGTGAGCACCGGACTGCCCGGCTTCGACACCGTGATCGACGACCTTCGCCTCGGCGACAACGTGGTGTGGCAGGTGGATTCGGTGTTCGACTACCGGATGGTGGTGGACCCCTATGTCGCGCAGGCGAGGGCGGACGGCCGGAAGCTGGTGTACGTGCGGTTCGGGCGGCACGAACCCCTGATGGACGACACCCCCGACGTGCTCACCTACTACCTCGACCCGGCCGCGGGGTTCGAGACCTTCGCCACCGACGTCCACAACCTGGTGGAGAAGGAGGGCCTGCGGGCCTTCTACGTCTTCGACTGCCTCACGGACCTGCTCGAGCACTGGTACTCGGACCTGATGATCGGGAACTTCTTCAAGGTCACCTGCCCCTTCCTGTACGAGCTGGACACGGTGGCGTACTTCGCGATCATGCGCAACGCGCACACCTACAGCACGATCGCCGGGATCCGTGAGACCACCCAGCTGCTGCTGGACCTGTACCTGGTGGAGGAGCGGCTCTACATCCACCCGCTCAAGGTGTGGGAGCGGTACTCGCCCACCATGTTCTTCCCGCACCTCATCGAGGAGAACAAGGCGATCAGCGTCACGGCCAGCTCCGACGTGGCGGGGTTGTTCTCGACCATCCGGCACTCGGCGGACCGCCCCGACTTCTGGAACGTCACCTTCAGCAAGGCCCGCGAGTCGATCGTCCTGCCGCCCGAACAGCAGGAATCCACCAAGACGCTCCTCATGCAGATGCTCATCGGGCGCGACTCCAAGATGTTCGGGCTCTGCCAGCGGTACCTGAGCCTCGCCGACCTGCTCCGGATCGCCTCCCGCGAGGTGGGTACGGGGTTCATCGGGGGGAAGAGCGTGGGGATGCTGCTCGCCACGGCCATCCTCGTGCACGAGGGCGGCGATCGCTTCGCGCGCCACATGGAGCCGCACGACTCCTTCTACCTTGGCTCGGACATCTTCTACACCTACATCGTGGAGAACGGCTGGTGGCGGCTCCGCACCCGGCAGAAGACCGAGGAGGGGTACTACCGGTATGCCCCCGAGCTGCGGGAGCAGATGCTGCACGGGACGTTCCCGAACGACATCCGCGAGCAGTTCATGCAGCTCCTCGAGCACTTCGGCCAGTCGCCGATCATCGTGCGCTCCAGCTCGCTGCTGGAGGACAGCTACGGGAACGCGTTCGCCGGGAAGTACGTGAGCATCTTCTGTGCGAACCAGGGCACCCCGGAGGAGCGGTACTCCGCGTTCGCCCAAGCGGTGCGGACCGTGTACGCCAGCACGATGAACGAGGAAGCGCTCGCGTACCGGATGAGCCGCGGCCTCTTCGACAAGGACGAGCAGATGGCCATCCTGGTCCAGCGCGTGTCCGGGGACCAGTACGGGGGCGACTACTTCCCCCACGTGGCGGGGGTGGGGAACTCCTCGAACCTGTACATCTGGGACAGTGCCATGGACATGGAGGCCGGCATGCTGCGCCTCGTTTTCGGCCTCGGCACCCGGGCCGTGGACCGAACGGTCGGGGACTACGCGCGGATCGTCTGCCTTGACGACCCCCTCCGGCTGCCCCCGATGACCTACGGCGACGAGAAGAAGTTCTCGCAGCGGGGCGTGGACCTCATCTCCCTCGCGGACAACGCCCTGATCAGCCGGAACATGGAGGAGGTGATCTCCCGCGACCTCAAGACGGACAAGTCCCTGTTCCTGAGCGTGGACCACCAGACCGTTCGCTGGCTCCGCGAGATGGGGCACAAGGACTCCCGGGTGCCGCCGTACATCCTCGACTTCCGCAAGCTGCTCGGCGAAACCGATTTCCCCGTGCTCATGCGCGAGATCCTTGCGCTGCTCGCGGCGGCCTACGACTACCCGGTGGACGTGGAGTTCACGGCCAACTTCAACGCCCGCGGTGAGTTCAAGGTGAACATCGTCCAGTGCCGGCCCCTCCAGACCAAGGGCCTGGGCGTCACCATGGACATGCCCGAGTTGGCGAACCCCGCTGAGGTGCTCTTCTCCAACAAGGGCAATTTCATGGGCGGGAACGTGCGAATCCCGCTCGACCACGTGGTGTACGTGCGACCGCAGGCGTACCTCGACCTCAACGAGCAGGGCAAGCACGCGGTGGCCCGCGAGATCGGGGTGCTGAACCGGGTCCTCAAGGGCAGGAGCGTCATGCTGGTGGGACCGGGTCGCTGGGGCACCGCCACGCCCTCGCTCGGCGTTCCCGTCCGGTTCGCCGAGATCGCCAACATGGCCGTGATCTGCGAGGTGGCCTCCAAGGAGGAGGGCTTCATGCCCGAGCTCTCCTACGGCAGCCACTTCTTCCAGGACCTCGTGGAGACCGGGATCTTCTACGCCGCCATCTTCGATGGCCACAAGGAAGTCGTCTTCAACCCGGAGCGCATCCTCCGCGAGGAGAACGTCCTCGCCACCCTCTCGCCCCAGAGCGCCCACCTCGCCGACGTGATCACCGTGGTTGCCACACCCGGCATGGAGGTGTTCTCCAACGTCGTGACGCAGGTGGTGCGCTGCGGGTGAGAGGCGGGTGCGTTTCCTCCCCGGCGCGTTGATAATCGGACCATGAGTCCTCCCCCCGACGACCTCCCGCGCTCGCCGAGCGGGCGCGTTCCCGAGTGGGTGAAGATCGAGGCCGCCGGGAGGCAGGTCCCGGACACGTCGTGGCGCACATACGGGTCGACCGTGCCCTACCCGCCGCCCCGCCGCCGGCGCCGGCGCGGGCGGGGGATCGCGGCGCTCCTTGTGGTCGCCGTCGGCCTCGGCGGGGTGTGGTGGACGCAGAGCCCGGACCCGCGGGCCGACGTCGAGACCCTCGCCGACCCGGCCACGTACACGGAACTTCGGGACCGCGCGGTCGAGATCTACGACAGGTTCACCGCCGCGCGCGAGGCCTCCGCGGCGCCCGCGCCCATCGACGTCGCGCTCCCCGAGGGTCTCCAGGGCAGTGGCATGCCGCCGCCCGGGCTCGAGGAGGCGGCCGGGCGGCTGGCGCCGGTCGCCACCGTGAGCGGCGCCGACCCGTCGTACGCGTTCGCGGCGCTCCAGGACGACGGCGTGTCCCCGGTGGCGTGGTCGCCGTGCCGGCCGGTCCACGTGGTGGTGAACGAGGCCGACGCTCCGGACGGGTTCGCCGACGTCGTCGCAGCCGTGGCGGCGGAGGTCACCGCCGCCACCGGGCTGGTGATCCTGGTGGACGGGGAGACCTCCGAGGAGCCCGCGGAGGAGCGCCCCGCGTACCAACCCGAGACGTACGGGGACCGGTGGGCGCCGGTCCTGGTCGCCGTGTCCGACGCGGACACGCTGCCCTACCTCGAGGGGCAGGTGGCGGGCGTCGGGTACACGTACCGGGTGGGGACCGGCGGGATCTGGCACCTCGTCTCCGGGGCCGTGTACCTCGACGAGGAGGCCCTCGACCTCCAGGCGGTGGACGGCAGCGGCGAACCGGCATGGGTCGGAGTCCTGCGGCACGAGATGGGCCACCTCGTGGGGCTCGACCACGTGGATGACGACTCCCAGCTCATGAACCCCGTCACCTCGACGGTGCGGACCTTCCAGGCCGGCGACCTCACGGGGCTGTCGATCCTGGGCCAGGGGGCGTGCGCACCCGACGTGTGATCTCGACGCGGCCCCTCCCCGCCGGGGTTACGAGGCTACGAGGGCGTCCCTGCGATGTTGACCATCCAGAAGGTGCCGAAACGGTCCACCACCATCCCGAAGCTGTCGCCCCACGGCGCCTGGGCGAGGGGCTCGACCACGTTGCCGCCGTCGATGAGCCCCTCCCAGTAGCGGCGCAGCTCGGCCTCGTCCTCACCGCTCAGCGACACGCTGATGCTGGAGCCGGACTGCAGTTCCATGGAGTTTGGGGTGTCGGCGGCCATGAGGACGAGGCCGCCCCTGGTCTCGAGCTGGGAGTGCATGATCTTGTCGGCCTCGGCGGGGTCCTCGCTGGCGTGGAACTCGGCGAAGGTGCCGGTGGTGAGCGTTCCACCGAAGACGGACCGGTAGAACTCCATGGCCTCCTTCGCGTTGTCGCGGAAGGAGAGGTACGGGTTGAGGCGGGTGGTCATTCGTGTCCTCCAGGATCGGGGTTGGTTCGCCGATTATGACCCGGGGAGGCGCAACGCGCCAGAGGTGAGCGGGAATCCCCGCGGCGGCGCTCTCGCCGGCCCTCCTTCCACCCCACCGGCCGGGCACCGTGTGGGTGCCGCGTGACAGACTCGTCCCGTGGTCGACGACGTGCTCTCCGCCTTCTCCGCCCCCACCCGGGAGTGGTTCCGTGGCGCGTTCGCGGCCCCCACCGCGGCGCAGGCGGGCGCCTGGAACGCGATCCGGCGGGGCCGGCACACGCTCGTCGTCGCCCCGACCGGCTCGGGCAAGACGCTCGCGGCCTTCCTGTGGGCGCTGGACCGGATCTCGACGACGCCGCCACCCCCGGACCCCGCCCACCGCTGCCGCGTGGTGTACGTGTCGCCGATGAAGGCGCTGGCCGTCGACGTCGAGCGGAACCTGCGCTCGCCCCTCGTCGGGATCGGCCACGCGGCCACGCGGCTCGGGGTCGCGGTGCCCGACGTCGCCGTCGCGGTCCGGTCCGCCGACACCACCCCGGCCGAGCGGCGCGACTTCGCGCGCCGGGGGTCGGACGTGCTCATCACGACCCCCGAGTCCCTGTTCCTGCTGCTCACCTCGCAGGCGCGCGAGGTGCTGCGCGGGGTCGAGACGGTGATCCTGGACGAGGTGCACGCCGTCGCCGGCACCAAGCGCGGCGCACACCTGGCGCTCAGCCTCGAGCGGCTGGACGCGTTGCTCGCGGTGCCGGCACAACGCATCGGCCTCTCGGCAACGGTGAAGCCCGTCGAGGAGGTGCAGCGGTTCCTCGCCGGCGGGCGGCCGGTGGTGCTGGTGCAGCCGCCGTCCACGAAACGCTGGGACCTGCAGATCTCGGTGCCGGTGGAGGACATGACCGAACTCGGCCAGCCCGTGGACGACCTCTCCGGGCCCGCCGCCGGCCCCCAGCGGCGCTCCTCGATCTGGCCGCACGTCGAGGAGCGGATCGTCGACCTCATCACTGAGCATCACTCCTCCCTCGTGTTCGCCAACTCCCGCCGGCTCGCCGAGCGGCTGACCGCGCGGCTCAATGAGATCTGGGAGGACCGGCTGGCCGAGGCCGCGCCGGAGATGGACGACTACGGCCGCGCCCCCGGCGTCCTCGCGCGCGCCCACCACGGCTCGGTCAGCAAGGAGCAGCGCGCCGCGATCGAGGAGGAGCTGAAGGCGGGCCGGCTGCCCGCCGTCGTCGCGACCTCGTCGCTGGAACTGGGCATCGACATGGGCGCGGTCGACCTGGTGGTGCAGGTGGAGTCGCCGCCGTCGGTGGCCTCGGGGCTGCAGCGCGTGGGACGGGCCGGCCACCAGGTGGGGGCGGTGTCGCGGGGGGTGTTCCTGCCCAAGCATCGCGGCGACCTCATCCAGACCGCCGTCGTCGTGCGCCGCATGCTGGTGGGGGAGATCGAGGCGCTGGCCGTGCCCGCGAACCCGCTCGACGTGCTCGCCCAGCAGGTGGTGGCGATGTGCGCGCTGGACACCTGGCCGGTGGAGGACCTCCTGGAACTGGTGCG
>JADGOQ010000063.1 GCA_017882885.1 Actinomycetales bacterium | reverse complement strand
GGCGAACAGTGAGGCCCCGATGGCGCGGAAGGCGTCGAACGTCAGCAGGATGCCCCCGACGGCGCAGATCCACACGATCGCGACTCCCACCCGCCGGATCACCTGCATCTGCGTGCGGACCCGGCGGGCGTAGCCGGTCTCCTCGGCGCCCTTGAACTTCTCGAGGACGGTGTCCTCGAGCGCGAAGAGCGCACCGCTGAGGAGGTACGCGCCGGCGATGATGAGCAGGATCAGGAAGACGTGCATGAACGCGGGCCGCCAGCTCGGCTCCGTTGCCGCGACCTGGGCGGAGGTTGCCGCGGCCACGCCCGAGCCCATGCCGAGCACCGCGAAGAAGGCACGCTGCGGCATCTTGAGCCGCCGGGAGGTGGGAATGAGCGCCGGGTTCCGCCGGGTCATGAACCGCACCACCACCGAGATCACGACCGAGGTGAGGATGCCGGCCAGCAGCCCCAGGCCGGCGTACCCCACGACGGTGAGGAACGAGATGGCGGCGTCCGTTGCGGTTTTGTCCATGGAGACAGCCTAGTGCGTGGGCACGCGGAAGGACCGGGCCGCTCAGCCCCAGCCGAGTTCGTCCAGCCGGTCGTCGTCGATGCCGAAGTGGTGCGCGATCTCGTGGGCCACGGTGATGCGCACCTCGTCCGTGACCTCCTCGACGCTCACGCACATCCGCAGCGTCGGGCCGCGGAAGATCAGGATGCGGTCCGGGAGGGAGCCGGTGGCCCACCACTCGCCCCGCTCCGTGAGCGGCGTACCCTCGTAGAGACCCAGGGTGTCCGGTTCGACGTCGTCCGGCGGCTCCTCCTCGACGAGGATCACGCAGTTGTCGATGCGGTCCAACAGGTCGCCGGGGATCAGGTCGAGGGCGTCCGCGACCGCCTCCTCGAACTCCTCCTCGGACATGTGCACCACGCCGCACCCCACCGTTCCCGGGGCGCGGGGGGTATGAGCCACCGCACAGCCCGCTGTTTTGCCATCGTCCTTCGTTTCCCCGTATGCTACTTGAGGTCTACGGCGCTAGTCGTCGAGGGCGTAACTGGCCCCCATCGTTTAGTGGCCTAGGACGCCGCCCTTTCACGGCGGTAGCACGGGTTCGAATCCCGTTGGGGGTACGATCCAACAATGGTCTCGTCACGAGGCCCCGTAGCGCAGTTGGTTAGCGCGCCGCCCTGTCACGGCGGAGGTCGCGGGTTCGAGTCCCGTCGGGGTCGCAGGATGGAAGGCCCGGCCGAGAGGCCGGGCCTTCCCGTCCCGGCTCTGTAGCTCAGTTGGTAGAGCGTTCGACTGAAAATCGAAAGGTCACCGGATCGACGCCGGTCGGAGCCACGGAAAGAACCCCGGACCGGGCGGTCCGGGGTTCTTCTGTCTTCGCTCTACGGCGCCATGTCGAGCACGTCGGCGGCGAGCGCGAGGACGGTCCACGAGCGGCCGTCGTCGGCGGACAGAACCCACGCCGGGACCAGCAGTGCGGCGCCGTCAGGGGTGGTGTACTGCGCGACGCCCAGCTCGGCGGACGTGATCGCCACGTCCTCCACCGGCCAGGGGACGGCGGCGCCGGCCGCGGGCGGCACCGGGGGATCGGTCGACGGCACCGGCGCGATCGCCGTACCCTCGGCCACCCCGGACTCGGCCACGGCGGTATCGCGCACGTTCTCGGCGGCGAGGATCGAGTACGCGTTCAGCGTGCCGAACCGCGGGTCGGTGATCCGGCTGACGGCCTCCTCGGCCCCCACCACCGGGTAGTCGCCGAGCTCCACCAGCGTGGCGAGCGACCCGGACAGGGACTGCAAGCCGGCGCCCGTGAAGCTGGCCCACCAGGCCGTCCCGGTGCGGTTGCCGTCAAGGACCTGGTTGGCCGCGACCGAGATCCACCCGGCGCCCTCGTCCTTGCTGACCTCATACTCGAAGGCGTCGGGGTCGAGACCGAGCTCGCCCAGGAGGCCGCGGGTGAGCTGCCTCGCCTCGTCGTCGCCGGGGGCGGTCCCGAGGTCCGAACGGGGGCACTCGACGGCGTCCTTCCCGGAGTCCCCCACCTGGCAGTTCCAGGGGTCCGCGGCCGGGTCGTAGAAGTTCATGCCGGCCTGGCCATCGGGGTAGACCAGCAGGTAGGCGCCGGTCCCGTCCGTGGTGCCCACCTGCCAGGATCCGTCGACGAGTGCAGGCTCACCCTCGATGCCCAGGGCCGCGGCCACTTCGGCCACCCGCTCCGCGGTGAAGGCGCCGGTCGCGTCGAAGGCCCACGTCGTCGCGGTGCCGGCGTCGCTCGGGAGGCCCACGGCCCGGAAGACCGTGTGGGACCACGACCCCGGGTAGCTCATCCTGGACTCGTCGAGGGCCGCGGTCGACCCGGCGGCGGAGTCCGCGGCCTCACCCTGCGGCACCGTTGACACGGCGGCGCCGCCCTGGTCGCGTCCGCCGTCGTTCCCGGGCGTGACCTTGCCCAGCCCGAAGCCCGCGGCGCCGATGACGACGGCGCCCGCGGCGGCCGCCGCCACCCGCAGCCACCGGCTGCGCCGGCTGGGGGCGTGCGTGAGGTCGGTGACGGGGGCGAGCCCGTCGCCGCCCGCCTCGGCCGCGATCCGCGCGTCGACGACGGCGCGCAGCCGCGTGAGGTCCACCCCGCTCCCCACCGCGGGGTCAGCCGCACGGAGGCGGTCGAGGGCCAGGTCCTCGGACTTCTCGTGATCGGTCATCGTTCTCTCCTCGCTGCGGGGACCGGCATGTCGCGCCTCGTCCTGCTGACCCGTATGTGTCCGGGAGTGCCCGGATCTTGCGCCGCTACGCCTCGGCCCAGGCGTGCGCCAGCCGCGAGCGCGCCCGGGACAGCGCGGCGTCGGCGCCGCTGCGCGTGATCCCGAGCACGGCGGCGAGCTCCTCCCCGGTCATGCCCTCCCACGCATGGAGGAGCAGGATCTCGCGGTCGCGCTCGCTGAGGCCGGCCAGGGTGCGGCGCACGACGTCGTCGGTGACGGCGGCGTCGGCCGGGTCGGCGTCGTCCGGGGTCTCCGGGAGCTGCTCGAGCAGCAGGGCGGACTTCTTGCGGCGGTGGTTGGCCAGGACGTAGCCCGCGCTGCGGTAGAGCCACGGCAGCTCGGCGCCGTCGGGGACGTCGTCGCGACGGCGCCAGGCGAGCGTGAGCACCTCGGCGGCCAGGTCCTCGGCCTCGGACGGGGCGCGCCGCACGAAGTAGCGGTGCACGGCCGTGGCGTGGGCGCGGAAGAGCTGGTCGAACCAGCCCTCGTCGTGTTCGGCCACGTGGTGCTCCCTCGGTCCGGCGACAGTGGTCCCTGCCCGTCTGTGTCGCGGGTGCCCCCAATCTTGCACGGCGGGCAGCGTTTGGCGCGCCGGGGGCGGGCGCCACGCCGAAATTCATTACCCAATCGTGACGTGCGGGCTGTCGATTCCGCACCGGCCCGCGACATAGAGGGGATGGATAGAGTGCACCTACGAACAGGAGTCGTGCCATGAGCACCAGAAGCATTCCCGCCCTCAGGATCGCCGTCGTCGTGCTGGCCGTCATGCTGGTGGCCGCGCTCACGATCATCGCGTGCGTCATGTTCCTCGGGCGCGTCAGCCCGTTCACCGCCTCCGGCTCGGACGCCAGGCTCTACACGACGTCGGATACGGCGGAGTCCTCCATGGGCGGAGGCGTCAAGGACGAAGCCGTCGGCGACCAGGCCATGGCGGAGGCCCCGGTCGCCACCCCTGCCGGCGGGACCATGGACAACACCGTGCGATACGCGAACCTGTCGGTCGAGGTCAAGGACATCAGGGCGGCCGTGGACACGATCCGGTCGGCCGCAAGGGCAGCCGGCGGCTCGGTCCAGTCCTCCGACCTGTACACCGGCGGCTCCGGCTACTACCCGGTCGATGACACCACCGCGGCCGCCGAGAACGCCAAGCTGACCGGCGGCTACCTGAACGTCAAGGTGCCGGACGACAAGCTCGACTCCTTCCTCGAGTCGATCCGCGACGCGGGCAAGGTGGTCTCCGAGAGCACCTCTGAGTACGACGTCACCACCCAGCTCGTGGACGCCAAGTCCCGCATCCCGATCCTGGAGGCCGAACTCCAGACCCTGACGGCGATGCTCGCGCGCGCCACGACTGTCGAGGAGGAGCTCGGGATCCGTGACCGCCTCCTCTCCATCACCACCGAGCTCGAGTCCCTCAAGGCCCAGCTCGCCGCGCTGGAGGACCAGGACGCGATGGCCACGGTCTCGATCTCGCTGACCGTGCCCGTCTCCGCGCTTCCCGCCTCGTCCGTGGACGTGCCGTGGTTCTCCTGGTACGAGCTGCAGCAGGCGTTCGCGAACGGGGTCGGCGGCTTCCAGATGGTCATCTACGCGCTGATCACGCTGATCGTCGCGACGGCGCCCCTGTGGATCCCGCTGGCGATCGTCCTCTGGGTGGCGTCGCGCCGCTCACGCCGCCCTGCCGTCGCGGGGGACGCGGTGACCCCGGAGCCAGTCGACGCGGAGCGCCCGGATCAGCCGTGAGCACAATCGCCCACGGCGGCGGGAGCGCGTGATTGCCCCAACGTAGAGTTGGGGCAGCACCGTTTCCGGGCACTCCTGCTAGTGAAGAGCTGAACGATGGGCAGACACGCCGCCACCTCCGCCGAACCGTCGCCGCTCGCCGCGGACGCCGTCGCGACCGCGCGCCACCTCACCAAGATCTACGGCAGCGGGGAGACGAAGGTCGTCGCGCTCGACGACGTCGACGTGGACTTCGGCCGCGGCCGGTTCACCGCGATCATGGGCCCGTCCGGGTCGGGGAAGTCCACCCTCATGCACTGCATGGCGGGGCTGGACTCCCCGACGTCCGGCACGATCGTCGTCGACGGGCTGGAGATCTCCGGCATGACCCAGCGGGAGCTGACGAAGGTGCGCCGCAACCGCATCGGCTTCGTGTTCCAGGCCTACAACCTGATCCCCACGCTCACCGCGCGGGAGAACATCACCCTCCCGCTGGACATCGCCCGCGCGGAGGTGGACCAGTCCCGCTTCGACCAGGTGGTCGACGCCGTCCGGCTCCGGGACCGCCTCCACCACCGTCCCTCCGAACTCTCCGGCGGCCAGCAGCAGCGCGTGGCGTGCGCCCGCGCGCTGGTGGGCAACCCGTCGGTGGTGTTCGCCGACGAACCCACCGGGAACCTGGACTCCCGGGCGGCCGCCGAGGTGCTCAACTTCCTGCGCCACTCGGTGGACGAGCTGGGCCAGTCGGTGGTCATGGTGACCCACGAGGCCACCGCGGCCTCCTACGCGGACCGCATCCTGTTCCTCGCGGACGGCCGGATCGTCCACGAGTTGCTCGACCCCACCCGCGATTCGGTCCTCGCCACCCTCGCCGAACTCACCACGGCCGAAGTCCACTGATGTTCCGGATCGCCCTTCGTGACATCCGCACGCACTGGGTGCGGTTCATCCTCTCCATCCTCGCCGTGCTGCTGGCCACCGCGTTCGTGGCCGGCACGTTCACCCTGACCGCACTGCTCGGCACCACGATCGAGCAGCTCAGCACCTCCACCGCGAACGCGGACGTCTACATCCGGGGTCCCGAGACCGATTCGGCGACCGGCGGCAGCCCGTTCGGCTCGTCGCGCGGCACGGTCCCTCTGGACCTCGCCGCGCAGGCGGAAGCGGTCGACGGCGTCGCCGCGGCCCGGCCGGACCTGTTCGGCATGGCGTACGTGGTGGGGAAGGACGGGCTGGCGGTCACCAACTCGCGCGCGCCGTCGTTCGGGTGGGTCCTGTGGCCCGAGTTCGACACCGCCACGGTCCTCGCGGGCCGCCTGCCCGACGGCGAGAACGAGATCGCGCTGGACACCAAGACCCTGGAGAAGTCCGGATACCAGGTGGGGGACACGGCCCCGCTGTCGATCGGCCAGATCGGCACGCGCGAGGTCACCGTGGTCGGGGAGGTCGAGTACGACATCCCCCTCCTCGGCGCCACCATCCTCGTCATCTCCGCGGACCTCGGCGAGGCGGCGTTCGCGGCCACGGGCGAGGTCTCGCAGATCTCCGTCAAGGTGATCGACGGCGCCGACCCCCAGGTGGTCACCGACGCCGTCCAGGCGGAACTGGGCAGCTCGGTCGAGGTGGTCACGGGCGAGACGATCCGCGAGGAGGCCCGCACCGCCACCCAGGACGCCCTCGGCTTCATCGAGATCTTCATCCTCGTGTTCGCGCTCGTCGCCATGTTCGTGGGCTCCTTCCTGATCTTCAACACGTTCGCGATGCTGGTGCGCCAGCGCCAGCGGGAGTTCGCCCTCCTGCGAGCCATCGGTGCCTCGCCGATCCAGGTGGTGCTGACGCTGCTGGTGCAGGCCGCCGTCGTCGGCCTCGTGGGCGCGGTCGGGGGGATCGGGGCCGGGATCGCACTCATCATCGGACTGCAGAAGGTGCTCACCAACCTCGGCATCGACTTCGGGGGCAACGCCATCTCGCTGCCCACCGAGCGCGCGCTCGCGATCGTGGTCGCGGCCGTCGTCGTCACGTGCCTGGCCGCCGTCATCCCGGCCCGCGACGCCGCGAACACGGCGCCCGTGGAGGCCATGCGGCCGGACAGCCCCAAGGCCGAGAAGTCCCTCGTGCTGCGCGCGATCGTCTCCGGCGTGCTGCTGGTGGCCGGGATCGGCGCCGTCGTCTACGCGGTCCTGCAACTTCGCGGCATCGCGCTCGGGATCGGGGCCTTCGCGGTCCTGCTCGGCGTGCTCGGCATGGCCCCGGTCATGGTCCCCGCTGTCCTGGGCACCCTCGGGCTGCCGCTGCGGCGCATCAAGCCGGTCGGGACGCTCGCCCGCGGGAACGTGGTGCGCAACCCGCGCCGCACCGCCGCGACCGCCGCCGCCCTCACCATCGGGATGGCCCTCGTGTCCATCGCGTCCGTGGTTGCCGCCAGCGCGACGGCGTCCACCCGCTCGATCGTCGAGGACCAGGTGAACGCGGACCTGATGGTCGGCTCCGCGACGTCGTTCATCCCCGAGCAGGTGGTCCCGATGGTCACCCCGGTCGAGGCCATCGACCAACTCGCGGTGCTGCGGCTGGGCTTCGGCAGCTCGCCGGACCTCGCTGACCCGATCACCATCTCCGACGTCCCCCGCGACGCCATGGACACCCTGTTCACCCTGCCGCTCTCGTCCGGCTCCCTGCCGGCGGCGGCCGACGAGATCCTGCTGCGAGAGGACATCGCGCTGGCCGAGGGCATCTCCGCGGGTGACACCCTGACGATCAACACCCTCTCCGGTCCGGTGGGATTCGTGGTCAGCGGTGTGACCACGGAGCAGTTCTTCGGGACCGACGTCATCGCCCCCACGGAGGTCTTCGACCAGGTGGTCCCCCCAGAGATGGCCACCATCACGGGCATCGCGCTCAACGCGAAGGGGGACGTCGAGGAGTTGCGGACGGAGGTCACCGCGGCGGTCAAGGCCTTCCCGTTCGTCTCCGTCCTCACGGGGCCGGAACTCGGCGACGCCGTCGCGGACCAGGTCAACACCCTGATGTCCGTGCTGTACGCCCTCCTTGGCCTGTCCCTGGTGATCGCGGTGCTCTCCATCGTGAACACGCTCGCGCTCTCCGTGATCGAGCGGACCAGGGAGATCGGGCTGATGCGCGCGGTCGGGCTCGGGCGGGCACAGCTGGCCGGCGTGATCGTCCTGGAATCCGTGCTGACGGCGCTGTTCGGGACGCTGCTGGGGATGGTCATCGGGGTCTCGCTCGCCTCCACCCTGCCCACGATCTTCAAGGACGACGGCCTCAGTGTGCTCTCGATCCCCTGGGGCCAGCTCTCGCTCATGCTCGGGCTGACCGTGGTGGTGGGGGTGCTGGCGGCCGTGTGGCCGGCGATCCGCGCGGCGCGCATGCCGGTGCTGGAGGCCGTGTCCAACGAGTAGGCCACCCGACGCGGGAAGGCCGGGGAAACCCACGTATTCCCGGCCACAGCCGATGCGAAAAGTCGTGCGAGCGGGGAAGATGTGAGGTGACCATGTTCACGCACGCCGAAGGAGTGGATCTGAGTGAGCGAACACGAGAAGGGCGCTCCCCCCAACCTCGACACGAACGCGCCGAACAGCATCGGTGACCTTGTCGCCAAGGTGACCGACCAGTTCTCCCGGCTGATCCGCGGCGAGCTCGAGCTCGCCCAGGCGAACCTCCAGTCCAAGTTCACGCGACTCGGCGCCGGGGCCGGCATGTTCGGGGCCGCGGGCGTGCTCTCGCTGTACGCCTTCGGCATCCTGCTGCTCGCCGCGGTGTGGGGCATCGCGGAGGCCCTGCCGCTGTGGGCCGCCGCCCTCATCGTCGGCTTCGTGCTCCTGCTGATCGCCGGTGTGCTCGCCCTCGTGGGCAAGAAGATGCTCGATGCCTCCAAACAGTTCCAGGTCGACCCGAAGACGGGCATCATGATGGACGTCGAGGCCGCCAAGAAGGGGATCCACAAATGACCGACTCCAAGGCTCCGAAGCGCACCGCGGCCGAGATCGAGGCCGAGATCGCGCAGACGCGCACCGACCTCACTGAAACCGTCAACGCCCTCACCGACCGCCTCAGCCCCAAGAACCAGCTGGCCGGCGCCAAGGAGTCCGCGATCGCCGCGGCCGACAAGCTCGCCGACAAGGCAGCCGTGTTCCTCTCCACGGCCGGGGAGACCACCGTGTCCTTCGCCGACGACGCCACCGAGATGGCGAGGACGCTCGTGGACGAGATGAAGGTCAAGGCGAAGTCGCTTGCCGACGACGCCGTCGAGGGGGACCCCAAGGCGCTCGCCATCATCTCCGGTGCGGTCGCCGGCACCGCGGCCCTGATCGCCGCGGCATTCCTGCGCCGCAGGGGCTGACAGCGCCGCTCGGGAGCGGCGACCGGCACACGGGCACGAATGGCCATTTCGTCGCGTGAGCATGTAAGTTTGAGGCACGAAACAATGACCACTCGCTCGGGGCCGCATTTCGGTGCTCCAGTCCCGCACCTACGTCGAAGGGGGTCGACCCCATGGGGCGCGGCCGTCAGAAGGCTAAGCAGACGAAAGTCGCGCGCAGGCTGAAGTACTTCAGCCCCGACACCGACTATCAGGCGCTGGAACGGGAACTCACCGGGACCAAGTCCGCGGTGGACGATGATGACGAGGACTTCGACGAGTACGAGATCCCTCCCGCCACGGACGAGGACGACGACTGGGGCATCCGCCACTAGCCGCGCGCCGCGCTACCCGCTGTAACGCCCCTCCCGCTGCACCGCTCCCGCGGAGATCCCCTTGGTCCCTGTGACCACCTGCGCGCCTTCGCGTGCCCGGACGCCCGTTCGTACCCCGCCGAGCGTCCACGCCGCCACGCCCGCCTCCCGGGCCGTCGCGGTCACCCGGGCGACGGCGTCGGCGGGGACGATCGCGAGCATCCCCACGCCCAGGTTGAACGTGTCCTCCAGGTCCTCCCACGCCACCCCGGCGAGGTCCCGCAGCACACGGAACACGGGCGGCGGGGCGATGGCGCCGCGGTCCACGACGGCGAGCGCCCCGGCCGGCAGCACCCGCGCCAGGTTGGCGGCGAGCCCGCCCCCCGTCACGTGCGCGAACGCGTGGACGTCGGGCAGCAGGTCGAGGCAGAGGCGGGTGTAGAGCCGGGTGGGTTCGAGCAGCTCCTCCCCCAGCGTTCGCGAGAACTCGGACACCTCCCGGTCCAGCGACCAGCCGGAGACCTCCACGATCCGGCGCACCAGCGAGTAGCCGTTCGAGTGCAGGCCGGAGGACGCGAGCGCCACCACGACGTCGCCGTCGGTCACGCGCTCGGGGCCGCGCAGCTCGTCGGCATCCACCACGCCGGTGGCCGCCCCGGCGACGTCGTAGTCGTCCGGCTCCATGACGCCCGGGTGCTCGGCGGTCTCCCCGCCCACCAGCGCCGTCCCGGTGGCCGCGCAGGCCTCCGCGATGCCGCGCACGATGTCCGCGATCCGCTCCGGCACCACCTTCCCGCACGCGATGTAGTCCGTCATGAACAGCGGGGTCGCGCCGCACACCACGAGGTCGTCCACCACCATGGCCACCAGGTCCTGGCCGATGGTGTGGTGCACCCCCATCGCCTGGGCGATCCGGATCTTCGTCCCGACGCCGTCGGTGGAGGTGGCGAGCACCGGGCGGCGCATGCGCAGCAGGGCGGAGGCGTCGTAGAGGCCCGCGAACCCGCCGGCGCCGCCCAGGACAGCCGGGCCGTGCGTGGCGGAGACGGCCGACCTCATGAGCTCGACAGCGCGGTCCCCAGCCGCCGTGTCCACCCCGGCCGCGGCGTAGTCGAGTTTCATGTGCCCTCCAGATCCGCCAGTGTGGGTTGCGTGAAGCCGGCGGCCCGCGGCACGGGAGCCGGGTACGTGCCGGTGAAGCAGCCGGCGCAGAGCCTCTCGGCCGGGATCGTGGTGGCCGCGATCATGCCCGCGAGCGAGATGTAGCCCAGCGAGTCCGCCTCGATGTTGGCGCGGATCTGTTCGATGGACAGCCCGTTGGCGATCAGTTGCGCGCGGGTGGCGAAGTCGATTCCGAAGAAGCATGGCCACTTCACGGGTGGGGAGGAGATGCGCACGTGCACCTTTGCGGCGCCGGCCTCGCGCAGCATGCGCACGAGCGCGCGCTGCGTGTTGCCGCGCACGATCGAGTCGTCCACCACCACGAGGCGCTTGCCCTCGATCACCTCCCGCAGCGGGTTGAGCTTGAGCCGGATGCCGAGCTGCCGGATCGTCTGGGTGGGCTGGATGAAGGTGCGGCCCACGTACGCGTTCTTCACGAGGCCTTGGGCGAACGGGATGCCGGAACCCTGCGCGTACCCGATGGCGGCGGGGGTGCCGGAGTCCGGCGTCGGGATCACGAGGTCCGCGTCCACGGGATGCTCGCGCGCGAGGGTGCGGCCCATCTCGAGGCGGGACGAGTTCACCGAGCGGCCCGCGATGCGGGTGTCCGGCCGGGCGAGGTAGACGTATTCGAAGATGCACCCGGCGGGACTGGCCTCCGTGAAACGGTACGGGTGCAGGCCGTCCTCGTTGATCGTGAGCAGCTCGCCGGGCTCGATCTCCCGCACGAAGGTGGCGCCCACGATGTCCAGCGCCGCCGTCTCCGAGGCCACCGCCCAGCCCGCCGGCAGGCGGCCGAGAACCAAGGGGCGGAACCCGTGCCGGTCCCGGGCGGCGTAGAGGGTGTGCTCGTCGATGAACACCAGGGAGAACGCCCCCTCGAGGAGCGGGAGGACCGCGAGGGCGTTGCGCACCAGGCTGGGCTCCGGGTCATCCGGCTCACCCCGCAGCAGGGTGGTGATCACGGCGGTGTCCGTGGACGAACCGCGTCCCAGCTCGCCGCTCAGGTCCGTGCCGTACTTGTGCCCCGCGAGCCGCATCAGCGCCTCGGTGTTGGTGAGGTTGCCGTTGTGTCCGAGCGCCACCGTGCCGGCGCCGGTGGGGCCGAGCGTCGGCTGCGCGTTCTCCCAGGTGGAGGCCCCCGTGGTGGAGTAGCGGGTGTGGCCGAGCGCGAGGTGGCCGCGGAGGGACGAGAGGGCGGCGTCGTCGAACACCTGGGAGACCAGGCCCATGTCCTTGTACACGAGGATGGTGGAGCCGTCCGACGTGGCGATCCCCGCGGACTCCTGGCCGCGGTGCTGCAGTGCGTAGAGGCCGAAGTAGGTCAGGCGGGACACGTCCTCACCGGGCGCCCACACGCCGAACACCCCGCAGGCGTCCTGCGGGCCCTTCTCGCCGGGGAGCAGCTCATGGGTCAGCCGACCGTCACCTCGCGCCACTTGCCCAACATACCGTCCCGGCTGGGCAGCGCGGGACCCGGGTCAGCGGGCGAGGTGGGAGAGCGGGGAACCGCCCTCCCCAGGCGAACGAGCACTCCCCCTCCGAAACCGCCCGCGCCCCCAAACCGCCCGCGCACGCCGACCGGCATGAAGCCCCGCTGCGCGGGCTCCAGCTGCACGAACTCTAGACCAGCCACCCCCAACACTCACAGAGGGTTTGAACCGGTGGTGAGGGAAGTACACCTCACCGCGGGTGGAAACCCTCACCACGGGCGGATGGTTAGGGTTTCAGCCCAGATGGTTGGGTTCCTGTACCCGGGCAGCGCCGCTACGCCAGCTCGAAGCTGATGGTGCGCGTCGTCGGGTCCGCGGCGGTGAGCCGCACCCGGACCTCCTCGCCGAGTGGCAGGACCGGGCCCACCACGCGGCCCTGCACCGCCGGCTCGGCGAGCATCACGGTGCCGCGCTGGAGGCCGTCCTTGCCGGGCCGGTCGTCGACGTCCACGACCACCCCGGCGAAGACCTCGCCGGTGTGCGGCGCGAGCACGAGAGCCTCCATGAGGTCGACGGCGCCGCGTTCGTAGACACCCGCCCGGCGGTTGGCCTCGGCCATGAGTCCCGGCAGGTGGGGCAGGGCGGTGAGGACATCCGCGGGGATCCCGGTGCCCGCGCAGTGGGCGAGGCAGATCTCCAGCCCGAAGCGGTCCACCAGCCGGCGCAGCGGGGCCGTGACGTGGGCGTACTCGGCGGCGATGGCGCCGTGCAGGCGGGGCGCCGCGGGGGCGGCGCCGTCGAACACCTCGTAGCCGGCGCCCCGGAACAGGGTGGTGGCCTGGTCCAGAAACGCGGCGTGGACCGGCTGGGTGGAGTCGAGCGCGCGGACGAAGTCGGGGTAGGCGACCGCCTTCGGCCACTCGAGGTGCAGGGCACGGGCCGTGTGGCGCAGGCGCTGCACGTCCCGCTCGGCGGCCTTCGGCAGGGTGCGGAAGATGCCGACGCCGGACAACCGCATCAGGCGGGCGGCCTCGATCCCCGTGAGCAGCGAGATCTGGGCGTTGTGCCGCTCCACGGCGGTGGTCCCGCGGAACTCCAGCTCGTAGCCGTCCGCGCGGCGCTCGATGATCTGCTCGGGGATGTCCAGCGAGACCCCGCCGCGATCGATCTCGATTTGGAGGCGCAGGCGTCCCACCCGTTCCAGCAGCGCCGCGAAGCCTGCCGGGACCGGCTGGGGCAGGGCGGTGTCGGCGTCGAGCGCGGCCTGGACCTCCGCGTAGGTGAGGCGCGCCTGCGACCGCACCCGGGCCAGCTCCACGGTGGTGCGCTCGGCGGCGCCGCCGTCGTCGAGGTCGATGGTCCACAGGTAGGCGGAGCGCTCCTGCCCGGGTAGGAGCGAGGCGGCGTCCGCGGACAGCACGCGGGGGTGCAGCGGGAACGAGTGTCCGGGGCCGTACACGGTCACGCCGCGCTCGCGGACCTCGCTGTCCAGCGCGGTCCCCGGCTCGACGATCCGCCCGACGGCGGCGATCGCGTAGCGCACCCGGAAGCCGTCGCCACGCTCCTCGAGGTGCACGGCCTGGTCCAGGTCCATCGAGCCCGGCGGGTCCACGGTGACGAAGGGGATGTGGCGGCGGTCGACGCCCCCGGGGTCGCGGCGCGCGGCGTCCACGGCGTCCTCCTCCGCCTGGGCGGTGAACGACTCCGGGATCCCCAGCTCGGCGCGCAGCTCCCGCAGCGGCTCGAGCATCTCCCCCGGGGCGACGGCGGCGTTCAGGTAGCGCTGCGTCACGGGCGCGCCTCGGGGCCCTGGCGGTCGATGGCCGCGAGTGAGCGGCGGTCGAGGAGGTAGGCGAGCGCCGCGCCCGCGATCATGCCGACAACGCCGAGGACCATCAGCAACAACCAGAAGGTGTCCGAGGCGGCGAGCGCGCTCCAGCCCCGCGTGAGGATCGCGATGACGAACGACGTGAAGCCGCCGAGGATGAGGCCCGTGGTGATGAAGCGCCCGTAGCGCGGTGCCCTGCGGTGGCGGACCTCGATGGGGGCGTCGTCGGGGGCGGCGGGGGCGGCGTCGTCGACGGCGGGGGTTGGGTCGGGGGTCTGGGGCAGGTTCTCGCTCACGATTCCTCAATCTCGACGACGGGCAGCACCGCGCTGAGATCGGCGCGGACGCCGGACGCGGCCACAAGTCCTTGGTGCACCGCGTCGTCCCACGACAGCTGTCCTGCGGCCAGTCTGAGCCAGGTCGTGGGCGTGGTCTCGATGACATTGGGCGGGGTGCCCCGCCGGTGCGTGGGGCCGTCAAGAACCTGCACGGCTCCCGCCGGGGGCACGCGCACCTCGACGCTGCGGCCGGGGTGGCGCTCCTCCAGGAGTCCGAGCGTCCACCGGACGGCCGTCATCTCGTCATGCTCGGGGATGGCCTGGTGCTCGTGGGACACGGGGTCACCAGCAGCGCGGGCAAGCGCCCGTCGAAGGGCGGCCATCCCGCGTTCCGGTTCGATGCGTCTCACACGAACCATTATCGCCCGGGAGAGTGACGGCGGCCCGCGGACGGCGGAGGCCCCGCCCACCATCAGGTGGGCGGGGCCTCCGTGGATCCCGGGTTCGCCGGGCGATCCGGGTCAGAAGGTGATGTCGGTGGTGCCGTCGTCCGTGACGATGCGCACGACCGCATTCTCCGGCGTCACGCCTGCAGGCACAGTGAAGACTGCCGTGGCTCGGCCGGTCTCGTCCGTCTTTTGCGTTCCCGGTATTGCCGGTGTCGTCGCAGTGGCCGGGACAGTCGGGGCAACGACGTTGTCCACCGTGAGGCCAGGGCCAACCAGTGTGCCATTGACGTAGAGGTCCACCGTCGCGGGCTTGGGCTCCGTGTTGGTGAACGACAGCGAGTAGATCGACGCCGTGACCGTCGTCCCGCCCACAAGGGTGTCCGAGAGGTGCAGGCCGGTGCTTCCCTGCGCATAGTCCACCGGGACCGATGGGGTTGAGTGCAGACGGAAGAACTCGATCAGCGAGTCGAGGTCCACCGGGCCGCCGGTCAAATTCTCGCCGCTCTTGAACACGGAGAATGCGTCCCCGCCCGCCAAGAGGAAGGCGTTGCTGGCCACGGCGTAGGTACCCAATGGGGCCACTTCCGCATTGTCGATGAAGATGTCGGAGACGCGGTCGCCAATCGGAGCCGTGGGATCGAAGACGTACTTGACGTTGTGGGAGAGGCCGAGTCGAAGCGTGGGGTGGTCGCCGGTTCGGGGTGCCCAAACACCGTTGGTTTCAATTCCGAATTGCTGCTCCAGCATGAGGTCGACCTGCTCGCCGGTGAGGTCAAGAGTCGCCATCGTGTTCCCGAACGGCGCGACATTGAAAACCTCGCGGTAGGTGACCTCCCCAGCGAGGAGGTCGGCGCGGATCCCTCCTGGGTTGATGACACCGAAGTCCGCGCCGGCGGTCAGGTCACCCTGCCAGAGCGCAACGTCGCCGAGGAAGTTCCCGATCGTGGACTCACCACCGCGGCTTACTCCACCCTGCGGACGGACAAGATCCTCCTCCAACGATCCGACGACCACCGCGCCCAATGGAGCGGACTTGGCGACGGCGTCATCGACAATCGCATGGACCTCGTCCGTCGCCAAGTCGACGTATCCGGCTGTTCGGATCGTTTCCGTCTCCGCCGTCATGATGCGCGGTTTGGAGTTCCCTGTCTTGCCAGTCGCGGGCTTGTAGGTCATCGTGAGGTGGGAGACGGTCGTACCGGACGACTGGGGCTGGAGCACCGGGATTGCGACGAGGGCACCTGGTAACCGGCGTGCGTCAGGACAACGACGATGTCAGCCTCGTCGTTCTGGTTGTCACCGTCGGACAGTTGGGACGCCACGGCGTTCGCGGCATCGACCGCGTCGGAGACCTCGATGCCCTCGATGCCAGTCGGCATGACGAGCGTCGGGAACTCTTCGGTGATGGTCCCGACGAAGGCTACCGAGACTCCCTGGGTCTCAACGATCGAGTAGTCCGCAAGCCCTGGCGTGTTCGACAGGTTGGCGTTGAGGTACGGGAAGTCGCTTGCCGGAATGATCCTGCCGCTGAAGTCGTCCCAGCCCTGATCGAACTCATGATTCCCCGCGTTCGACAGGTCGAGGCTCATGGCGTTGAGAACGTCCAACGTCGGGATGTCCTTGAGTACAGCCGACTCGAACGCCGAACCGCCAACTGCGTCGCCGTTGGACACGAAGATGAGGTTCTCGTTCTGGGCGCGAAGCGATTCGATCACGCCGCTGACGCCAAGGACGCCGCCATTCGTGATCGCACCCGTAGTCCTGTCAGTCACCTTGACCAACTGGCCGTGGAAGTCGGAAATCGCCGCGATGTCGATCGTGACCGGCTTACCTGGAGCGAATGCAGGTGGAGGATTGACGGGCCGGTCGTCGGTCTTCGCGCTGGCGGGCAGCGCGCCTGCAAGTGTGACCAGGGCGAGCGCGCCAATGGCCGACCGACCTGAGGGAGCGAGTGGATCTCATCGCGTTCCTTCGTTCGACTGGGTCTGGTGGACGTGACTCGTGTGGACAACAGTGTCGCGCGAATCACACATCCCCAACCTAGCTCCGCACCATTCTGCGTGCGAGAGCATCGACCGCTGAACACCAAACCTTCACCGCCAGTTCAGCCTGAGCGCTGCCGAATCAGACGAGCGGCGCCCCACGTTTCCGCGGGGCGCCGCTCGGCGTCGGTGAATCAGGCCTGGGTCAGATGATCCCCTGCGCCAGCATGGCGTCGGCCACCTGGGTGAAGCCGGAGACGTTCGCACCGAACACGTAGTCGCCGGGGCGGTCGTACTCGGCGGCCGTCTCGGCGCACCGGTCGTGGATCGAGTCCATGATCTGCTGGAGCCGCATGGCAGTGTGGTCGAACGTCCACTGGTCGCGCCGCGCGTTCTGCTGCATCTCGAGGGCGGAGGTGGCCACGCCGCCGGCGTTGGCGGCCTTGCCGGGGCCGAAAAGCACCCCGGACTGCTTGAACAGCTCGGTCGCGTCCGGCTCGGTGGGCATGTTGGCGCCCTCCGCCACGGCGACGACGCCGTTCTTCACCAGCGTCTTCGCCTCCTCCAGGTTCAGCTCGTTCTGTGTGGCCGACGGCAGTGCCACGGTGCACGGCACGTCCCAGATGGACCCGGTGGTGGAGTACGTGGCACTGGAGCGGGCCGCGGCGTAGTCGCTGATGCGGCCGCGGCGCACCTCCTTGATGTCCTGCACCAGGGCGAGGTCGATCCCGGCTTCGTCCACCACGTACCCGGACGAGTCGGAGCACGCCACCACGGTGGCACCCAGCTCCTGGGCCTTCTGGATCGCATAGATGGCCACGTTGCCGGAACCGGAGACCACGACGCGCTGACCCTCGAATGACTGGCCCTTCGTGCGGAGCATGCGCTCGGTGAACATCACCAGGCCGTACCCGGTCGCCTCGGTCCGGGCCAATGACCCGCCCCAGGCGACGCCCTTGCCGGTCAGCACACCGGCCTCGTAGGCGTTGGACAGGCGCTTGTACTGCCCGAACAGGTACCCGATCTCGCGGCCGCCCACGCCGATGTCACCGGCGGGCACATCCGTGCTCTCGCCGATGTGCCGCCACAGCTCGGTCATGAAGGCCTGGCAGAAGCGCATCACCTCGTTTTCCGACTTGCCGTGCGGGTCGAAGTCCGACCCACCCTTGCCGCCGCCGATGCCGAGGCCGGTGAGGGAGTTCTTGAAGATCTGCTCGAAGCCGAGGAACTTGATGATGCCGCGGTTCACGGAGGGGTGGAACCGGAGGCCGCCCTTGTAGGGGCCGAGGGCCGAGCTGAATTGCACGCGGTAGGCGCGGTTGATCTGCACCTTGCCGCGGTCGTCCACCCATGGGACACGGAAGATGATCTGCCGCTCCGGCTCGACCAGCCGCTCCAGCAATGCCACCTCCTCGTACTCCGGGTGGCGGTCGACGACGGGCACGAGCGAGTCGAGCACCTCGTGGACCGCTTGGTGGAACTCCCTCTCGCCCGGGTTCTTGGTCAGGACGTGCTCGAAGACGGAGTCGATGTAGTTACTCATGTTTCCTCTGGGAATTGCCGATGGCGGTTCAGAAGTAGTGCCGCAACGTTGCGTCACTCGCAGCTTTGAGTTCGGTGAACTCGAGGTTTCCGACCCCGATGATGCTCAGGGCATCGCCACCGGTGGTCCCGATGCGCAGTGCTTGGACGTCGTGCTTCGCCGCGAGGCCCTCAAGCCCCAGCGAGTCCTGCTCGTCGACAGCGACGAGCGCACGCGCCCCCGATTCGGAGAACAGGGCGGTGGCGAGGTCCACGCCGTCGCGCTCGCAGTACTCCGAGAGGTCGATCCGGGCGCCCACGCCGAAGCGCAGCACACAGTCGACCAGTGACTGGACGAGCCCCCCGGCTCCCAGGTCATGGGACGCGCGGGAGAGGCTCTGGGTGGCGCCGTCAATGAGCACCTCTGAGGGCTCACGTTCGGCGTCGAAGTCCACCCGCGGCGGCAGCCCGCCGAGGTGGCCGTGGATCACGTCCGCCCAGACCGAGCCGGACAGCTCGAGGAGGGTGCGCCCGAGCAGGTACACGGCCTTGCTTTCCTCGTTCCACCCCGAGGGGATCGCGCGCGAGACGTCGTCCATGACGCCAAGCACCCCGACGACGGGCGTCGGGTTGATCGACGAGCCGAACTGTCCCGGCTCACCCGTCGAGTTGTAGAGCGACACGTTGCCACCGGTGACCGGGATCTCCAGTTCCTGGCAGCCGTCCGCGAGCCCGGTGATGGCCTGCACCAGCTGCCACATCGCGTCCGGGTCCTCCGGGGACCCGAAGTTGAGGCAGTCGGTGATGGCCAACGGTGTGGCACCGACCGTCGAGACGTTGCGGTAGGCCTCGGCGAGGGCCTGCTGGGCGCCCGCGTACGGGTCCAGCTTGGTGAAGCGGCCGTTCGCGTCGGTGGCGAGCGCCACGCCCAGCCCGCTCACCTCGTCGACGCGGATCACGCCGGCGTCGTCGGGCTGCGCGAGGGCGGTGTTGCCCTGCACGTAGCGGTCGTACTGGTCCGTGACCCACGCCTTGGAGGCGAGGTTGGGCGAGGTGACAACCTCGAGCACCTGGTCCCGCAACTCCGCCGGCGTCGTGGGGCGGGCCAGCTTCTCGGCGACGTCGGCGTTCAGCGCGTCCTGCCACGGCGGCCGGCGGTACGGGCGGTCGTAGGTGGGGCCCTCGTGGGCGACGGTCCGCGGCGCGACGTCGACGATCCGGTGGCCGTGGTGGTCGATGGTGAGCCGGCCGGTCCCGGTGACCTCACCGATCACCGCGGTCTCGACGTCCCACTTGCGGGTGATCCCAAGGAAGCGCTCGAGCTTCTCGGGCGCCACCACCGCCATCATCCGTTCCTGGGACTCGCTCATGAGGATCTCGCCGGCGGTGAGGGACTGGTCCCGCAGGAGGACGTTCTCGAGGTCCACGTGCATGCCGCCGTCGCCGTTGGAGGCGAGTTCGGACGTGGCGCAGGAGATGCCGGCGGCGCCCAGGTCCTGGATGCCCTCGACCACGCCCGCCCGGAACAGCTCCAGGCAGCACTCGATCAGCACCTTCTCCATGAAGGGGTCGCCCACCTGGACGGACGGCCGCTTGGTGGGACCGCCCTCCTCGAACGTCTCGGAGGCGAGGATGGAGGCGCCGCCGATGCCGTCGCCGCCGGTGCGGGCGCCGAAGAGCACCACCTTGTTGCCCACGCCGGTGGCGTTGGCGAGGTGGATGTCCTCGTGGCGCATCACGCCGATGCACAGCGCGTTCACGAGGGGGTTGGACTGGTAGGAGCGATCGAACTCGGTCTCCCCGCCGATGTTGGGCAGGCCCAGGCAGTTGCCGTACCCGCCGACGCCGGAGACCACCCCGTGCACGACGCGCGCGGTGTCCGGGTGGTCGATCGCACCGAAACGCAACTGATCCATCACCGCGACGGGGCGGGCGCCCATGGCCATGATGTCCCGCACGATGCCCCCGACGCCGGTGGCGGCGCCCTGGTAGGGCTCCACGAAGGAGGGGTGGTTGTGGGACTCCACCTTGAAGGTGACCGCCCAGCCGTCGCCGACGTCCACCACGCCGGCGTTCTCGCCCATACCCACGAGCAGGTGCTCACGCATCGCACGGGTGGTCTTGTCCCCGAACTGCTTCAGGTGGATCTTGGAGGACTTGTAGGAGCAGTGCTCGGACCACATCACCGAGTACATGGCGAGCTCGGCGGCGGTGGGGCGGCGACCCAGCAGGTTGACGATCTCCCGGTACTCGTCGTCCTTCAGGCCGAGGTCACGGTACGGCAGTTCGACGTCAGGGGTGGCGGCGGCGTTCTCGACTGTGTCCGGCATGGTGCTGGTCATTGATCCCCCGGGTGCGAGTGGTACGCCGCGATGCTACCCAGCCGCACCACCGCCCCGCCGGGCCGTCCGACACGTGACCAGCCCTCGCCGTCGCCCGACGCCGCCCGGGCAGCGCCGCTGCGAGCGCCGGGGTGCGTCAGGGGCGCGCCAGCCCCGCCCGCTTCTGGCCCTCGTGCAGCACCTTCTCGTTGATGGGCTCGCGGCCGCTGGCGCGTTGCGTGCGCTCGTACTCGCGGGTCTCCGCCTGGCGCGCCCCCTCGATGCCCGTGGCGATCGTGGCACGCACCTGCTCGTCTCCCAGCCCGAAGGCGTCCACGAGGTCGCGGGCGTGGGGGCGCAGCCGCACCAGCAGGCGGTTCACGTACGACGTGACAGCCTGGGCGCGCTGGCTGGAGAGCCGGCCGTTGATCAGGTACCACGCGAGGTGCTGCTCGATGAGCGTGAGCCCGTACAGGTCGCGCAGCCTCGTGAGGACCCGGCGCGTCGGCCCGTCCTTCACCGCGGCGAGTCCCGCCGTGAAGGCCTCCCACTGCATCAGCTCGGCGTGCGCCCGGGCCGCCTCGATGAGGGCGTCCTGGTGCGCGTTGAAGATCGCGGCAGCGCGCTCGGCCGGAGCCTTCCTCGCGGCGCGCAGCGCCAGCGCCACGTCCTCGACCATCGTCTCCACCCGGTCCTCCAGGAGCTCGCGCTGGGTGTCCTCCGCCCGGAGGTGCCCGGCGGAGCGCGCCATGGAACCGGTGTCCCGGATGGACTGCGCGGCGCGGCGCAGCGGCGTGCGGTGCAGCGTCATGTCGGCGGCGCGCACGGCCACCCAGCGGGCGCGGCCGGCGATGTCCACCTTGGCCATGGACCGGCCGTAGTCCGTCAGCAGCCGCTTGCCCACCAGCTGGAGCAGGACGTTGTTGTCCCCCTCGAACGTGACGTAGACGTCCAGGTCCTGCCGCAGCCCCACGAGCCGGTTCTCGGCGATGAACCCGGCGCCGCCGCAGGCCTCCCTGGACTCCTGCAGCGCGTCGAGCGCGAGCCAGGTGTTCACCACCTTCGCGGCGGCGGCCTGGGTTTCCAGGTCCTGCCGGTCCGCATCAGTGTCGTGGGCACCGGAAAACACGCCGTCGAACCGCTCCAGCAGCTCGGCCTGCGCGAAGTTCGCGGCGTAGGTGCGCGCCAGCAGCGGCAGCAGCCGGCGCTGGTGGCGCTGGTAGTCGAGCAGCACCACTTCCTCGTGCTCGTCCGCACCCGTGAACTGACGGCGCTCGGAGCCGTAGCGGATCGCCGTCGCGAGCGCCACCCTGCTCGCCGCCGCGGCCGCGCCCGAGAGCGACACCCGCCCCTGCACCAGGGTGGACAACATCGTGAAGAAGCGCCGTCCCGGCGACTCGATGGGCGAGCTGTAGGTGCCGTCCGCCGCCACGTCGCCGTGGCGGTTCAGCAGGTTCTCGCGCGGGATGCGGACGTGGTCGAAGGCGAGTCGGCCGTTGTCGATGCCGTTGAGCCCGCCCTTCAGCCCGTCGTCCTCCACCGCGATGCCGGGCAGGAGCGTCGTCCCGCCGGCGCCGTCGGACGCGCGGATCGGCACGAGGAACGCGTGGACGCCGTGGTTCACGCCACCCGTCACCAGCTGCGCGAACACCACCGCGGCGAGGCCGTGGAGTGCCGAGTTCCCGATGTACTCCTTCCACGCCGAACGCACCGGGGTGTGGATCACGAACTCCTGGGCAGCGGCGTCGTACTCGGCGGTGGTCAGGACCCCGGCCACGTTCGAGCCGTGCCCGATCTCGGTCATGGCGAAGCAGCCGGGCAGCTCCAGGGAGAGGGCCGCGGGCAGCCACCTGTCGTGGTGGGCCCGGGTGCCCAGCTGGTTGATCGCCGAGGCGAACAGCCCCCACTGCACGCCCGCCTTGATCTGGAGGGACGGGTCCAGCAGCACGAGCTCCTCGAAGCCCGCAAGGAACCCGCCGGGGTCCTGGCCGCCGCCCACGTACGCGGGGAAGCCGCGCCCGGGCACGCCCCTGTCCGCGAGCGTCCGCAGCTGCGCGAGCACGCGCTCGCGGTGTTCCGCCATCGGCAGCCCCTCGATCTTGACGAGGTCCGGGTCCCCGGCGAGCGCACGCACCTCGCGGCGGATGGCCCGCCAGCGCCCGTCCAGGACGTCCGCCAGCGCGGCGACGTCGATGCGCTCCCCCTCGGGGAAGGGTTGCTCCACGCCCGGGCTCGGCAGCGTCGCGATGTCGAGCAGGCCCGGGGAGCCCGGGGTGGTGGCCGACGGCGCGGCTCCCGCGGGAGGCGCCGTCGTCCCGGTGGCGGGGTTCATGAGGTCGGTCATGGTGTCACCTGTCCTGTGTCTCGTCCTGGGCATCGGCCGGCGAACGGTCGGTGGAGATGAGGGCGTGGGTGCCGTCCCAGACCATCGTGGCGAGGTCGGCGCCCAGCAGTTCGCGGGTGGGGCGGTCCGGGGCCGGGGTGGTGATCCACTCCTCCGCGGCGCCACGCACGAGCCCCACCGTCGCCGCCGCCCAGATGCGCAGCCGGGCCGCCGGAATGACACCCTCCGGGAACAGGCGGGCGAGGGTGGCCGCCACGAGGTCCTCCACCTGCCCGACGAAGACGCGCAGGTTGCCCTCGGCGGCCGCCTGCGCGGGCCGGTTCACGAAGAGGAACACGTTGCGGGACTGGTCCACGATCTCCAGGTAGGTGGCCACCATCGCCTCGACGGCGCGGCGCGGGTCACGGCTGGAGGCGGACGCCTCGGCGAGGCGCGAGCGCGCGCGCCCCAGGATGTACTCGCCCAACGCCACCTGCAGGGCGGTCTTGTCCCGGAAGTAGCGGTACAGGATCGACTTCGACGTGCCCAGCCGAGTCGCGATCTCCTCCATCGAGATGTCGGGGCCGTGCTCGTGCACCACCCGCCGGATCTGGCGCACCATCTCGAGGCGCCGCTGCGAGCGGTGGCCGTCCCAGCGCGTGGTGCGACCGTCCGGCGCGGGCGCCACCTCACCGGGACCGGCCCCCTCCAGGGCGACGACGCCCGCGCCGAGCACATCGACGCCGCCGTTCGAGTTGACGGAACGCCCGTCATGCCCTGTGATGGAGTACATGAAACCGAGAGTATCAGGTACTACTGGTACCGCAGTCGGGACAACCGCCACCCCACCAGGAGACCCCGTGCCCACCGACCACCCCCGCGCCGTCGTGATCGGCGCCAACCGCATCCCGTTCGCGAAGGCCGGCGGCGCCTACCGGAGCGCCGCCGACAAGGACATGCTCACCGCCACCATCGACGGCCTCGTCGCCCGCTTCGGCCTCGCGGGTGAACAGCTCGACGACGTCGCAGCGGGTGCCGTGCTCAAGCACCCCCGGGACTTCAACCTGACCCGCGAGTCCGTCCTCGGCTCCGCGCTCGACCACTCCACCCCCGCTTACGACGTCCAGCGGGCCTGCGCCACGGGTCTGGAGGCCATCGTGGGCGTCGCGAACAAGATCGCGCTCGGGCAGGCCGAGGTGGGCATCGGCGGTGGCGTGGACTCGGCGTCGGACGCTCCCATCGTGGTCTCCGAGCGCCTGCGCACCACCCTGCTCGCCCTCAACCGGGCGCGGACCGCAAAGCAGAGAGTGGCACTCGTCGCCCGGATCCGCCCCGCCGACCTGGTCCCGGTGGCCCCGGACGTGGCCGAGCCGCGCACCGGCCTCTCCATGGGCGAGCACCAGGCGCTGACGACGGCGCTGTGGGGCATCACCCGCGAGGCGCAGGACGAACTCGCCCTCGCGTCGCACCGGAACCTCGCCGCGGCCTACGAGCGTGGCTTCTTCGACGACCTCATGACCCCGTACCGGAAGCTCACCCGCGACGAGTCGCTCCGCCCGGACACCTCCCCGGAGAAGCTCGCGGCGCTGAAGCCCGTGTTCGGCAAGGACGCCACCGTCCCCGCCACCATGACGGCCGGCAACTCCACCCCGCTCTCCGACGGCGCCTCGGCCGTGCTGCTCGCCTCGGCCGATTGGGCGGACCGGCGCGGGTACGCCCCCCTCGCCACCGTGGTCGACGCCGCCACCGCGTCGGTTGACTTCCCGTCCGGCCGGGAGGGGCTGCTCATGGGCGGCGCGTACGCCGTCCCGCGGCTGCTGGACCGCAACGGGCTCACGCTCGACGACTTCGACTTCATCGAGATCCACGAGGCCTTTGCCTCCACCGTGCTGGCCACGCTCGCGGCCCTCGCCGATGACGACTTCGCCCGCACCCGCCTGCGCCGGGAGCACGCCGTCGGGGAGGTGGATCGCGCCCGGCTCAACGTGACCGGCTCGTCCCTCGCCGCGGGCCACCCCTTCGCCGCCACCGGCGGCCGCATCGTGGGCACACTCGCCAAACTCCTGCACGAGCGCGGCCAGTCGCGGCACCGCGCGGGCGCGCCCGCCCTCGGGCTGATCTCCGTGTGCGCCGCGGGCGGGCAGGCCACCGCGATGATCCTGGAGGCGGTGTGAGCGACAAGTACATCGACTTCGTCTCCGGCGGGTTCGGGAAGACACTCGCGGACAGGCTCGGCCTCCCGAAGCCCGTCACGCTGCGCCGCCACGCGGGGCCGGGCACGCCGCTCGTCACGGGACCCGTGCTGGTGGTCTCGGACGAGTCCTCCCGCACCGATGCCGACGCGGTCGCCCGGGCCATGCTGCCATGGGGCCTGGACGTGCGGCGCGACACCCACCTCGCCGAGGACGCCCGGTGGGGCGCAGTCGTCGTGGTCCTGACCGGGATCACCCATCCGCGCGACCTCGCGGCGCCGGTGCTGGAGCTCGGCTCCACCCTGCGCCGGCTCGGCCGGTCGGGGCGCGTGGTGACCATCTCGCGGCCCGCCGTCGGCGGCCCGCCGGCGCCGGAGGTCACGGCCGCGCGGAACGGTGTCGACGGCTTCCTCCGCTCGCTCGCCAAGGAGCTGCGGTCCGGCGCCACCGGCAACGGGATCGTGCTGGCCGACGGCGTCGGGGTGGTCACGCCCAGCGCGCTCGGCACGCTGCGCTTCCTGCTGTCGGCGCGCTCCGCGTTCGTCGACGGCCAGCCGCTGCTGGTGACGGGCCCGGGCGCGGAGGACCCCTCGTGGGACCACCCGCTGCAGGGCAGGGTTGCGGTGGTGACCGGGGCGGCGCGCGGTATCGGCGCCGAGATCGCCCGCGTCCTGCACCGCGACGGCGCCACGGTGGTGGGCGTGGACGTGCCCGCCGCCGGGGACTCGCTGGCCGCCGTCATGAACGGCGCCCGGGGGACGGCCCTGCAACTGGACATCACCGCCCCCGACGCCGCCGAGCGCATCCACGCGCACGCGGTCGCGCGGCACGGCGGGCTGGACATCGTGGTGCACAACGCCGGCATCCTGCGGGACAAGCTGCTCGCGAACATGACCCCGGACAGGTGGAACGACCTCATCGCGGTCAACATCGCGGCGCCGCTCACGATGAACCGCACGTTCGTGGAGCTGGGGCGCGCCGGCGGGCTCGGGCCCGCCCCGCGGCTGGTGGCGCTCGCCTCCACCTCCGGCATCGCGGGCAACCGCGGCCAGACCAACTACGGTGCGGCGAAGGCGGGGATCATCGGCATGACCCGCGCGCTCGCCCCCACCCTCGCGGAGCTGGGCGGCACCGCCAATGCGGTGGCGCCCGGGTTCATCGAGACCGAGATGACGAGCAGGATTCCACCGGTCACGCGGGAGGTGGCCCGGCGACTCAACTCGCTGCAGCAGGGTGGGCTGCCGGTGGATGTGGCCGAGGCGATCGCCTTCCTGTGCTCCCCGGCCGCCGGTGGCGTCAACGGCCAGGTGCTCCGGGTGTGCGGCCAGAGCATGGTGGGGCAGTGAGCGCGGCCGGGTTCGGGGCGGCCCTGCCACCGCCGGCGTACCGCCTGCTCGAGCTCGCCGCGCTCCCCGGACTCGCCGCGGGCCGTCGCCGGGCGCTCGCGGGCGGCGCCGTCGCCGCCTTCCGGAAGCAGGCCAGGAGGTTGCCCGAACTCGCGCTCGTGCACGGCCCCGTCACGGCCGACACCGCACAACTGTCCGCCTACCAGCACCTCGTGGGTGCATCCGGCACGGACGATCTCCCGGCGGGTTACGTGCATGTGCTGGGCTTCCCGCTGTCCACGGCACTCATGACGCGGCCCGACTTCCCCCTGCCGGCACTTGGGATGGTGCACATCGCCAACCGGGTGACGCAACGGCGACCGCTGCGTTTCGGCGAGTCACTGACCTTCACCGCCTGGGCGGACGGGCTCCGGCCGCACCGCCGCGGCGCGCTCGTGGACGTCCACCTCACGGCGAGTGGCGCCGACGACGTCGTGTGGTCGGGCACGTCCACCTACCTCGCCAAGGGGGTGCGGGTGCCGGGGGCGGAGGGCGCGAGCGAGGTGCAGCGGGTCGACGTGTTCGTGGTCCCGGTGGGACGGCACGTCTGGAGGCTCCCGGCGGACACCGGCAAGCGCTATGCCGAGATCTCCGGGGACCGCAACCCGATCCACACCTCGCGCCTGGGCGCGAAGGCATTCGGCTTCCCCCGCCCGATCGCGCACGGGATGTACACCGCGGCGCGTGCGCTCGCCGCGGTGCCCCAGCCGGTGGGGCCGTTCGAGTGGGGGGTGGAGTTCGCCAAGCCCGTCCTGCTCCCCGCCACGGTGGTCCTTGAGTTCGGCCCCCGGGAGGGCGGCACGGCGTTCACCGCGCGGTCCCGCTCCGGCAGGGTCCACTTCTCCGGGCTGGTGGGGTCGCTGGATTCCTGACGGGTCGCTGCGCGCGTTGTTCACCGGCGGTTTCCCTTGATTCCGCCAGTCGCAGGGAGTTGTCCACAGGCTGTGTCCACAAGGGTGTGCACAGGGTCCCGGCGGCGCGGCCGGGCGCCTGTGATCGCGCTCCCGCGAGCAGGTTCGGCCCGGATTCGCTGCAATTGCAGCGTTTCACAATGACGGTCATCAATAACACGCCAAATCGCTCGAACCACTTGACAATCCCGTTGTCCACCGTTATGCACAGCCTCAGGAGCCACCGGAACACCGTTTTGGCTGTCCCCCACAGGACGACGACACCCGCTGTTCACCGCGAAGCCACCGAAAAGACGCCGCACCGCGGCGGGTCGGCGTGCGCCGAGGGCAAAGGCAATCTGGTGGAAACATCCAATCGTTGCCCGCCCGGGCGGCTCTGCCGTCAGGCGGCGGACAGCACCCGCCGGAGCACCGAGACGAAGAACTCGGCGCCGTCGGTGCCGGTGCGGGGACCGAGTGGCCCGTCGGGCCCGTAGCCGGCCTCCACCGCGTGCTCGGGGTGCGGCATGAGCCCCACGACGTTCCCGGCCTCGTTGGTTATCCCGGCGATGTCGCGCGCCGAGCCGTTGGGGTTGCCGCCCACGTAGCGGAACACCACCCGGCCTTCGGCCTCGAGCGCGTCCAGGGTGGCGTCGGCGGCGATGAAGCCACCCTCACCGTTCTTCAGCGGGACGGTGATCACCTGCCCGGGGGCGAAGGCGTTGGTCCAGGCAGTGTCGGTGTTCTCCACGCGCAACTGCTGGTCACGGCAGATGAAGAGTTGGTGGTCGTTGCGGATGAGCGCCCCGGGAAGGAGGTGGGACTCGCACAGCACCTGGAAGCCGTTGCAGATGCCGAGCACCGGCATGCCCCCCCGCGCAGCGTCCACCACGCGGTCCATCACGGGCGCGAAGCGCGCGATGGCGCCCGCCCGGAGGTAGTCACCGTAGGAGAAGCCACCCGGCAGGATGATGGCGTCCACGCCCTTGAGGTCGGCCTCACCGTGCCAGAGCGGGACGGCGTCGCCCCCCGAGAGGCGGACCGCGCGGGCGGCGTCGCGGTCGTCCAGCGAGCCCGGGAAGGTCACGATGCCGACGCGCGCACCCGTCACCGCTGTTCCGCCTCAACCACGCGGATGACATCCTCGATGATCGGGTTGGACAGCAGCGTCCCGGCCGCCTGACCGGCGGCGTCGAGGTCGGCTTCCGTCACGTCGCCCGCGACGGTCAGCTCGAACAGCTTGCCCTGGCGGACCGCGGTGAACTGGTCGAACCCCAGCCGGGGCAGCGCGCCCGCCACTGCCTTCCCCTGGGGGTCCAGCAGTTCGGGCTTCGGCATGACCTCGACGATGATCCGTCCCACGGTGACCTCCTGCGGCGGGTTTGGTGGCTCCACAGTAACGCCGACGCCGCGACGCGCAGCCCATCGGCCACCATGCGGGCAGGGAGCGCTACAGCTCGGGGTTGGTGCCCGTGAGCCGGCGGAACGCCTCCAGGTAACGCGCCCGGGTCTTCTCGACGATCTCGTCCGGGAGCGGGGGTGGCGGCTCGTCCTCGGCACGGTTCCAGCCGGACGCCGGGGACAGGAGCCAGTCCCGCACGAACTGCTTGTCGAAGCTGACCTGCTGCTGGCCCGGCTGCCATTCACGGGCGTCCCAGTACCGTGACGAGTCCGAGGTGAGCACCTCGTCGGCGAGGATGATGTCCCGCGCGAACGAGGACTCGGCAGCGATGCCGAACTCGAACTTGGTGTCCGCGAGGATGAGGCCCTGCCGGGCGGCGATCTCCCGCGCCCGCGAATAGAGCTCCAGCGTGGTGGCCCGCAACATGGGGGCGAACGCACGCACCCGCCTCTTCAGCTCCTCGAACGAGATGTTCTCGTCGTGCTCGCCGAGGTGCGCCTTGGCAGCGGGGGTGAAGATGGGCTCCGCGAGCTCGTCCCCCTCACGCAGGCCGACCGGGAGTTCGATTCCGCAGATCGAGCCGGTGGCCCGGTACTCGCTCAGTCCCGAGCCGGAGATGTAGCCGCGAGCCACGCATTCCACCGGGAGCATGATGAGCCGGTGGCAGATCATTGCCCGCCCGCGCACCGCCGCCGGCACGTCGAGGCTCACGACGTGGTTGGGGATGACGTCCTTCAGCTGGTCGAACCACCACAGGCTGAGCTGGCTGAGGATCTTGCCCTTGTCCGGGATGGGCGTGGGCAGGACGTGGTCGAATGCGGAGATGCGGTCGGAGGCCACGACGAGGATGACGTCGCCACTGCCGTGCGCGGACGCATCCTGGGGCGCGTAGAGGTCGCGGACCTTGCCCGACGACACGTGCGCCCATCCATCCAGATCAAACATGCACCCCTCCCTCTCCCCCAAGAATGCATTGTTTCATGCGGGTTTGCCCGTTCATGACGGTATTGAGACTGAATCCACATTGGCGGCGATGTCGCCGCGGTGGTGGGAGCCCGCGAGGCGGATCCTCGCAACGCCCTCGTAGGCTCGCGCCCTCGCCGCGTCGAGGCTCTCCCCCTGCCCGACGACGCACAGCACGCGCCCCCCGGAACTCACCAGGGCGCCGTCGTCGTCCCGCCGCGTCCCCGCGTGGATCACGTGGACGCCCTCGAGTGCCTCGGCCTCCTCGATGCCGGTGACCGGGTCGCCGGAGCGAACCGTGCCGGGATAGCCCTCGGCCGCGACCACCACGGTGACGGCGGCACCGCGGGACCACCGCGGCTCGTCGGCGGTGGAGAGGCGCCCCCGGGCGGCGCTGTACAGGAGGCCGGCCAGCGGGGTCCGCAGCCGCGGGACCACCACCTGGGTCTCCGGGTCACCGAAGCGGACGTTGAACTCCACCACCCGCAGCCCGCGGGAGGTCAGGGCAAGACCGCAGTACAGGACGCCGGTGAATGGGGTGCCGCGCCCCGCCATCTCGCGCAGCACGGGGCGGGCGACGCGCCGCAGCACCTCGTCCGTGAGGTCCTCCCCCGCCCACGGGAGCGGGGAGTAGGCGCCCATGCCGCCGGTGTTGGGGCCGGCGTCGCCGTCGAGGGCGCGCTTGAAGTCCTGTGCCGGGACGAGGGGCACCACGTCAACGCCGTCGCACACGCAGAACAGCGAGACCTCGGGGCCGTCCAGGTAGTCCTCGACGACGACGCGCGGCTCGTCCTCGCCCGTGCGGACGAGGCAGGTGGCCGCGTGGGCGAGCGCCTCGACGGCGTCGGACGTCACGACGACGCCCTTTCCGGCAGCCAGCCCGTCCGCCTTGATCACGTGGGGCGCCCCGAAGCTGTCCATCGCGTCCCGCACCTCGTCGAGGGTGGTGCAGACGCGGGCCATCGCCGTGGGAACCCCGGCGGCGGCCATGATCTCCTTCGCGAAGGCCTTCGAACCCTCCAGCCGCGCGGCCTCGGCGCTCGGCCCGAACACGGCGATGCCGACTGCGGCCACGGCGTCCGCGACCCCGGCCACGAGGGGCGCCTCCGGCCCGACGACGACGAGGTCCACCTTGCGCGACGCCGCGAACCCGGCCACCGCCCCGGGATCGTTGATGTCCAGCGCCACGTTGGTGGCGATCGCGGCGGTGCCGGGGTTGCCGGGGGCAACGAGCAGCTCGTCGGTCACCGGATCAGCGGCGAGCGCCCGCGCGAGCGCATGCTCGCGGCCACCGGATCCGAGGAGGAGGATTTTCACAAGCGTGAGCCTAACGTGCGGCGCACGGATTGATCGCGGCCATGACAGCCTGTGGGACCGCAAGCGCCCGGATGCCCGGCACACCGTGGGGTGTGCCGGGCATCCGTCTGTTTGGCGGGTCGGCTATCCCTCGCGGGCGGCGTCGATCCGGGCGCGGAGCGCGTCGAGTTCGGCGTAGAGCGCGGCGGGCACCTTGTCACCGAACTGGTCGAAGTACTCCTTGGTCAGGTCCGCCTCGGCCGACCATGCGTCGGGGTCGAGCTCGAACAGCTTCTCGTAGGTGCCCTCCGGGAGGTCGAGGCCCTCGACGTTCAGGTCACCCTTGGCGGGGATGCGACCCGAGATCGCGTCCACGGCCTCCACCTCGCCGTTGATACGGCGGAGCGCCCACTCGATCGCCCGGGCGTTGTCCCCGAAGCCCGGCCACAGCCAGGTGCCCTCAGCGTCCTTGCGGAACCAGTTGACCTGGAAGATCTTCGGGGCCTTGTCGCCCAGCGTCTCCCCCATGTCCATCCAGTGGCCCCAGTAGTCGGCCATGTTGTAGCCGCAGAACGGCAGCATGGCGAACGGGTCGCGCCGGAGCGAGCCCACCGAACCCTCGGCCGCGGCGGTCTGCTCCGAGGACACCGTGGCGCCCACGAACACGCCGTGGTTCCAGCCGTAGGACTCGGAGACGAGCGGCACGTTGCGGGCGCGGCGGCCACCGAACAGGATGACGTCGATCGGCACGCCGGCCGGGTCCTCCCACTCGGGGGAGATCGAAGCGGCCTGGTCGGCACGCACCGTGAACCGGCTGTTCGGGTGGGCGGCAGGGGTGCCGGAAT
>JADGOQ010000062.1 GCA_017882885.1 Actinomycetales bacterium | reverse complement strand
GGGTTGGTGTCAGTGGTTGGCGGGAGGATTGATTCATGGATGGCCCGCTGATCAGCATCAACACCGCGGCGGCGGTGTTGGGTGAGGTGTGGGTGGGGGCGTTGCCGCCGTTCGGTCTGCTCGACTCGGACGACGTGTCGGTGTTGGTGGGTCAGATGGACGACGGCGGCCTGCTGGCCCTGTTGGACCGGGTCACCGCGTTGGGGCGGCGGGTGGATGCGCTGACCGCGGCGTTGGCGGGGGAGGTCGCGGAACGTTCCCCGGTGGGCTCGCGCATGGAGGGTCTGGCGCACCGGTCGGGGTTCTCCTCGCCGGGCCGGCTGGTGGCGGCGTCCACCGGCGGTCATGTGGCCCGGGCGGCGGTCATGGCCGCGGTGGGGAAGGGCACCGCCCGACGGCGGTCCCTGGTGGGCGAGGTGCTCCCGGCGGTGCACCCGCACGTGGCGGCGGTGCTGCACGAGGGCAGTATCAGTGTGGAGGCGGCGCATCTGATCATGGGCATGTTGGACGGGTTGGGGTCCCGGGTCGCCCCGGATCGGGTGGACGCGGCGGAGGAGATGCTGGCCGAGAAGGCGACGCGGTTCTCGTTGGACCAGGTCCTCGAACTGGTGAAGAGGATGGAAGCGCACCTGGACCCGGACGGGGTGGAACCCCGGGAGGAGGTCCTCCGGGCGGGCCGGTCCCTCACCGTGCGGGAGGACAAGGCGGGGCGCCTCCAGTTGCGGGGGTCGTTCGACCCGGAGACGGGCGCCCCGATCAAGGCCGCCCTGGAGGCGTACGTGTCGTTCGCGTTGCGGGAGTCCCGCGGGCACAACCACCCCGGCGGGACCACCTGCGCCGGTGAGCACGACGCGGACGGCGCGGCCGGTTCGGTTGGCGATGGCGCCGGCTCGGCTGTTGATGGCAACGGGGGTGTGCGGGTGATGTCCGAGACGCGTTCGTCGGCGCAGATCTGCGCGGACGGACTGGCGGACTTCGCCCGCCATGTGCTGGGCTGTGAGGATCGGGTCCCGGGCCTGCCCGCCACCACCGTGGTGGTGCGGATGGACGTGGAGGACCTGCAGGACCGTGAGGGTGGGTGCGGGTTCGCGACCCTTGACGGCATCGCCCAGCCCGTTTCGGCCGCGACGGCCCGCCGGTCGGCGTGCTCGGCGGGCCTGCTGCCGGCGGTGTTCGGAGGGGCCTCGCTTCCGCTGGACCTGGGTCGCTCGACCCGGCTGTTCTCCCGGTACCAGGTCCTGGCCCTGTGGGGGCGGGACGGGGGGTGCGCCTCCTGCGGGCAGACCACCTTCGTGGAGGCCCACCACGCCGGTGTGGACTGGGCGAAGGGTGGGCGGACCGATCTGTCCGACGGGGTGTTGTTGTGTTCCCGGTGCCACCATCGGGTCCACCGCCACGAATGGGAGATCCGCATCGACAGGTCCGGGGTCTGGTTCATCCCACCCCCCTCGATCGACCCGTCCAGAACACCCCGCCCGGGGGTGGCCCGCCAAACCCTCCGGGAACGCAACCGGCACCACCACGAGTCCTGAGCCCTGCTTCCTCTGTCCACGGAGGTTGGGGCTGCGGTCGCGCCGACGTGCCGTCTGTCGCCAACCTCCGTGGGCGGTACGGCTAGGTCGCCACCACCTCGGCCAGGCGTCCGAGGGCCGCTTGCCACCGCGCCTTCGCCGCGTCCACGTCGTCGTGGTTCGCGAGGTGGCGGTGCCGCACCGAGACCCGGACGCGTGGGGGCGTGCCGGGCGCCGCCGCGTCGTTGTCCAGCCAATCGAGCCGGAGCGTCACCGTCGAGTCGTCCGGGCCTGTCAGGCGCAGGGCGCGCCCGTCGGTCTGCCCGGCCACGGACACGGCGACGCCGAGCCACGCCTCGCGCGCGTCGTCGTCGGCCAGCAGGGGCCACAGCCGGGCACGAGTGGCGCGCAGGGTCTTCGAGACGTTCGCCTCGAAGGTGCCGTCGGGACGCTGGCCCGGCTGGCGCAGTCCGCGCTCCTGCTCGTAGGCGACGGTGATGCTCTGGCTCCACCACCCGGAGACGCCCTGGTCCTGGAGGAACGACGCCATCGCCCCGTGCTTCCAGCCGGGGGCGCCCGCGGTATCGAGCAGTCCGAACCAGTGCTCCCGGCCCTCGCCTGTGGCCGCGAGGACCTTCTCGTCGCTGACGGTCTGGAGGTTGCGTCGCACCATGTGGGGAGCGTATCCGCGCGGCTCGCGCGACGGAAGCGCCTCGGGCCGGGCGTTCTGTCGCGCGGGCGGCGCGGGCTCCGTAAGCTGGACACATCCACATTCCAGGAGGAAAAGATGAGCAAGTTCCCGTTCCTTCTCGGCGCCGGCCTCGGCTACCTGCTGGGCACCCGGGCCGGGCGCGGCCAGTACGAGAAGATCAAGAAGGCCTCCACTGCGGTGTGGCAGTCCACCCCGGTGCAGGGTGTGGTCCACAAGGCCGACCAGACGGTCGGCGATCTCGCCCGCCAGCAGGGCTCGAAGCTGACCGACCAGGTCGCGGGCCTGGTGAAGGACAGGATCAACACCGCCGGCAGGAAGAAGACCACCGCGTACCCGGAGGACTACGACTCCGAGTAGGACCGCCCCGATCCGGCTCAATCCCGGCTCAAGCAGGGCCCCGACCACGGGGCGAACACTGTGAAAGGCCCCGCACCACGTTGTGCGGGGCCTTGGTGTTGCGCGGCGGGGGCGTCGCCTTCGACGCCCCCGCCGCTGTCAGCGTTCGATGGCGCGCACCTCCACGGGGACGTTGTTCCGGGTGGCCTTGGAGTACGGGCAGATCCGGTGGGCGTGGTCGGCGAGGTCCTGGACAGTGGCGAGGTCCAGCCCGGGGATCGCCACCTCGATGAGCACCGAGATCGCCGAGGACTCCTCATGCGGCCCGAAGCCCACGCTCACCGCGACCGCCGAGCCGGACGAGTCCACTCCGTCGGATTTCGCGATCTGCCTGATTGCATCGTTGAAACACGCCGACCAGGCCGCAGCGAAGAGTTCCTCCGCGTTCGTGCTCGACGCGGGGTCGGCGCCGACCGACGGGGATGTGAGAATCACGTCCACGGAGCCGTCGTCCGAGATGGCGTGACCGCCCCGCCCGCCCGTGGAGGTCACGCGTGCGGTGTAGTTGATCCGCTCCGGGATATCCATGGCACCACCCTCGCACACGGTGACGGCGATCACCACAAGTACGACGGAGGGGCCCGCCTTCCGGCGGGCCCCTCCGTCCAGTGCGGGATCAGTTGGATCACGCTGGCGGGATCAGTGCGAGGACGGCACCGTCGCGATCTCCGTGCGGTCGCCGGACCAGAGGGTGTGGAACACGCCCGCCTTGTCCACGCGGAGGTAGGTGTGGGCTCCGAAGAAGTCGCGCTGGCCCTGGATCAGGGCGGCAGGCAGCCGCTCGGCGCGCAGGCCGTCGAAGTAGGAGAGGGAGGAACCGAACGCCGGCAGCGGGATGCCCGCCGTGGCGCCAATCGACACGACCCGGCGCCATGCCGGGACGCACGCGTTGATCTTGGACGCGAAGTTCTCGTCCGCCATCAGCAGGGGGAGGTTCTCGTCCCGCTCGTACGCCTCGGTGATGTCGTTCAGGAAGCCGGCGCGGATGATGCAACCGCCGCGCCAGATCCGGGCGAGTCCGCCCAGGTCGATCGTCCAGTTGAACTCCTTCGCCGCGGCCTCGATCTGCACGAAGCCCTGCGAGTACGCCACGATCTTGGAGGCGTACAGCGCCTGCCGCACGTCCTCGACGAACGCGTCGCGGTCGGTGATGGTGAGAGGTTCCGCGTGACCCTCGAGCGGGCCTGAGGCCGCGCGCTGCGCCACACCGGAGGACAGGGCGCGGGCGAACACGGCCTCGGTGATACCGGTGAGCGGCACCCCGAGTTCGAGCGCGTTCTGCGCGGTCCAGGTTCCGGTGCCCTTCTGGGCGGCCCGGTCCACGATCACGTCGACGAGCGGCTTGCCGGTCTCGGCGTCCACCTGCTTGAGCACCTCGGCGGTGATCTCGATCAGGTAGGAGTTGAGGTCGGTGGCCTTCCAGGCCGTGAAGATCTCGGCGATCTCGGCGGGTGAGGCGCCCAAGCCCTTGCGCAGCAGGTCGTACGCCTCGGCGATGAGCTGCATGTCCGCGTACTCGATGCCGTTGTGGACCATCTTGACGTAGTGGCCGGCGCCGTCGGCACCGATGTGCATGCAGCAGGGTGCGCCGTCCACGTGTGCGGAGATGTCCTCGAGCATCGGGCCGAGGCGCTTGTAGGACTCGGGGGTTCCACCGGGCATGATCGACGGGCCCTTGAGGGCACCCTCCTCGCCACCGGACACACCGGAGCCCACGAAGTGCAGGCCCTTCGCGCGGATGTCGGCCTCGCGGCGGATCGTGTCGTGGAAGTTCGCGTTGCCGCAGTCCACGATGATGTCGCCCTCTTCCATGAGGGGGGCGAGCTGGTCGATGACGGCGTCGGTGCCGCGGCCGGCCTGGACCATGATGATCGCGACGCGGGGCTTGGCCAGCGAGGCCACGAAGTCCTCGATCGTCTCGGCGGGGACGAAGTCGCCGTCGTCGGCGAACTCGGCCATCATCGCTTCGGTGCGGGCGTAGGTGCGGTTGTAGAGCGCCACGGTGTGGCCGTGGTGGGCGAAGTTCCGGGCCAGGTTCGACCCCATGACGGCGAGTCCGACCACGCCGATGTCGGCCGTTCCCGTCTTCCCAGGTGACGTCATTCTGCTATCTCCTCGTTGATTGTGGGCGGATGTCGGGGTGCTGCGATTTGTGCGGCCAGGTGCGCGCCGCCATATCCATTGTCAATGTTCACGACTCCGACCCCCGGAGCGCAGGCGTTTAGCATCGCAAGTAGCGGCGCTATTCCGCCGAACGCGGCGCCGTAGCCCACCGACGTCGGCACGGCCACCACCGGCACCCGCACCAGACCGGCCACCACGGAGGGCAGCGCCCCGTCCATGCCGGCGACGACGACGATCGCCCCCGCCTCCCGCAGCACGTCCAGCCGGGCGAAGGTGCGGTGGATGCCGGCGACGCCGACGTCGACCAGCAGCCGCGTGGGCCGCCCCAGGTATTGAGCGGTCAGCTCGGCCTCCCGTGCGACCGCGATGTCCGACGTCCCGGCGCACGCGATCACCACCAGCTCCCCCACCGGCTCCGGCGGCGTGGGCGGCCAGGCGAGGAGGCGCGCCTCGGCGTCGTGGAACGCGTCCGGGAGTTCGGCGAGCACCGCCGCGGCGGCGACGTCGTTCGCCCGGGTGAAGAGGGTGTTCCCCACCGGGTGCGGGTTCGCGAACTCGCGGATGCGGGCGGCGATGTGCCGCAGTTGGGCCACGGACTTGCCCTCGCAGTACACGGCTTCGGGGTAGCCGCGTCGCGCGGCGCGGTCGTGGTCCAGCCAGGCGATGGAGTCGGAGTGGTCGTCAGCCACGGCGGGAGAGTACCTCCAGGGTGAACGCGCCGGACTTGATCCCGGCGAGGTCCACCGCCACGTGGCGGAAGCCCGCGGCGCGGACGGCGCGCAGGGCCTCGGTGCGGACGGCGTCGTCGGCGAAGCGGGCGATCTCGCGGGACGGCACCTCGATGCGCGCGATGTGCCCGTGGTGGCGGAGGCGCGAGTCGGTGAAGCCGAGCGCGCGCAACGCCCGCTCCCCGGCCTCCACCTGCGCGAGCTTCTCGGGGGTGACCTCCTCGCCGTGCGGGATGCGCGAGGCGAGGCACGGCGCGGCGGGCTTGTCCGCGCACGGCAGGTCGAGGGCGCGGGCGATGTCCCGCACCCGCTCCTTCGTGAGCCCGGCCGCCGCGAGGGGCCGCAGGACGGCATGGTCCGTGGCGGCCTGGGAACCGGGCCGGTCTGGTCGCAGCGCGTCGTCGGCGTTCTCGCCGTACGCGACGGCGCGGATCCCGTGGGCGGCCGCCACCCCGGCGGAGATCCGGCTGAAGAGCTCGTCCTTGCAGTGGAAGCAGCGGTCCGCGTTGTTCGCGCGGTAGCGGGGGTTCTCGCCCTCGTGGGTCTCGAACTCGACGAGGCGGGCCCCGATGAAGTCCGCCACCTGGCGCGCCGCCTCGCGCTCGTCCGCCGCGAGCGACGGCGAGACCCCCATCAGGGCGACGACGCCCTCCGGCCCGAGCGTGCGGACCGCGAGGGCCAGCAGCACCGCCGAGTCCACGCCTCCCGAGAACGCCACCCCGAGCGGGGCGCTGCCCACGAGGAGCGCCCCGACGGCGTCGGCGTCCGCCAGCGCGCGGCCCGCGAGCCGCCCCGTCTCCATGTCCATGCCACCATCCTGCGTCATGAGGGCCGCGGCTAACACCCCCGCCGTCATGATCCGGCCGCCGCGTGGGTGTGGGGCTCGACCTCGCGCCCCAGCCCGCCGGCGGGCACGGGGGCGCCCGGCCTCCAGCCCGCGGCCGCGATCGCGGCGTTCGCGCGCGTCAGCACCTCGGACTCGCTCGCGCCGACGTGCTCCGCCAGGTGCTGGACCGACGAGAACTCCGCTGCCGCGTGCACCACCACGCCCTCCCGGTGCCCCACCTTCACCGTGACGGCGTGGCCCTCCACCGCGACGGTGGCGAAACCGCGCTCCAGCACGGTGCGGTCCACGGGCGTGGAGCGCACCCCGAGCGTGGTGGTGTGGCGGAGCATCGCGTCGGCGACGGCGTCCGCGTGCCCGGCGTCCGCGAGCGCGCTGACGCAGTGCGCGGGCCGGCCCTTCTTCATCAGGATCGGCGTGAGCCACGCGTCGGCGGCGCCCGCGGCGAGCAGCGCGTCCAGCACCCCGGGCCAGAGGCGCGGGTCCATGTCGTCCACGTTGGCGCGCAACTCCCGCAGGGCGGGGGCGTCGTGACCGGATCCCGGCGTCGTGCCGATCAGCAAACGCACCACGTTGGGGTGACCCGCGAAGTCCTTCCCACCCGCGCCCACGCCCACCGCGACCAGCCGCATCGCCGGGAGCGGCTCGCAGGCGGTCGCGAGCGCGCGCACCAACGCCATGCCGGTGGGGGTGGCGAGCTCGCCGATCGACCCCGGAGTCGTGACGACGGCGGGGTGGTCGTGGCCGTGGCCACCGCGGTCGTGGTCGTGGCCGCCGTCGTCGCGCGCCCCGCCCGGCGTCGCGCGCACCTCCCAGCCGAGCGCCAACTGGGCGACGGCGGGCACGGGCACCGGGATGTCGCCGTGGGCGGCGCGGATGCGCCCCTCGCCGAGCGCCACGGGACTGGCGCTCACGGACGTGACGCCGAGCAAGCGCAGTCCCTCGCACGCCCCGACGACGTCGGCGATCGAGTCCAGCGCGCCCACCTCGTGGAAATGGACGTCCTCGGGGTCGATGCCGTGCACCCGGCCCTCGGCCCCCGCGAGGACGCCGAAGACCGCAAGGGCGCTCGCACGCGTCCAGTCGGGGAGGTCAGCGGCGGTGAGGTCCGCACGGATGGAGCGCCAGGTGCGGTGGGGGGCGGATTCGCCGTCGACCGCCACGTGCACCTTGGTGGCGCGCTGGCCCGCGCGGATGACGGGCTCGGCACGCAGGGCGACGGCGGTGCCCACGATCCGCCGCACGACGGCCTCGATCTCGGCGAGGTTCGCGCCCGCGTCCACGCACGCCCCGAGGACCATGTCCCCGGCCACGCCAGCCGACACATCCATCCACGCATGGCGACTCATGGGGACCATTGTCGCGTACGGCGCGGTCCGTTAACCGCGCGCTACTCTGGGTGTGTGCCAGAGAACAAGCCGGATGGTCGGACCAAGGCGGTCACCATCTATGACGTGGCTGAGGCCGCGGGCGTGGCGGCCTCCACGGTCTCCCGGGCGCTCTCGCGGCCCGGCCGCGTGAGCCCGGAGACGGCGCAGCGCATCCGCGAAACGGCGGAAGAGCTGGGCTACCGCGACCGCTCGGTCGCCCACCCCGACGTGAAGGCCCGCACGAAGATGCTGGTGGTGACGGTGTCGTCACTGGGCAACCTGTTCTTCTTCGACACGCTCAACGGCATCCAGGACGAGGCGGCGGCCGCCGGTTACACGGTGCTCGTGGTGGACGGGCGAGGCCACGCCCATCTCGAGCGCCAGGCCATCGAACGCACCATCGACTTCGCGGACGGCATCATCATGATCTCCCCGCGCATCCCGGACCCGGTGGTCATCCAGACCGCCAAGCAGAAGCCCGTGGTGGTGGTGAACCGCGTGGTGCGCGAGGTCCCCTCGGTGGTGCACAACATCCACGACGGCATGCAGCAGGTGGTGGAGCACCTCGTGGAGTTCGGGCACAGGAACCTCACGTTCATCGGGGGACCGGCGCAATGGTGGATCGCGGCGGCGCGCCGCGAGGCGCTCGAGGCCGCGTGCCACAGCCACGGGATCACGATGCGCCGGGTCGGGCCGGTGGAGCCCACCGTGCGCGGGGGCGCGGGAGTGCTTTCGCAGTGGCTGCAGTACCGCACCACCGCCGTCGTCGCGTTCAACGACGACGTCGCGCTGGGCTTCTCCCACGCGGTCCGGGAGCACGGGCTCCGCGTTCCGGAGGACGTCTCGGTCGTGGGGATCGACAACACCCAGAGCACGTCCGTCTTCTACCCGCCGCTCACCACGCTCGCCGTGGCGGGCCACGGGCAGGGGGCGGTGGCCACACGCCGGATCTTCGCGGAGCTGAAGGGTGGGCGCACCCACACCCCCACCATGGTGGTGCCGATGAAGCTGATCAAGCGGGCCTCGACGGGCCCGGCACCGAAGTAGCGCCCACACGGCGGGGGCGCCACTTCAGCGCCGCGACCTACCCCAACTCGCTCCTCAGGCGGTGGAGCACCTCGCCCGCGTTGTGGACCACGAGGGTGTCAGGGTCCGCTTCCATCGCGGCGATGTCCACTTCCGCTGGGTCCATCCACTTCAGGTTGAAGTGCTCGACCTCCTCCCTCGGGATCGAGGTGGCAAGCGTGACGGTGACGCGGTTCTGCTCGCCGTTGACGTCGTCGAACGTCCCCATGCCGCGCAGGTGAGTGGAGTGGGCCAGCTCGCCCCACGGGTGGTCCTTGAACTTGTCCCACTGCTTCACGTAGTAGTCGCGGTTGTGGTAGCCGATCGTGCGGAGTCCGGGGTGCATCACGGACACCTCGGTTATGTGCGGCGCGTAGATGATCAACTCGCCGCCCTCGGCGACCACGGGCTCCATCTTGTAGAAGCCCTTGGCCCCGGTCCAGATGTCCTCGTACATGGTGGGCAGGATGGAGACCACGCGCTTGTAGGGGTGGTCGAGGTAGGTGATGTGGCTGGCTGCCGCGATCTCGGAGGCGGCGGCCCAGGCGGAGACCGTGGTGCCGACCGACACGGAGTGGAGCTCCGGCGCCCCGGCCTCGGTGACCACCGAGATGCACAGCTTCTCGCTGGGGATCCGCTCGGTGGCCGCGTTGATGAGCGCGCGGACGGGGGTCACGCCCATGCTGCCGATCATCTCGAAGGAGGAGATGAGGGCGCCCACCCAGTGGGAGAGGTCGATGACGTCGTGGCCCGAGAGCCCCGGGAAGAAGTACTTGTTGCCGCCGGACATGCCCACCACCTCGTGCGGGAGCACGGGGCCGACGACCAGGGCGATGTCTTTCTCCACCACGTGGCGGTTCACGAGGACGTGCATGGGGACGTCGTGGAGACGCCCGCCCGAGTACTCCGTGACCTCCTCCGCGGAGATGACACCGAGGTCAGCGAAGCAGTGCTCCTCGTCCCACCACTCGTGGTTCAGCACGGTCCACCCGGGGTAGGTGGCCTGGATATTGCCGGGCTCGAACCCGAGGAACGCACCGATCGCCTCGTCGGACATGGCGGCGTGCGTGCCCAGCGCGACCAGCACCGTCACCTTCGAGGCGCGATCCTTCAGCGCTTCGTGCACGGCGGGGAGGATCTTGTGCATGGGCACCGAACGGGTGCCGTCCGGGACCACGAGGGCCACCGACTTCCCGTCGAAGTCCATGTTGGCCAGCGACTCCAGGATGTGGTCGTGGATCTGCTGCTGTGTGAGGATTCCATCGGGCCCGCCGACGGTCATCGAACCGGCGGCCAGGTCGGCCAGGGTGGGTGTTGTTGCGACGCTCATGCCCCCATTGTCCACGGTTGACCCGCAGGCCCGGCACGGGCACAAGACCGCGGCGCGCGGGTTCGACGGGTACAAGGGTCATGTCGGGATCGACCCGGACTCGGAGATCATCACCGCGACCACCGTCACCGCCGGGAACAGCGGGGACGCCGAACCGGCGACGGATCTGCTCGCTGATGACCTGAGCGTCCCGACTCCGACCGGGGATCAGGACAGCGACGACCGCGTCCACGACGGTGCGAACGACGGCGAGGTCCGGGAGGGTCTGGCGGTCTACGGGGATGCGGCCTCCGGCTCCGGTGCCTTGGTCGCCGAGTTGGAGCGGGCCGGCGCGCGGGTCCTGGTCAAGGTCCAGCCGCCTGTCGCTCCCGCGGGCCGGTTCGCCAAGGACCGCTTCACCATCGACACCGCCGCCGCCACGGTGACCTGCCCCGCTGGTGCCACGGCGGTGATCCGCCCGACGAAGGACGGCGGTGGCACCGCCCGGT
>JADGOQ010000061.1 GCA_017882885.1 Actinomycetales bacterium | reverse complement strand
CGCGAACGACGTCTGCCGGCGGCCCTGGTTGTCGAACGGCGAGATGCGCACGAGCCGGTGGGTGCCCGCCTCCACCGAGAGCGTGCCGTAGGCGTAGGGCGCCTTGACCTCGAAAGTCGCCGACTTGATGCCGGCTTCCTCCGCGTACGAGGTGTCCAGCACCCTGGTCGGGTAACCGTGGCGCTCCGCCCAGCGCAGGTACATGCGCAGCAGCATCTCGGCCCAGTCGGCCGCGTCCACCCCGCCCGCACCCGAACGGATGGTGACGACGGCGTCACGCTTGTCGTACTCGCCCGCGAGCAGCGTCCGGACCTCCATGTCGCCCAGGTCCCTGCGCAGCTTCGTGAGCTCGCGCTCCGCCTCGGCGAGGGTGTCGGCGTCGTCCTCCTCGGTGGCCATCTCGACGAGCGTCTCCACGTCGTCGATCCGCTCGGCCATCTTGTTGAGCCGCTCCAGCTCGCTCTGGGCGTGGGAGAGTTCGGAGGTGACCGCCTGCGCGGCGTCGGTGTCGTCCCACAGGTTGGGTGCCGACGCCTGCTCGCTCAGCTCATCGATCCGCTTGGCCAGCGCCTCCGGGTCGGAGACGGCGCGGATCGAGGCGAAGGTCATGCGGAGCTGCTCGAGTACTACGGGAAAATCAGTGGCCACAAGCCCCCAGCCTAGGCGATCCGGCCGAGGGGGGCCCCACGACGTCCGGCGCCCCGCATGGCATAGCCTCTCCTCATGGACCTGACCACACTGGCCAACTTCCTGCTGGTGGTGCTCTTCGTGATCATCGGTGGGGTCTTCGCCGGCACCGAGATGGCGATCGTCAACCTGCGCGAAAGCCAGATCAAGCAGTTCGAGACGTCCGGACCGCGCGGGCAGCGAATCGCCGAGCTGGTGCGCAACCCGAACCGCTTCCTCGCGGCGGTGCAGATCGGCGTGACGGTCGCGGGATTCTTCTCCTCCGCGTATGGCGCCTCCACGATCGCGCCGGACCTCGTCCCGTGGCTCCGGTCGCTGGGGCTGTCCGCGGGGCTGGCGGGCACGGCCTCGCTCGTCCTGATGACCCTCGTGATCGCCTACCTCTCGCTCGTGCTCGGCGAGCTCGCGCCCAAGCGGCTCGCCATGCAGAACGCCGTCGGGATGACGCGGGTGGTCGCGCCGCCGCTCAACGCCTTCGCCCGCCTCATGCGCCCGGTGATCTGGCTGCTGTCCAAGTCCACGAACGCCGTCGTCCGGCTCCTCGGGGGCGACCCGCACGCGTATACCGAGGCGGTGTCGGTGGAGGAGATCCGCACGATGGTCTCCTCCAGCGAAGGCATCGCCGAGGGACACCGCCGCATCCTCCAGGACGTGTTCGACGCGGCCGAGCGCACCGTGGTCGAGGTCATGCGCCCCCGGCCCGAGGTCAACTTCATGGCGGCGGACAACTCGATCACGGCGGCGCTGACCTCCATCCACGAACTCCCCAACAGCCGCTACCCCGTCTACCTCGAGGACTCAGACGACATCGTCGGGTTCGTCCACCTCCGCGACCTCTTCCGCACCCCCGACCGCGACACCACCACCGTGGGCGAGGTGGCCCGGCCGATCCTGATGTTCCCGGGCACGGTGCAGGTGCTGCGCGCGCTCGCCCAGATGCGCCGGGAGGGTCAACAGATCGCCATCGTGGTGGACGAGTACGGCGGCACCGACGGTATCGTGACGCTCGAGGACCTCCTCCAGGAGGTGGTGGGCGAGATCTACGACGAGTACGACAACTCACGCCAGCCCGAGAACTCCGCGGACCGCGAAGGCGGCGTGTACGAGGTCGACGGCGGCCTGATCCTCCAGGAGTTCGCCCAGCTCACCGGGATCACACTCCCCGACAACGGCAGCTACCAGACCGTCGGCGGGTTCGTGATGGCGCAGCTCGGGCGGGTTGCCCGCCCAGGCGACCACGTGGAGGTCAGCGGCCACGTGCTCGCGGTGGTGGACGTGGAGCACCGCCGCATCGGGCGGGTGCGGGTCACGCGTGTCCAGCGGGTGGACGCCGCCGCGGGGTCGGTGGCCGACGGCGGGGGTCGGCCGGGCGGGGTGGACGGGACCTCCCGCACGACATAGGCCGGCCGCCGTCACCGCGGCGGCGGAGTCGCCCCCACGTGGCGAGGACGAACCCCACGCCCAAGCTCGCCGGTCAGCCTGCCCGCGCGAGGGTGCTGACCTGCAGCCGGATGCCCCCACCCATGGACTCCATGAACCACGGGACGAGCGGGATCTCCGCGACGGTGGTGAGGGTGACCTGGGCGCTGCGGCCGTCCGGTGAGCCGGTCGGCGAGGCGGCGCGGGCGCGCTCGAGCCCCAGTGCCGCGGCGTTCTCCGTCAGGTAGCCCTCGACGGCGGAACGGACGGTCGCGTCGGTCAGCCGCACCTCGCCGTCGCCTCGGGTGAAATAGGCAGCCTCATCGATCTGGCCGGCGGCGTCCAGCGCGGCCGCGTCCGCCAGCGCGAGCAACTGCTTCCGCTCGATCTGCACCGAGGTCACGGAGACCACCACGAAGATGAGCCCCAGCACCACCATGGCCAGCCCAAGGGTGAGGATCATGATCTGGCCGGATTCGGGGTCCCCGGCGCGCACGCGGAGGCGGTTCACCCGGCCTCCCGGAACCGGTCCACCACCACGACGGCGCTGCCCTGGATCGGGACCACCGCCCCCACCGTGCGTGCCACGCCGGTGGAGATGAGCGGGAGGGTGACCTCGGTGGACACGGTGACGTGGATGCGCGACCCGGGGGTCAGGCAGGGATCGGCCTCGCAGTCGACCGCGAGGTCGGGCGGGGCCTCGGTGTCGAGACCGAAGTCCTCGAAGGCCATCCGCGTGGCCAGGGTGGCGGCGTCGAACGCAGAGTCGCGGCCCGCGCCGGTCGCCAGGATGCGGCCCGCCTCCCGCGCGGCGCCCTCGGCGGCGAAGGCGGCGCCCTGGATCAGGAAGAACGTGAGGATCAGGTAGACGAGCGGGATCAGCAACACGAATGAGACGCCGATGAACTCGACGATCGCGTTGCCGTCCTCCTCGTCCCGCAGCCGACGCGCGACCGTCCGCGCGGTCCCACGGAGGCGGGCGAGGCGACGCCTCACAGGTCGGCCTCGACGACGGCCCGCCCGCTGACCTCGAGCTGCCGATGCGGCCCGAGCAACCCGACGAGCGGCAGTGGCGCGGCCACGTCCACCTGCAGGACCTCGACGCCGTCGACGTCCAGCCGCGTGGTGGTCACACCCTGCGCGTAGCGCTCCGACAGAGCGAGGCCGATGAGGTAGCTCGCCCGCTCGGCGCCCGCCTGGTCGCTGGAGCCGGCCAGTGCGCCGACACGGGCTCCCTCGGCCGCGGAGTCGATGAGGATGTTGCGCACGTGGAGAGCCAGCGCGAGCTGGAGGAGCGCGGAGAAGATGAGGATGACGAGGGTGCCGACGAGGACGAAGTCGACGACGGCGGACCCGCGCTCGTCGTTCAGGCGCTCAGCACCCGCTCGATCGCCGTGTTGAAGACGGTGATGAGTGCGTCGCCCGCGATCGCCCAGATCGCGACGACCAGCCCGGCCGTCATCAGGGTGACCAACACCCAGCCGGGCACGTCGCCACGCTCGTCGTCCCGGAGCCACACAAGCAGGCTCGCCAGCAGGGCGTTGAAGGGGTTCATGGTTGTTCCTTTCACTCACAGTCCGACCTCCAGGACCGCAAGTCCAGGGAAGAGGGCGAACACGACGGTCACGGGGAGGATCAAGAAGACAACCGGAACCATCATCGCTATTTCTTTGGTGCCGCCGACCTCCATGAGGCGCTGGCGGGAGTTCTCCCGGATGTCCCGCGCCTGCAACCGCAGCACCTCCGCGAGGGGAGTGCCCCGGTCCGTGGCGACGACGATCGAGTCGGCGAAACGCGCGAGCTCGGTGGAGGCGGAGTTGTCGGCGAGCGAGGAGAGCGCGACGGGCAGTGACACGCCGGTGCGGGTCTGCGCGACGACGTCGGCGATCTCGACGGACAGCGCCGCCCCGCTCGAAATGCGCGCGACACGCTCGAGGGCCGCGAGCGGGCTCTCCCCCGCGGCGACGGCCAGCGCGGTCATCTCGGCGAAATCCGGCAACTCGGTGACAATGGCGGACTGCCGCGCCCGTGCGGCCCACGAGAGCTCGTAGTCCCGCAGGATCGCGCCTGAGACGGCGAATACCGCCACGACGGCAAGGGCCGCGGCCGGATTCGTGCCACGCGCCACCCCCGCGAGAGCAAGGAGGAGCCCGAGGCCCGTCCCGACGGCGGACCACCCCAGCTGCCCCACCCGGAACTGGTCCACGCTCGTGCGCCTCCCCGCCTGCCGGAGGCGCCGGGCCACGGTGGAACTCGTGGAACCGAGCTTCTCCAGGAGCGCGGTGGCGTCCGCCATCAGGGGGCCGGCCAGCCGGGTCAGAGCCGGGAAGGGGCTCGAGGTCCGCTCCTGCAGCAAGCGGGAGGTCCGGGGCTGGTCCCGCAGGTAGGGAGCCAACCGCTCCATCAGGGTGAAACGCCGGCGCGCCCACGTCCACGTGATCAGCCAGAAGCCCACTCCCGCGATGAGCCCGATCACCGCTCCCTGCAGCGCCGGCGTCATCGGAAGACCCGCCGCTCTTCGGGCAGCTTGCCGATGCGGAGCATCAGCCAGTATGCGAGGGCGCAGGCTCCGGCGCCGCTGACGAGGACCACCAGCCCGGCGGCGGAGTTGAAGGCCGACGCCGACTCCGTCCGGAAGGACAGCATCGCGAGGACGAGCCACGGCGCCGCCACGGCGAGGCGGGCGGAGCTGATGGTCCAGCTCTGCCGCGCCTGCAGTTCGCCGCGGGTCCGCTGGTCCTCGCGCAGCATCGCGGCGAGCGATCGCAACGTCTTCCCGAGGTCCGTGCCGCCCACCTCGCGCGTGAGGCGCAGCGCCTCGATGATACGGTCCGCAACGGGGTCGGCGAACCGCTCCTTCAGCAGGTCGAGGCACAGGTCGAAGCGCGCAGTGACCTGGTGGTCCCGGGCGAACTCCGCGAACGGGCCGCGCAACTCCTCCGGGCCGCGGTCCGCCAGCGAGATGAGCGCCTCGGGGAGGGACATCCCGGCGCGGACGGAGCTGAGGAGGTCGTCGATCGCGTCCGGCCACAGTGCCCGCAACTCGGTGCGGCGCTTCTCCGCCCTGATCCGCACGACGATCATCGGAAGCGCCCCGAGCAGGATGCCGAATGCAAAGCCGATGGTGATCGCGGTGGTGAGCAGCCACACCATTCCGGTCACCACCACCCCGACGACGACGCTGAGCGCGACGAACGCGCGCGGCGAGACCCCGTGCCACCCGGCCTGGGTGAGCAGGTCCTGGACCGGGTGCTTGCGCTCCCGGGCCTTGCGGGGCGCGGCGGGGAAGAAGGAGAGCCAGATCGCCAGCACACCCGCGCCGAGCAGGAGTCCGACGACTACGCCCACCGGCCACCCCCGGAGAGGAGGGCAAGGACGTCGTACCCGGCGCGCTCGAACCGCTCCAGACCGCCGGGGATGCCGCCACCCCGGTGGAGCCCGTCGCCGCCACGGACGAACAGGTCCGACGTCTCGATGACCCCGCCCTCGACACGGCCCGTGACCGCGATGATCTCCCGCACCGACCGCTTCCCGTCGTTCGCGAGGTCCAGATGCACCACGATGTCGAGCGCCGACGCCACCGTCGGGGTCACGAACGCCGCCGTCACGTTCTCACCCGCGAGCAGGGGCAACGTGGAGAGCTTGATGACGGCCTCGCGGGCCGAGTTCGCGTGGATCGTCGACATGCCCGGCAATCCGCTGTTGAGCGCGATCAGCAGGTCGAACGCCTCGGCCTCCCGGACCTCGCCCACGATGAGCCGGTCGGGCCGCATCCGCAGCGCTTCCTTGACGAGGCGCCGGAGCGGCACCTCGCCGGTGCCCTCCAGGCTGGGCTGGCGGCATTGCAGGCCGACGCTGTCCCGGTTGGTGAGGTTGAGCTCGAAGACCTCCTCACACGTGACGACCCGCTGGGACGCGGGGATCGCGCCGCAGAGCGCCCTGACCATCGTGGTCTTGCCGGCCTGGGTGGCGCCGGACACGAGGATGTTCAACCCGCTCACAACCGCCGCGTCGAGGAAGTCCGCAGCGGCTCGGGGGAGCGAACCGTGGGCCACGAGGTCGCTCATCCGCTCGGCGCGCGCCACGTACTTGCGGATGTTCACGGCCCACGAGCCCGAGGTGATCGGGGGGATCACCACGTGCAGGCGTTCGCCGCCCGCGAGCGCCGCGTCGACGAACGGCTGGGAGATGTCGATCCGGCGCCCCGACGCGCGGAGCATCCGCTCGACCAGGTCACGCACCGACTGGTGGTCGAGGATAGTGGTGGTCAGCTCCGGGCGCCCGGACTTGGCCACGAAGACCTTACCCGGGTCGTTGATCCACAACTCCTCGATACCCGGGTCGTCGAGGTACTGCTGCAGCGGCCCCAGGCCTGCGACGGCGTCGAGCAGCCCCTTCGCCACCCCGTCGGAGTCCGCCAGCGGCGGGACGAGACCGGCCAGTGAACGGTCGTCGTAGTCGATCATGGCCTCGGAGATGAGCGCCCGGAACGCCGTGAAGTCCTCGGCCGGGTCGATCCCCCGGCGCCGCGCGAGCTCGCGGACCTCATACTCTAGCAACGCGATGGCGTCGTTCATTCCTGCCCCCAACTGAACGCGTGTCGTTGCCAGCACGATATCGGCCACTCCCCCCGCCCCGCCAATCCGTCTCACGAACCTGTGGACAACCCGCCGGGCGCCTCACCCACCGGCGAGGGCAGGCGAGGTCCTGGATCGAAGGCGAGGTCTCGAACACCGGCGGGCGAGGTCCTGGATCGAAGGCGAGGGTTCTGCGCCTCACCTTCGGTTCGAATCCTCACAGCCGCGGGACGACGGACTGCCCACACGGTCGGTGAGGGTTCTGACCCAGGGTGAGGGGTACGCCCCTCACCCCCGGTTCGAACTCTCACCAAGGCTGCCGGCGCCGTCGGGATCGCCCCGGCCCCCACGCCCGCCGCCAACCCCCGGACTCCGGCGTGGGATGTGCGCCGCCGCGCCCTCACCACGTACCGTGGACCCGTGGCACGAAATCGCTCGCTCCAGCTTGCGGCCCTCGCGACGGTCGCGGTTCCCGGGCTCAACGTCGTCGCCACTCGCCCACCCCAGAAGGTCACGGCGGACTTCCGGCTGTGCGGCGTGCTGGACTCCGCCGGCCGTCACTGGGTGGTGCAGGCTCCGCTGCATGCGGCGGCGGCCATGGCGATGGACGCCGAGGTCCAGGTGCTGCGCGAGCTCGACGACGCCGCGCGCGCCGCCAGCCTCCCGTTCGACGTCGTCCAGCCCGAGGGCTTCGCGGACATGCCCGAAGGGTGGCGGGCCGTGGTGTACCGGGAACTTTCCGGCCGCGAACTCGACATCGACGCGCTGACCCCCGGTCCCGGACCGAGTGGCTCGCTGGCCCGTGCGATCGCCGCGGTCCACGAGCTGGACCCGGCGTCCATCGCGGACGCGGGCCTCCCCGTCTACGACGCATCCTCCTATCGCCAGCGACGCCTCGCCGAGGTGGACGACGCCGCGCGCACGGGTAGGGTGCCACCCGTGCTGCTCGGTCGGTGGGAGCGCGCGCTGGAGGACGTGGCGCTTTGGCAGTTCAGCGAGTGCCCCGTGCACGGCGACCTCGCCCCCGAGAACGTGCTCGTCTCCAACGGCCGCGTGGCCGCGATCATCAACTGGTCGAATGCCCACGTCGGGGACCCGGCGGAGGACCTCGCCTGGCTCTACACCGCCGCACCGGAGGACAGCCTGGACACCATCGAGGAGGCGTACGCCCTCGCCCGCTCCGAGCAGCCGGACAAACACCTTGTCGACCGCGCGCTGCTGTACTCCGAGCTCGCGGTGGCCCGCTGGCTGATGCACGGTGTGCGGATCGAGAACCCCGAGATCATCTCCGACGCCGAGGGCATGCTGGCCGAGCTCGCACGCCAGGTGGCGGACTCCGCGCCCATCGGCTACTCGCAGCCCGTCGTGCAGGCGTGGGAGGTCGAGGGCAGCCTCGATCCCAACGAGACACTGCCGGACCGGGAAACCGACGCGGACGAGTACACGGGGGACCTCGAGGCGGACGACCTCCCGGGGGTCCTCGACCCGGACGCCACCGCGGAGATCCCCGTGATCGCGTCGGGTGACACGGCAGCCGAGGACGTGGCGACGACGGGCTCCCCTACGTGAACGCCGCGAACGCGGCCGTGAACCTGTCCTCGATCTGAGCTTCCGTCAGCGGGTCCGCGTGCAGGGTCACCCCCTCCGCCACGTGGACGAAGGCCGCGCGGATGTTCTCCAGCGGGATCCCCGTCGCACGGGCGTACGCCAGCCGGTACAACGCGAGCTGGAGCTGCCGATCGTCGAATTCGCCGCGCCCGCGCGGCGCGCGACCAGTCTTCCAGTCCACCACCTCGACTCCGTGCCCGTCGTCGAAGACGGCGTCGATGCGGCAGCGGATGATACGCCCCGCGACGGGGGTCTCGAGGTCCACCTCGACGGCGCACGGTACCCGCCCCGCCCACGGTGAGCGCAGGAACGAGAGCTTGAGCTCCTCCAGTTCCGGCGCCCCGACCTCGGGGTCCCAGACGTCCGCCTCGGAGTCGAACACCAGTGCCGGCTGGTTGAAGTGGTCCTCCAACCACGCATGGAACTCGGTTCCCACCCGGGCGCGGGGCTGCGGCTTGAACGGCACGGGTCGTCGCAACTGGACGGCGAAGTCGTCCGGCGACCGGGTGAGCGCCATGGCGGCCGACGCCGACAGGTGCGCCCCCAGCTCCACGGCGGCGGGACCCGACTCCTCGTCCCGCTCCAGCAGGAGCGCGCGCGCGTCGTCGGCGAGCTCACGTTCGCGGGGGCTCAGGTCCACCGCCACGACGACTGCGTCCAGCGCCGAGACGCCCCGCTGCCCCGGACCGATGACGCGCTCCATCATCGCCCGCGCCGCGTCCACGGCGGCGGCGGCCGCGTCGAGCCGGGGGCGCCTCCCGCCCGCCGGGTCGTCCTCCGGGTACGTCGCCCGCAGCGCGTCCTGGGCAGTCGGGTTCGCCGCGGCGTCGTCGGGCTCAGGGACCAACCTGAAGCCCTCCGGCACGACGCACTGTCCCGCCACCTCGTCGAGGAAGCGGGAGAGGGGCGCGGAGTGGTTGGCGTTCGCCGGGAACCGGCACGCGCTGAGGAGGAGCTGGCTGCGAGCGCGCGTCATGGCGACGTAGGCGAGGCGCCGCTCCTCGGCGATCCCGTGATCGAAGTTGCGTGCCCGGAAGTCCGCGACCTCCGCTCGCATCTCCTGCCACGTGTCGAGCTCCAGGTCGAGCTGGGGCAGGGAGGCGGCATCCCCCCGCAAGGGGTGGGGCAGCTCGTCGGCCCGGGTGAGCCAGCCGGCGTCACCGTTGGTGGACCGCCGGTCACACACGGGGAACTGGCCCTCCGTCAAGCCCGCAACCGCCACGACGTCCCATTCGAGCCCCTTGGCGGCGTGCACCGTGAGAATCTGCACCGCGTCGGTCGAGACGTCCACCGGGGCGATGTCCAGACCGTTCTCGTTGGCCTCGGCGGCGTCCAGCCAGGCCAGGAAGGCCCCTAGGTTCGGGTTGAGCGCCCCCGCGGCATAGTCGGCGGCGTGGCCGGCGAAGGCGTCGAGGTTGGCCCGTGCCCGCGTGGGGTCCAGGCCGGCGCGCGACGCCACCTCGATGTCGAGGGCGAGAGCCCGCTCCGCAAGCGCGACGACGTCGAGGAGCGGGTGGGAGAGGCTCGCCCGGATGTGCCGCAGCTCGCGGCGCAGGCGGGTCACGCGCTCCCGCGCCGCGTCGCTGAGCGTGTGGCCGTCCGGGGTCACCCACCCGAGCGGTGGAAGGTCCTCCACCGCCTCCACGATCGAAGCGGTCGCGCCCGCGGCGGCCTCAGCCCCGGCGAGCTTCCGGGACCACGCGGACAGCACGTGCAGGTCGGCGATCCCCAGCCGCTCGTTGGTCAGGAGACGCATCATGGAGTCCCCGCGGGCGGCATCGTGGGCCACCTCGAGCGCGCTGCGCAGGTCGATGACCTCGGGCGTGTGGAGCAACCCCGAGAGTCCCACCACCGAGGCGGGGATCCCCTGGTCACGCATGGCGCGCACCAGGGCCGGGAACTGCTTGCGCGCGCGGACCAGGACCGCGGCGCTGCTCCCGGGCCGCCATCGCTCCCCCACCCAGCGCGCGATGGCCGCGGCCTCCTCCGACCCGGTAAACGTCACGCTCGCGTGCACGATGCCGGCGCCGGCGCCGGCGCGCGGGCGCAGTTCCCCCGCCAGCTGCCCCTCGGGTGCCGCGGCCGCGCGGAGCGGCCGGCTCACGGTGTTCGCGACGCCGAGGATCGCCCGGCTGTTGCGCCACGAGGTGGTCAGCGTGAGCGTCCGGACAGGAATCTCGGGGGCGCCGAAACGCTGCCGGAACCCGAGCAGCGACGCCGCGGAGGCGCCGCGCCAGCCGTAGATCGCCTGGTTGGGATCACCGACCGCGGTCACCGCGTGGCCGGGACCGAAGAGGTCGGCGAGGAAGTCCAGCTGGGCCACGGAGGTGTCCTGGAACTCGTCGAGCAGGACCACCCGGTGGTGCGCGCGCACCGCGGCCCCGACCGCCGGGACCCGCCGGGCGATCTCACACGCCGTGGCCACCTGGTCGGAGAACTCCACCACGGACAGCGCCACCTTGCGGTCCTCATGGGCCTGCACGAGGTCCAGCAGTGCGAGCCGCTCGCGCAGCCGGGCGACCGGGTTGTCGCTGACCTCCTTGACCGGCCGTCCGGTTCGCGGCCGGTCGAAGCCGTCGATGAGTTCACCGATGCCGCGGCGGGCCTCCTCGACGCCGAGGAGGTTGTCCCGTAGCGCGTCGGCCAGCGCGAGCGCGCGCGAGACCACGGTGACGGGCTTGATGCCCACCTCGATCTCGTCAGGCCACGTCTGCACCAGTTCGTTCATGATCTGCCATGCTCCGGACCTGGTGATGAGGGCGGCGTCCGGGTCGCGCCCCACGCGCAGGGCGTGATCGCGGACCAGCGACGCAGCGAACGAGTTGTAGGTCGAGATCCGGGCGTGGTCCCCGTCGGGGAGCCCGAACACGCCGCGGGCCGCGCCGACGGTCGTGCGGACCCGGTCGGACAGCTCCCCAGCGGCCTTCCTCGTGAAGGTCAGCCCGAGGACCTCGTCCGGGCGGACCAGCCCGTTCACCACGAGCCAGACGACTCGCGCTGCCATGGTGGCGGTCTTGCCGGAACCGGCCCCCGCGACCACGAGGGTGGGCTCGAGGGGCGCCTCGATGATCCGTACCTGTTCCGCGGTGGGTTGGTGCTCCCCGAGCGCGCGGGCGATGTCGACGGCGGATATCACTTCGCGCACCTCGCTCCCTGTTCGGAGACCGGGCAGGAGCTGCGCACCGGGCAGTGGGTGCACGTGCCGTTGAAGGCCGCGGCGAAGCTGCCACCCCGCATCACGTCGACCGCCGAGTCGAGGGTCTCGCGTGCCCAGCCCCCGTCGCGGGGCAGGGCGGGCTGGTGCCGTTCCGCGGCCGTCCGCCGGTCGGGCGTGAGGTACACCAGCCGCGCGCCGGCGGCTCCGTCCCCGCCGGCCTCGAGTGCGAGCTGGTACATCGCGAGCTGGGCGTGCGTCTCCGCCGCGTGCTGGCTGACGGGGTTGCCGGTCTTCAGGTCCACCACGCGCACGCCGTCGTCGACGCTCTCCAGCCGGTCAGCGAATCCGTGCACCACCGCGTCCCCCACCTGCTGGGTGATCTCGACCTCCGTGCGCACCTCCCCGGGGAAGCCGGACGCGTAGTCCGCGAACAGCGACAGCATGCGCACCCCATCCCGCCGGGCCGTGGCGCTGATCCACCCGTCCGCCAGTCCCAGGGAGGGGAACCGCCGCTCCAGTGCCTCCAGCACCTCCTCACGCGAGCCGTGCGGGAATTCCGACGCGATCTCGTGGACCAGCGACCCGAGGCTCTGCTCGATCCTGTCGGCCCCTCGGCCACCGGACGTCTCCAGCGCGCACCGCAGCGGGCAGTTGGTGACCATCTCCACCCGCGACGGCGACACGTGCACCGCCTGGCCCTCCCGTTTGAGGGCGGCACGGGTCGACGGCGGCGCCACCCCAGCCCACTCCGTCGGTTCGGCGCCCTGCACACCGGCCCCCGCGAGGACCGCGAGGAGGGCGGCGCTCCCGATGGCGCCGCCGACGGCGTCCAACTCGGCCCGCAGCGCGGCCACGACGCCGCGCAGGTCCAGCCTGCCGGGCACGCGGGGGCGCACGGCACCGCCGACGTGGTCGAAGAATCGCGACGGCCGCCGGTCCTCGTCCCGCACCGCCGTCACGACCAGGCGCTCCCGCGCACGGGACAGCGCCGACGTGAACACCCGCCACTCGTCGGCGAGGACGTCCGCGCGGGCGGCGGCATGGTCGTCGATCGCCCGCGTGGACAGCCCGATCCGGCCGAGCTCCACATCGGCGAGCCGGTTCGCCCCCAGCAGGGTGTCGCGGACGCGAGTGTCGGGCCACTCGTCCTCCTGGACGCCGGCAACCACCACGAGGTCCCACTCCTGCCCGGCGGCCTGGGCAGCCGTGAGCACCTGGACCCCGGCTGCCGGGACACCCCGCGCCGCCAGTGTGTCCGACGGGATCGCCTCGGCGCGCAGGAACCGCACGAATTCGAGGGGTCCCGCCAGCGCGTTCCGCTCGGCGAAGTTCTCTGCCGCGGTGAACAACGCCATGACGGCGTCCAGGTCCTCGTCGGCGCGCTCCCCGGCGGGCCCGCCCGCGAGTGCCCGTTCCCGCCACAGGGCGGCGAGACCGGTGGCATCCCACGCCTCCCAGAGCACCGTCTCGTGGCTCGCGCCGGTCTCCGCCAGCGCGGACCGCGCGACCGCGAGGACGCGGGCCACCCGAACCGCGCCGTCGGCGAGCTGAGGAGGAAGCGTCCGGGCTCCCGCGACGGAGGCGAGGACCTCGGCGAGCGCCTCGTCGATCCCGATGCCCTCCCCGAACTCGCCGGAGCGCACGCGCCGGTGCAGTTCCCGGCGCACCCGGCGGAGCGAGAGCGAATCAAGACCCCCGATCGGGCTCGACAGCAGTTCGACCGCCCGCGCGGCATCGAGGCCGCTCGCCGCGGCCTCCATCGCCACCAGGAGTGCCCGCACCGCGGGCTCGTCGGACAGCACGAACGCGCTCTCGCCCCTGACCACGGGCACGTGGATGCCCCGCAGCGCGTTCACCAGCGACCGCTGCGTGCCGCTGGATCGGACGATCACGGCCATCGACGTCCACGGCAGCCCATCATGCAGGTGCGCCGAGCGCAGGCAGCGGGCGATCCAGGCGGCCTGCGCCGCCTCCGAACCGAGTTCGACGACCTCCACCGACCCTCCCACGCCGCGCGCGGTGCGCTCGCGTTCCTCGAGCTCCTCCCCGGGCGCCACGCCCGCCCGGCGATGGTCGGCGACCCCGACGACCGGCACACGTTCGGCCGCCCCGGCCACCACCCGCCGAAGTCCCGCGCCCCCGCGGTGGACCACGGGAAGCACCCGCATGCTCGCGCCGAACCCCCCGAGCCCCGCCGACGCGCCCGCCCGGCCGACGAATTGCGGCCGCGCGCCGCGGAAGGCCTGCACCGCCACGTCCGGGTCCGCGAACAGCGTGAGGTGTGCCCCACGATCCCGCAGGGCGTGGAGGAGCCGCACCGTGGCCGCCGACGCCTCCTGGTAGTCGTCCACGATCACCGAGTCGATCCGCGGCGCGCGCGCGTCGGTGAAGTCCTCCCAGTCGGCGAGTACGGTCGCGGCCTCGCTGATCACGGCCGCCGAGTCGTAGCGCTCACCCCGCGCTGCCGGCAGGTCGGCGAGGGAGACGACGTCCCGGTACTCCTGCAGGAGCGCCGCCGCCGCCGCCCATTCCGGCCGCGCGTGGACCCGGCCCCGTTCCGCGAGTTCGGCCGCCGTGAGCCCGAACTCCGCCGCCCGCATGAACAGGTTCCGCACCTCGTCGCGGAACGCGGGGATCCCCACCGCCTCGGGGGGCACTCCCGGCCACGTGACACCACCCGCGCGTCCGTGTCCGGCCAGCAGGTCGGCGAGCATCTGGTCCTGTTGCGCCCCCGTGATGAGCGTGGGGGACGGCATGCCCTGCGCGACGGCGAACTGCCGGACGATCCCGAACGCGAGCGCCGAAGGGGTGTGCACCCCGAGTGCCCGCCCGGCCCGCCCTCCCCGCGACACCCGCCACCTGGTGGTGACGTCGCGCAGCCGGGCCGCCGCCTGACGCGTGGGTGCGAGGATCACGTGGCGCGACGGCGCGAGCCCGCCGTCCTCGACCTCGACCCGGCGCAGGAACGCGGCCACCGCCGTCGTCGTCTTGCCGCTGCCGGGGGCGCCCGCAACGAGGACGGGACTGCCGAGCGGTTCCCGCGACACGATCTCGCACTGGACGGGGTCCAGCTCGAGCAGGATCGCCCCGCGGACTGCTTCGCGCATGAATACGGCCATGCGTCCATGCAATCACGCACCCCTGACACGAACGCCCCGCCGTCAAGTCCGCTGTTCGCTGGCCGCTGACAGGTCCGGGACCACGCACCACGCCCACATAGGATGACGGCAGAGGAAAGGACGTGCCGTGGACATCACCATCGGGATCCAGAACGTGGCCCGCGAACTCAGCATCGAGGTCAACGAGGAGGCCGCGACCGTCACCAAGCGCGTCAACGACGCCATCACGTCGGGCGAGGCCCTGACGGTCACCGACTCGAGGGGACAGACCATCGTCGTGCCCCCGGGGGCCATCGGGTACGTCATCGTCGGCGCGGGCGAGAGCCGTCGGGTCGGCTTCGGCATCTAGCCGGTCCGGCGGGCGAATCGGGCCCAACGACCCTTCCACCTGCGAGGTCGGAGTGGCACGCTGTGCAGTGGGTGGCCGCCCTCGCGGAACCCCCGCGGGTCTGGGGCCTCCCCGAGGAGCACGCGATGTCCACACGCACGCACGCGACGCCGGCACGCAGACGGATCGCTCGGACCCGTGACACCCTGGGGCGAGCCGCCCTCCTGACCGCCTCCGTCGCCCTCGCCGCCGGATGCACGGACAGTGGCGCACCGGGACCGAGCGGCACGACGCCGGAGCCCAGCGGCACGACGACGGCGCCGACCGCCACCGCGACCACCGGTGAGCCCATCTGGGTGACCGCGTACTTCATGGTGGACACCCGCGCCGGGCTGCGCCTCGCGCGGGAAAAGCAGGACATGCTCGACGACAGCGTCCAGACCGCCGTCGAGATGATGATCGCCGGCCCGCTCGACACGGACTACACCACGGCGTGGAACCCGCAGACCGAGGTGCTCTCGGTCTCCGAGGAGGCCGGCCTGATCACCATCGACCTGTCACAGGACGCGAGAACCGCGAACATCGGCTCGGAGGGCGCGGCGCTGATGATCCAGCAACTCGTCTACACCGCCACCGAGGCCGCCGGTGACCCGACCGCGGCCGTGGACCTCCTCATCGACGGGGCCCCGGCCGGCGACCTGTGGGGGGCCGTGACGTGGGACGGGCCGATCGCCCGGGCCGACCCGATGGACGTGCGCGTGCTCGTCCAGATCGACAGCCCCGCCGAGAACCAGGTGTTCACGAGCCCCACCGTGACGATCTCCGGGGAGGCCGCCGCGTTCGAGGCGAACGTCCCATGGACGGTCCATGACGCCTCCGGAGCCGAGGTGGCCTCCGGCTTCACCATGACATCCGAGGGCCAGACATTCGCGCCGTTCTCCTTCGACGTGGACCTCCCGCCCGGCGAGTACGTCGTGGAGATCAGCGAGGACGACCCCTCCGGCGGCGCGGGCGGCACCCCCATGACCGACACCCGGACATTCTGGATCCACTGAGCGTCGGGGGGGCTCCTACGCGTTCAGGCCGAGCCGCTGCAGGCGGCGGGAGTGCTCGGCCTGGAGTTGGCCCACCAGGTGGCTGATGCGCGCCGCGGGCTCGCCCTCCCCGCCGGTGAGTTCCACGAGCGCGGGGTGCTCCTGGAAGAGTCGCTGCACGAGCGTCAGGGACTCCCCCACCACCCGGCGGCCCCACAGGCCGAGGCGCGAGGCGAGCTGGGGCTCCGCCGCGAGCACGGGGGCGAGCAGCGCGGCCACGTAGTCGTCGTGCCCCGACTTGCCCACGCTCGCCTCCGTCCGCTCGCGCAGCGCCGCCGGTAGCCCCTCCGCCAGCGTCCGCAGCAGGTCCTGGAGCAGGTTGTACCCGACGTAGCTGCGCATGAGTCGCTCCCACCAGTCGCGCGGAACCGCGCGGAGCATGAAGTCGTTGAGGAGGTCCTGATAGGTCGCCAGCAGCTGGTCGAACGCCCCTCCGTGCTCCATCACCAGCTGCTCCACGTAGTCGATCTCCGCCAGTTCGCCCGCGGCCATGCGCGAGAACACGAGCTGGGTGCGGATCTCGGGGGCGCGCGCCGCGTCACGGGCGAGCAGGGCGAACGAGCCCAGCCCGGCGTAGCCGAGCAGGCCGAGGAAGTCCCGGAGGGCTCCCTGCGAAGGCTGGTGGTCGGCGGGGGCTGCGGGGGTCGCGGGAGCGGTCATGGACAAACCCTAACGGCTCCCCGCCGGGCCGGAACCGCAACCGGCGTCACAGCACCCCCGCGGGCGGCCGGTCACGGCACCGGTTAGACTCAAGGAGACATTGGTTGCCCGGTCGTACAGTTGGCACGTGTTTTCGCACCGCTCGGTGCAGTTTCTTTCGCGATCGGCTGCCCCTCGCGGCGCCCTCGGGGCGCGCGCACGAACCGGAAGTGACCCCACCTTGACCATCCACGTCGAACCCACGGGCATCGTCGCCCACGCCTCCACCGTCGGCCTCACGGAGGAGCCCCAGAGCATGGAAGTGCGCGGCGTGCACTTCTCCGACTTCGAGATCCGCGACGAGATCGTCGACTCACTGCGGGACATCGGCATCACGAGCCCCTTCCCCATCCAGGCCATGACGCTGCCGGTCGCACTCGCCGGCCGCGACATCATCGGCCAGGCCAAGACCGGCACCGGAAAGACCCTCGGCTTCGGCCTCCCCCTCCTCGACAAGGTGATCGCACCGGGTGAGGAGGGCTGGGACAAGCTCCCAGGCGCCGGCAAGCCGCAGGGACTCGTCATCGTCCCGACCCGTGAGCTCGCGCTCCAGGTGGCGGGTGACCTCGAGGCCGCCTCGCGACGCCGCAACCTGCGAATCGTCAAGATCTTCGGCGGGCGGGCGTACGAGCCCCAGCTCGAGGCCCTGAAGGCCGGCGCCGAGGTGGTCGTGGGGACCCCCGGGCGCATGATCGACCTGATCAAGCACAAGGTCCTCGACCTCTCCAAGGTCCGGACGGTCGTGCTGGACGAGGCGGACGAGATGCTGGACCTCGGCTTCCTGCCGGATGTCGAGAAGCTGCTGTCCAAGACCCCCGGCACCCGCCACACCATGCTGTTCTCCGCGACGATGCCGGGCGCCGTCGTCGCGCTCGCCCGGCGCTACATGACCCAGCCCACCCACATTCGCGCCGCGGACCCCTCCGACACGTCCAAGACCGTCGCCTCGGTCAAGCAGGTGGTCTACCGCGCCCACGCGCTCAACAAGATCGAACTGCTCGCCCGCATCCTCCAGGCGCGCGGCCGCGGACTCACCATCGTCTTCGCCCGCACCAAGCGCACCGTCGCCAACGTCGCCGAGCAGCTGGAGGAACGCGGGTTCGCCGTCGCCGCCATCCACGGCGACCTCGGCCAGGGGGCGCGGGAGCAGGCGCTCCGGGCGTTCCGCCACGGCAAGGTGGACGTCCTCGTGGCCACCGACGTCGCCGCCCGCGGGATCGACGTCGACGACGTCACCCACGTCATCAACTACCAGTGCCCGGAGGACGACAAGATCTACCTCCACCGCGTCGGCCGCACCGGCCGCGCGGGCCACACCGGCACCGCCGTCACGTTCGTGGACTGGGACGACACCCCGCGCTGGTCCCTCATCAACAAGGCTCTGGGTTTCGGCAACGCCGAGCCCGTGGAGACCTACCACAACTCCGCGCACCTCCTCGCGGACCTGGACATCCCCGAGGGACTGACCGGCCGGCTGCCCCGTGGCTCGCGCACCCGCGCTGGCCTGGACGCCGAGGTCCTCGAGGACGTGGAGGGCAAGCCGCGCGGCCGCGGGTCGCGATCGGGCGACGACGCGTCCCGCCGCCGGGGCGCCCCTCGCGATGACGCGCGCACCACGCGCCCGGACGCCGAGGAGGACGCCGGCAAGAGGAGCCGCCGTCCGCGCCGGCGGACGCGCGGCGGGGAGTCAGCGGGCGTCGACAAGGGCGAAGACCGCGTCAGCCATTAGCTGGACGGCGATCGCCGCGAGCAGCAGGCCCGCAATGCGGGTGAGCAGCGAGATCCCGCCCACGCCGAGCACCCGGAAGAGCACCGCCTAGCGCATCGTGAGCCAGAGCACCGCGTGCATGGCGAGGATCGCGCCGATGACCGCCACCCAGGCCGTCACCGAGGATCCCGACGACCGGGCCGCGAGCATCGCGGCCACGATCGCGCCCGGGCCGGCGATCAGCGGCGTGCCGAGCGGCACGAGCGCGACGTTCACGTTGGCGCCCCCGGGCCGCGGCTCGCTGGAGCGGCCCGTGAGCAGCTCCATCGCCATGATCAGCAGCAGCAGTCCTCCGGAGAGTTGCAGCGCCGGCAGGGAGATGTGCAGGAAGTCCAGGATGTACTGCCCGAAGAGGGTGAACACCAGGATCACGCCGAGGGACGTGGCGGTGGCCTGCAGCGCGGCTGTGCGCCGCTGCCGCGAGGTCATCGTGCCGGTCAGCGCGAGGAACACCGGCAGGAGCCCGGGCGGGTCCATGATGACGAACAGCGTCAGGAACGTGGAGAGCAACAGCGTGACGTCGACCACCGCGTTCACGGGTGGACCACCTCCAGCGTCCCCTGAGCGATGAGCGCCTCGTAGACCGCCTCGTCCGTCAGGTTCTCCCCGATCAGGTTCGGCTTGCCGGTGCCGTGGTAGTCGGACGCGCCCGTGACGGGGACGCCAAGGTGGATGGCGAGGGCCCGCGCGTGCGCGCGGTTCGCGTCCGAGTGGTCGCGGTGGTCCGCCTCCAGCGCCGCGAGGCCGTGGTCCACGAGGTCTGCGACGACGTCGTCGCCCACCACGCGCCCACGCCGCTCGGCGAACGGGTGCGCCATCACGGGCACGCCGCCGGCGGCCCGGATCGCCACGACGACGTCGCGCGGGTGGGGGGCGTCCAGGTGGATGTAGTACGGACCGGAGGCGTGCAGCACCCGCTCGAACGCGTGGTCGCGGTCAGGGAAGACACCCGCCGCCACCAGGGCGTCCGCCATGTGGGGTCGTCCGACGGTGCTCAGGTCGCCCGTCTGCGCCGCGACGTCGTCCCAGGTGATGGGGAAGTCAGCCGCGAGGGCGTCCACCATCGCCCGGGCTCGGCGCATCCGCAGCGTGCGCGAGGCCTCCATGAGTTCCGCGAGCGCGATCTCCGCCGGGTCGTGCAGGTAGGAGAGCAGGTGCACCGCGATCCCGCCGGCCGAGCACGAGACCTCGGCACCGCGCACCAGCGCCACCCCTGTCGCGGCCACCGCAGCCACCGCGTCCTCCCAGCCGCGGATGGTGTCGTGGTCCGTCAGCCCCACGACGTCGATCCCCGCCCGTGCCGCCTGCGCGAGCACCCCACCCGGGGTGTCGGTGCCGTCGGAGGCGAGGGAATGCGTGTGGAGGTCGATGCGCACCCCGCCAGCCTAACCGGTGGGTGGGGCGCCGCCGGCGGGCGGAGACCGCGGCGGGTACCGACAGGCGGGCGGGCGTCCGCCGGACCGTGTTCGGGGTGAGATGCTGCTCCGCATGGGCACTGACTCCACTCCCCGGTCCACCGCGGACACGCCCCGCGAGCCGGCGGCCCCCGGCCTCACCCGGCCGGAGCGGCTCGACCGGCTGCCGTTCACCCGCCTCCACGGCCGGCTGCTCGTGGGGTCGGGCGTCGGCTGGGCGCTGGACGCCATGGATGTCGGCCTTATCTCGTTCGTGATGGCCGCGCTCGCCCGGGAGTGGGGCCTCGGCCAGGGACAGCTGTCGCTGCTCGGTTCCATCGGGTTCGTCGGGATGGCGGTTGGCGCCACGGTGGGCGGGCTGCTGGCGGACCGCATCGGGCGGCGTTCCGTCTTCGCGTTGACCCTGCTGATCTACGGCGTCGCCACCGGGGCGTCCGCGCTGTCCACGGGTCTCGTGGCGCTGCTGGCGCTGCGCTTCGTGGTGGGCCTCGGGCTGGGCGCGGAACTCCCGGTGGCCTCCACCCTCGTCTCGGAGTACGCGCCGCGGCGGATCCGCGGCCGGGTGGTCGTGGTCCTCGAGTCCTTCTGGGCCGTGGGGTGGCTGCTCGCAGCCCTGCTGGGCTACTTCGTCGTTCCCCTGGAGAACGGCTGGCGGTGGGCGCTCGCCCTCGGCGCGGTCCCTGCGGTCTATGCGATCTTCGTGCGGTTCGGGCTGCCCGAGTCCGTCCGTTTCCTCGAACGGCGGGGCCGCACCGCGGAGGCGGAGGCGGCCGTCCGGCGGTTCGAGGCCGCCGCCGGGGTGGAGCCCGTCCCGTCGCCCACGCTCCCGGAGGCGCCGAAGCCGCACTGGTCGGCGATCTGGCAGCCGAAGTTCAGACGCCGCACCGCGGCGCTCTGGCTCACCTGGTTCGGGGTGAACTTCGCGTACTACGGTGCGTTCATCTGGCTGCCCACCCTGCTCTTCAACAGCGGCTTCACGCTGGTCAAGTCCTTCGAGTACACGCTGTGGATCACGCTCGCCCAGCTGCCCGGCTACGCGGTGGCCGCGGTGCTCATCGAGAAGTGGGGCCGGCGGGCCACCCTGGCAACCTTTCTGGCGGGGTCCGCCGTGTCCGCCGTCGCCTTCGGCCTCGCGCCCAGCGCGGGACTGATCCTCGGCGCCGGAATGGCGCTGTCCTTCTTCAACCTCGGGGCGTGGGGCGCGCTCTACGCCGTCACGCCGGAGGTCTACCCCACCTCCCTGCGGGGGACGGGCAGCGGCAGCGCGACGGCGTTCGGCCGGATCGCCGCGATGACGGCGCCCCTGCTCGTGCCGGTGATCGTTGCGGCAGGCGGGCTGCCCGTGCTCTTCGCCGTCTTCGGCGCCGCGTTCCTCCTCGCGATGGTCGCGGCCCTCTTCCTGCCCGAGTTGGCCGGCGAGGCTCTCACCGAGTGACCCCGCCCTCCCCCCGCGACTCCCCTGGGATAACGTCCTTCCCATGACCGATGGGAAGCGAGTGGCGGCACCAGGACAGCAACTCGAGGACCGGGGGAACAACCGTTCCCACCGCCCGAGTTCAAAGGCCTTTCGCGAGTTCATCGCCACCAACTGGGAGCCGCGCCCGAGCGACCTGCCGGAACGTTCCGAGGCCGCGGCCTTCGCTGCCGCCCGCCGCGCGCGGCTCGGGCAGCGCTTCGCCGGTGAGCGCCTCGTCGTCCCCGCCGGGCAGCTCGTCCCCCGGTCCAACGACACCGACCACCGCTTCCGCCCCCACAGCGCCTTCGCGTACCTCACCGGCCTCGGCACGGACCAGGAGCCCGACGCCGTCCTCGTGCTGGAGCCGAACCGGGACGACCCCGGGGCCGCCCACGAAGCCGTCCTGTATTTCCGGCCCGCCGCCGCCCGCGACACCGAGGAGTTCTTCGCGGACTCCCGCTACGGGGAGCTCTGGGTGGGGGCACGCCCCACACTCGAGGAGACCGAGGCCCTCACCGGCATCCGCTGCGCCCACATCGACACCCTCGCCGACGCCGTCGCGAAGGACGCGGGTCAGGTGCGGATCCGCGTCGTCCCGCAGGCCGACGCCGCCGTGACCGCGCTCGTGGCGAAGGTCCGTGGCGAGGTCGGGGTGGTCGCGGATGCCGCCGTCGACGAGGCGTTGGCGGAGGCGTTGTCCGAGATGCGGCTGGTCAAGGACGAGTTCGAGGTCCGCGAGCTGCGCCGGGCGATCGCGGCCACCGCCGCCGGCTTCGACGAGCTGATCCGCTCATTCCCCCGGGCGGCCGGCCACGTCCGGGGCGAACGCGTGCTCGAGGGCGCCTTCGGCGCGAAGGCCCGTGAGGAGGGCAACGGCCTCGGCTACGAGACCATCGCCGCGGCGGGCAACCACGCCAACACCCTGCACTGGATCAACAACGACGGCGCGGTGCGGGGCGGCGAGCTGGTGCTGGTCGACGCGGGGGTCGAGGTCGAGACCCTCTACACGGCGGACATCACCCGTACCCTCCCGGTCGACGGCCGGTTCACGGAGCCACAGCGCGAGGTCTACCAGGCCGTGCTCGACGCCTGCGAGGCCGCCCTCGCGAAGGCGGGCGAGAAGGGCGCGCGGTTCCGCGACCTGCACGCCGCCGCCATGGAGGTCATCGCCACCCGCCTCGAGGCGTGGGGAATGCTACCGGTGAGCGCGGCGGAGTCGCTGGCGCCCGAGGGGCAGTACCACCGGCGCTGGATGGTCCACGGCACGTCCCACCATCTCGGCATCGACGTCCACGACTGCGCGCAGGCCCGCCGCGAGCTCTACCTCGACGCGGAACTCGAACCCGGGATGGTCTTCACGATCGAGCCGGGACTCTACTTCCGCGCCGATGACCTCGCCGTGCCCGAGCGCTTCCGTGGCATCGGCGTCCGGATCGAGGACGACGTGCTGGTGACCGAGGACGGCGCGGTCCGCCTCAGTGAGGACATCCCGCGCGCCGTGGCGGCCGTCGAGGCCTGGGTGACCGACCTGCTCGGCGGGTAGCGGCGCCGCCGGGGCGGTTACTGCTGTGCCGGACCCCAGGGGGCAGTGGGGGGGGCCGGCTCACCCGGGACGATCCGCTCGCCGTACTTCGGCGGGATCGTGAGGTCCACCACCTGGGGTTGGCCCGGCAGGGCCACGCTGATGCCCTTGTCGACGAGCGTCTGGCGGCACCTCGCGGCGACGTCGGTCTCGCACCGCAGGCCGTACCGCGTGGCCACCACCTGGCTCACCGACGTGAAGTCGCGCTTCCCGCCGGACAGGGAGTGCGCCGCGAGCCCGAAGAGGGCGCCGAAGATCGCGCCCACACTGACGCCCCACACCACGGGCATGAAGTCCGGGGAGCCGAGCACCACCCACAGCAGACCCATCATGAGGCCGAACCACATGCCGGAGAGCACGCCCGAGAGCGCGGCGCGGCTGAAGGTCATCCGGCCGGTCACGCGCTCGACCATCCTGAGGTCGGTCCCGATGATCGAGACCTTCTGCACCGGGAAGCCGGCGTCCGCGAGCACGTCGACGGCGCGCTGCGCGTCCTCGTACTTCCCGAAGGTCGCGATCTCCTCCCCGAGCGGCATCACGCCGAAGCGGGGGAACGAGGTCATCTGCGTCATGCCCACCAGTATGGCCCAAGGTGCTGGGAAACCGCTGGGTATGACCCGTGCGGGGAGCCCCGCGGGTCCCGCGACTCGGGATCCCGGCAGCCGCCGCGGGGGGAGGCGCTGGCCTAGGCTGGAGCCGTGACGTCGACGCCCCGCACCACCGCTCCCTCCCGGGTCTACATCGCCCGTCTGGCCGGCACGTCCGTGTTCGACCCCATCGGTGACGAGGTCGGCAAGGTCCACGACGTCGTCGTCCTCATCCGCCCGAAGGGGGGCCCCAAGGCGGTCGGCCTCGTCGTCGAGGTCCCGGGCCGCCGCCGGGTGTTCGTGCCGCTCACGCGGGTGACCGGCATCGAGCCGGGCGCCGTGATCACCACGGGGCTCGTCAATATCCGGCGGTTCGAGCAGCGCGCGAGCGAGACGCTCGTCGTGTCCGAACTCCTCGACCGGACCGTCACGCTGCGGGACGGCTCCGGGCGGGTGACCATCGAGGACGTCGCGATCGAGCAGCAGCGGAACCGGGACTGGGTGGTGACGAAACTGTTCGTGCGCCGTCGCGAGTCGACCGCGCTGCTGCGGCGCGGGCCGACCCTGGTCGTGGACGTCGCCGACGTCGAGGGGCTGGGGCCCTCCGCGGAGCAGCAGGGGGCAATGGCGCTGCTCGCCAGCCTCGGCGACATGAAGGCCGCCGACCTCGCCGACGTGCTGCACGACCTGCCCGACGACCGCCGCATCGAGGTCGCCTCGGAACTCGACAACGACCGTCTGGCCGACGTCCTCGAGGAACTCGGTGACGAGGACCGTGTGGCGATCGTGTCGAGCCTCGAGGCCGGCCGAGCCGCGGACGTGCTGGACGTCATGCAGCCCGACGACGCCGCGGACCTCGTCTCCGACCTCCCTGAGTCCAAGGCCGCCGAGCTCCTCGGCTTGATGGAGCCCGAGGAGGCGCGGGACGTGCGGCGCCTCCTCGCCTACGACGAGCGCACCGCGGGCGGCCTCATGACCACGGAGCCGATCATCCTCGGCCCCGAGGCCACCGTGGCCACCGCCCTGGCCCACGCCCGCCGACGGGACATCAACCCCGCGCTGGCGACGATGATCTTCGTGGTCCGGCCCCCGCTGGAGACGCCGACGGGACGATTCCTCGGCGTCGTGCACCTGCAGCGCGCGCTGCGCGAGCCCCCCCACGAACCGCTGGGCAACTTCCTGGACAACGACGTCGAGGCGGTGACCCCGGGCGACTCGATCGCCAAGGTGACCCGGCTGCTGGCCACCTACAACAGCACGGCGCTGCCCGTGCTCGACCGGGACCGCCGCCTGCTCGGGGCGATCTCGGTGGACGACGTGCTGGACAACCTGCTGCCCGAGGGCTGGCGCGACGCCGAGGACGAGGACACCGACAACGCCGAGCTGAAGGTCCCCAATGGCTGAGCGACTCGACCAACCGAAGGAGTACCGCAAGCGCTGGCCCCGGTTCTCGCTGCGGTCGGAGGGCACCGCAAAGGTGGCCGAGAGCATCGCGCGGTTCACCGGCACCCCGCAGTTCCTCGTGTGGCTGACGCTGTTCGTCCTCGTGTGGCTCGCGTGGAACTCCTGGGGCCCGACGGCGCTGCGCTTCGACAAGTCGGAGTACGGCTTCACCGCACTCACGCGGATGCTCTCGCTGCAGGCGTCGTACGCCGCCCCGCTCATCCTGCTCGCCCAGAACCGCCAGGACGACCGCGACCGGGTCACGGCCGAGCAGGACCGCCAGCGGGCCGAGCGCAACCTCGCGGACACCGAGTACCTCGCCCGCGAGATCGCCTCGCTACGGATCGCGATGAACGAGGTCGCCACCCGCGATTACATCCGTGCCGAACTCCGGGACCTCCTGGAGGAGCTGAACACCGAACTCGACCGCCGGGGGCGCCCGGACGAGGGCCATTCCGAGGAGCGCCGGGCCGGGTTGTAGGATCGGGACCATGCCCGCACTCACCGAGCACGCCGTCCGATCCCAGCTCGAGAAGGTCATCGACCCCGAGATCCGCCAGCCGATCACGCACCTCGACATGGTCCGCAGCGTCACGATCGCAGGTGGCGCCGTCGTCGTGGGGATCGACCTCACCACCGCCGGTTGCCCCCTGCAGGACACAATCACCCGGGACGTCACGGCGCAGGTCGCGTCCCTCGACGGCGTCACCTCCGTGGAGGTCGCGATGGGCGTGATGACCGACGAGCAGAAGCGGGACCTGCGCACCAAGCTGCGCGGCGGCACGCCGGAACCCGTCATCCCGTTCACACAGCCGGGCTCACTCACCCGGGTGTACGCGATCACCTCGGGCAAGGGCGGCGTCGGCAAGTCCTCCGTGACGGCGAACCTGGCTGTCGCGCTCGCCGCCCGCGGGCTCAAGGTGGGCGTCGTCGACGCCGACATCTACGGCTTCTCCATCCCCCGCATGCTGGGCGTGGAGCACCCGCCCACCAAGCTGGACGACATGATCGTGCCCCCGGTGGCCAAGGGTGTGAAGGTCATCTCGATCGGCATGTTCACCGCGCCGGGCACCCCGGTCGTGTGGCGCGGCCCCATGCTCCACCGCGCGATGCAGCAGTTCCTCGGCGACGTTTTCTGGGGGGACCTGGACGTGCTGCTCCTCGACCTCCCGCCCGGGACGGGCGACATCGCGATCACGGTCGCCCAGCTCCTGCCGAACTCGGAGATCCTCGTGGTCACCACCCCGCAGGTCGCGGCCGCGGAGGTGGCGCAGCGCGCCGGCATCCTCTCCTCCCAGACCCGCCAGCACGTGGTGGGCGTCATCGAGAACATGTCCCACCTCGAGCAGCCGGACGGCACCAGGCTGGAGATCTTCGGCTCCGGCGGGGGCGACCAGGTGTGCCGCGACCTGACCGTCGGACTCGGCTACGAGGTGCCGCTGCTCGCGCGGATCCCCCTCGACATCGCGCTGCGGGCCGGCGGCGACACGGGCGAGCCCGTGGTGCTCGCTGATCCGGACTCGGCGGCCGCCCGCGCCCTCCTCCAGGTTGCCGACCACCTCGCCTCCCGCGCCCGCGGCCTCGCCGGGCGGTCGCTCAACATCACTCCGAGGTAGCCGTGGGCGGGATCAGTGGGTGGGAGGGGGTCGTCCTCCTCATCGTCGTGCTGCTGGTGGTCGGACCCGACAAGCTGCCCGAGGTGACCGCCCAGTTCGCGGGCTGGGTGCGCCAGGCCCGCGACTTCATGCGCGAGGCCAAGACCTCGCTGAAGGACGAGTTCGGGGACGAGTTCTCCGACCTGCGGTCGCTCGATCCCCGGCAGTACGACCCGCGCCGCATCGTGCGCGAGGCCCTGATGGAGGATGCCCCTGCCGCGTCCCGGCCGGCCCCGCGGCCCGTCGTCCCGCCGCAGGCCCCGCCCGCGAAGCCGGACGGCCCCGCGCCGTTCGACGACGAGGCCACCTGACACGCGCGGCCACGTGACCCGGGGCGGGTCCGTCAGTTCGCCTCCTGCTCCCCGAGGGTCACCGTGACGTCGTCCTCCCGCCCGCCACGGCGGATCGTCAGCGTGATCTCGTCCCCCGGCGCGTGTGCCCGCACGAACACGATGACCTCGTCGGCGCTCGTCATCGGCTGGCCGTCGATCGAGAGGATGATGTCCCCGGCGCGGATCCCCGCGAGTTCCCCGGGCCCGCCGGGCGTCACGGGCTCGTTCCCGTCGGACGCGGCCGTCGCCACCTGCACGCCCTCGCCGGTGTAGCGACTGTCGAGGAGGATGCCGATGATCGGGTACGTGGCCGTCCCCGTCTCGATCAGCTGGTCCGTGGTCCGCTTCACCTGGTTGGACGGGATCGCGAAGCCCAGCCCGATGCTGCCGGTGGCCTGGGAGGTCCCCGAGGCCTGGGCGATCGCGGTGTTGATGCCGATCACCTCGCCACTTGCGTTGACGAGCGGGCCGCCGGAGTTGCCGGGGTTGATGGCCGCGTCGGTCTGGATGGCGTTCATGAACGTGGTCGCGCCGGCCGAGCCGGCCTGGACCGCCCGGTTGAGGGCGGAGACGATGCCCGACGTCACGGTGCCCTCGAGGCCCAGCGGCGCGCCGACGGCGATCACCGGGTCACCGACCGCGACGTCGTCGGAGTTCGCCAGCGTGAGCGGCCGCAGCCCCGTGCGGTCCACGTGCAACACCGCGAGGTCGTAGTCCGCCGTCCGCCCCACCACCTCGGCCTGTTCGACGGTCCCGTCGGAGAACGTCACCTGGATGGTCCCGCCGTCCACCGCCTCGGCGATCAAGTGGTTGTTGGTGACGACGTAGCCGTCGGACCGGAGGATCAGCCCGGTCCCCGACGCCGCCGACGTCGCCGTCGTCGCCTCGATGTACACGGTGGAGGGGACCACTGCCTGGGCGATCCCGGCGATGGAGTCGGGTGCCCGCACCACGGTGGCGGTGGGAGTGGCGGTGGCCTGGGCCGCGTCGTCGCCGAGGCCGAAGTACGCCCGCGCCCCCACCCCGCCGAGCAGGAGCCCGGCCAGCAGTGCCGTGATCACGAGCAGGACCGCGGTGGAGCGGCGGACTGTCCTCGGCCCGGTGGCGCCACGCTGGTCGGGCCGCACGACGACGTCCTGCGACTCGAAGTGGGTGGGCTGCTCGGTCACCTGCGGGGCCACCGGAGCGGGCGGTTCGGCCTGCGGCACGGGAGGGTTCTCCTGCGGCTTCCAGCGCTCATCCGGATCACCGTACGTCATGGGCCCACCTCACCGAAGAACGAAACCACTGCCTGCATCCCACGCTCCAATCGTCCCACCGGCGACGAGTCAAAGCCATGCGAGGGGAGGAGCGCCGCGATCTCGTCCCGGACCGCCGTGTCCCCCGCCAGGACCACGGCGATCTCGCCGCACTGCACGACGACGGCGTCCGCGGGAACCGCCCCCGCCTCCACCCGCCCCCGCACCTCGAGGACGCGGGCGGAGCCGCCACCCCCGGCCACCTCGACCTCCAGGACCTCCCGCCCGGCGTCGCGGTGGAGGGAGACGCCCGCGATGTGGAGCCCCGGCGGCAGGTCCGCGGGGAAGACCCACCCGGCGTCGCGGAGCAGCGCGGCCGCCGTCGCGGTGGAGTCGTCGGCGCCGGACGCGGCGAGGCGGGTGACGACGGGCGCGCCGGCAACGGTGGCGCTCGCCCCGGCGCGCAGCACGTCGGCGTCGGTCACGGTCACGTCCTGTGCCGCGCCCACGAGGATCACCACACCGAGCGTCGTCACCAGCGCGCTCCCGCCGACGACGGCGCGCACCGCCGCGCGGTGCCGCCAGGCCGGGAGCGACACCCGGTCCGTCACGGTCCACCCGAGCCGCCGCAACTTCCCGGGCGGCTGCGGTGGTCCGGGGATGCGCTCCGTCAGCCCCACCGGCACGTCGGCCCGCTCCAGCGAGCGCAGCCGGAGGGAGAGTTCCCGCTCCCAGGCCACCTGCTCGGCGCACCACGGGCACCGGCGCAGGTGGGCCTCGGCGCGGCGCAACCGGGAACCCGTGAGGCCGCCGTCCACGTACGCGCTGGTCCGGGGGCCGAGGTGCCTCATGTCCGCGCTCCCGGCTGCCGGTGGGCGAGCTGCTCCCGCAGCAGCGCCCGCCCGCGGTGGAGCCGTGACTGGACGGTGCCGAGCTTGACCCCGAGGGTGGCGGCGACTTCGGCGTAGGAGTAACCCTCGATGTCGCACAGCACCACGGCGGCGCGGTACCCGGGCGGTAGCGCGTCCAGCGCCCGCTGGATGTCGGGCGCGAGGTTGGCGTGCTCGAACTGGCGTTCCGGCGCGTCCTGCCAGTCGGAGGGCAGCTGCATCTCCTGGATGGACTCCACGCGCAGCTTCGCCCTGCGGCGCGCCTGGTCCAGGAAGAGGTTCGTGGTGATGCGGTGCAGCCAGCCCTCGAACGTGCCGGGTGTGTAGGTGTGGAGCGACCGGAACACGCGGACGAAGGTCTCCTGGGTGAGGTCCTCGGCGTCGGCATGGTTGCCGGCGAGGCGGTAGGCGAGGCGGTACACGCGCGCCGAGTGCTGCTCGACGATTTCGTCCCAGGTGGGGATCCCGGGCTGGAGTGCGCCGGATGTCAGACGAGGATCGGCGTCGTTCTCGACGTCGCTCAGCGCGGTCACGTTTCCTCCCGGGGATGGTGCGACAAGCCTAGGTGCCCATCCTGAGGAAATGCTGGGAGCGTTAGACTGGCACAAAATCGCCGACGACAGGAAACCCCATGGCCGCCGACAAGGCACTGTCCTGGTCCTACACCGAAGAGTTCATGCCCGAGTCCGAGCCCGCCCGCGCCGCCCGCGCCCGGGCCGCCGAGTTCGGCATCGCCCCCGTCTCCGTCGGCACGGGCGCGCTCCTGCGGCTGATGGCGGCCGCGAGCGGCGCGCACTCCGTGGCGGAGATCGGCACGGGGACCGGCGTCTCCGGGGTGTGGCTGCTCGAGGGCATGGTCGACGACGGCATCCTCACCTCCATCGACATCGAGGCCGAGTACCAGCGCGCGGCCCGCGAGTCGTTCGTCATGGCCGGCGTGAAGCCGGCACGCACGCGCCTCATCGCGGGCCGGGCGCTCGACGTCCTCCCGCGCCTCGCTGACGCCGCCTACGACCTGGTCCTCGTGGACGGCGACCCGCAGGAGGCGGGCGCCGCCGTCGAGCAGGCGTGGCGGATGCTCCGGCCCGGCGGGATCCTCGTGGTGAGCGACGCCCTTGCGGGTGGCCGCGTCGCGGACCCTGCCCGCCGCGACGAGCTGACCGTCGCGGTGCGCGAACTCGGCAAGGAGGTCCGTTCGCGGGATGACGGCCTCGCGGCCCTGATCCCCACCGGCGACGGCGTGCTCGTCGCCGTCAAGCGCCAGCAGTAGCCGCCGGGGCTCCGAGCAGCAGCCCCAGGAGGGTGCGCACCCCGAAGCCGGTTGGCGCCTGGGCGGGCATCTCGGGCGTCTTCGCCCCGGTCCGGCCCGGTCCCGCGATGTCCAGGTGTGCCCACGGGGTGTCGCGGGCGAAGTGCCGCAGGAAGAGGGCCGCGATGACCGAGCCGGCATGTACGTATTCGTTGTTGGCAATGTGCGCCAGGTCGGCGACCTCCGACCGCAGCGAGTCGCGGTAGTCCTCCACCAGCGGCATCGGCCAGAGTTCCTCGCCGTGCAGCGCGCCGCCGTCCACCAGCGCGGACTCAAGGGCGGCGTCGGTGGCGTAGAGGGCGGCGTGCCCGCGGCCGAGGGCGAGCGTGGCGGCGCCGGTGAGGGTGGCGACGTCGACGACGACGGCGGGCGCGTACTCGGAACGCACCCAGGCGATCGCGTCGGCCAGGACCATGCGGCCCTCGGCGTCGCTGTTGCCGATCTCGACGGTGGTGCCGTCCACGGTACGCACCACGTCGCCGGGGCGGCAGCTGGCCCCGCCAAACGCGTTCTCCGCGAGCGCCAGCACGGCGACGGCGGGCCGCGGGGCGTCGAGCCGGGCGGCGGCGAGCACCGCGGCGAGCACGATCGCCGCGCCCGACATGTCGGTCTTCATCGGAACCATGGCCTCGCGCGGCTTCAGCGACAGCCCCCCGGTGTCGAACGTGATGCCCTTGCCCACCAGCGCCACCTCGGGTGCGCTCCCGGCCGGATCGTACCGCACGCTCACGAGACGCGGTGGCGAGGCGGACCCGGCGCCGACGGCGAGGATCGCGTTCAGCCCGCGCCGCGCGAGCCAGTCCTCGTCGCGCACCTCGACGGTGAGGCGCTCGTCCGCGGACGCGGCGACCAGGTCGGTCACCTGCCGGGCGAGCCACTCCGGGTCCTTGATGTTCGACGGCGTCGCCGCGAGCGTGCGCGCGAGGAAGGTTCCCCAGACCCCCGCCGCGGCGACCGGGATGCTCCCCTCGTCCAGTTCGCCACTGACCACGATCTCGGGACAAGCCGCCCTGCCGGGCGCCTCGCCCGCCGCGATGCGCGGCATCCGGTACGCCGGCAGCATGAGTCCCTCCAGCAGCGCGAGGGAACGCGCCGCGTCCAGCGGAGCGCGGAGGGCGACCACGAGGTGCGGCAGCCCCGCTGCCGCCCGGGCGACGGCTGTGCCCGCGTCCCGGAGTTCGCGCGGATCGCCGCCACCGGCGCCGGCCAGGATGACGCGCCGCGGCAGGGACTGCCAGGGGCCGCCGTCGGCGAGCAACGGCGGGAGTTCGATCACGTGGACGGAACCCGGACCGCCCACCCTCTGGTCCGCGACCACGGCCTCGAGATCGATGCCGTAGGCCGCCGCGACCTCCCGGAGGGGCTCGAACGGCCCGCTCCGGGGTTCGGCCTCCCCGGAATCCTCCTGCGCGTCCGGGGCCGGGGAAATGATGAGTGCGAGTGCCCCTTCAGCCCTCGCGCATGCCAACGGGTCGTCCCGGGTGGATCGGACCTCCGGGAGTGCCGGGCAGGAGATCATCAGACGCGCACGGCGGCGAGGGCGTCACCCAGCGCGTTGGCCTCCTCCTGGTTGAGCTCCACCACGAGGCGCCCGCCGCCCTCCAGCGGGACGCGCATCACGAGGCCGCGGCCTTCCTTGGTCACCTCAAGTGGGCCGTCTCCGGTGCGTGGCTTCATTGCTGCCATGGCGCTCCCCTTCAATCCGAGCGGACGATGCGCCAGACGGCGCAAGGACTGTGTCCATTTTATGCCACCGCCCGGTCCTCTGCCGATCCGGCCGGCGGGCGCGGACCCTCAGGAGCCGTCCGAGTGCCCCGTTTCCTTGGCGAGTGCCGCCTCGACCACCCGGTTGTGCCCGCTGGTGACCGCCTCGACCGCCTCGTCGGCCGTGTCGACCAGAGTGATGAGGTCAAGGTCCAGGTCGGAGATCTTCCCGCTCTCGACCATGCTGGACGCCAGCCAGTCGAGCAGGCCACCCCAGTAGTCCTTCCCCACGAGCACCACCGGGAAGGAGCGCACCTTGTGGGTCTGGACCAGGGTGAGCGCCTCGAACAACTCGTCGAGGGTGCCGAAACCCCCGGGGAGCGAAATGAATCCGGTGGAGTACTTCACGAACATCGTCTTGCGGACGAAGAAGTACCGGAAGTTGATGCCCAGGTCCACCCACTTGTTCATGCCCTGCTCGTGCGGGAGCTCGATACCCAGTCCCACCGAGACTCCCCCGGCCGTGCTCGCGCCCTTGTTGGCCGCCTCCATGATCCCGGGCCCTCCCCCGGTGATCACGGCGAAACCGGCCTCGGCCGCCATCCGGCCGATGTCCCGGCCGAGCAGGTACTCCTTGGTGTTGGGCTTCGTGCGGGCCGAGCCGAACACGGACACGGCGGGGCCGATGTCCGCGAGCGCACCGAATCCCTCGACGAACTCCGCCTGGATGCGCATCACCCGCCAGGGGTCGGTGTGCAGCCAGTCGGTGTCCACCTGGGGTTGCAGCAGGTGGGAGTCCGTCGTCTCCTTGGGGATCTGGCGCCCGCGCAGGACGAGGGGGCCCTTCTGGTAAGCCTCTCCGTTTGCCATTGTCACCTTTCGAGCCAGGCCCGCAGCGCATCGGCGCAGGCGCGTATCTGGGAAGTGGGGCACCGCTCGTCGTCGGCGTGGGCGAGCAGGGCGTCGCCGGGGCCGAAATTCACTGCGGGGATCCCGAGCTCGGCGAACCGGGCAACGTCCGTCCAGCCGTACTTGGCGGCCACGCCCCCGCCGGTTAGGGCGGCGACCGCCGCCACGAAGTCCGCCACGGCCGGGTCGTCGAGCCCGGGACGCGCGCCGGCGGAGCCGTCGAGGACGGTGAGGTCGAACTCCGGGAACACGCCCCGGACGTGGGCGATCGCCTGGTCCACGGTCGCGTCGGGGGCGAAGCGGTAGTCCAGGGTCACCACGCACTCGTCCGGGATCATGTTGGCGGCGATCCCCCCGCGGATCGCCACGGCGTTCAGGCCCTCCCGGTAGACGAGCGAGTCCACCTCCACCGCGGCGGGCCGGTACTCGGACAACCGCTGGAGGATGGGCGCGGCCGCGTGGACGGCGTTGACGCCGCGCCAGGCCCGGGCGCTGTGCGCCGTGCGCCCGCGTGTCCGCAGCTCCACCCGGAGGGTGCCGTTGCAGCCGCCCTCGATGGCGGCACCCGTGGGTTCCCCCAGGATGGCGAAGTCGGCGGCGAGCCACTCGGGGTGTGTCCGCGCCACGCGCCCGAGCCCGTTGCGCTCGGCCTCCACCTCCTCGTGGTCGTAGAACACCCAGGTGACGTCCCTCGTGGGGGCGGCGAGCGTGGCGGCGAGGTGGAGGGCGACTGCGACGCCCCCCTTCATGTCCACCGTGCCGCGGCCCCAGAGCTCGTCCCTCACGAGACGGGTGGGCAGGTTGCCCTGGATGGGGACCGTGTCCAGGTGCCCGGCCACCACCACGCGGCGGCCGAGCCCCTGGTGGGTTCGCGCCACGACGGTGTCGCCGTCGCGCAGCACCTCGAGGCCCGCGACGGTGCGCAGGGCCTCCTCGACGGCGTCGGCGAGTGGACCCTCGCCGCCCGAGACGGACGGGACGTCGCAGATCGTGGCGGCGAGAGCCACCACGTCCGAGGTCAGGTCCAGCATGGTGGCAACAGTAGCCGAGCTCAGCGGCGAGCCGTGTGGAGCGTCCGCGCGGCCTCGCCGAGCGAGCCGGTGAGCGACGGGTAGATCGTGAAGGCGTTGGCCACCTGGTCCACCGTGAGCCGGTTCGCCACCGCCAGGGTGACCGGGAAGATCAGCTCCCCGGCGCGCGGCGCCACCACCACCCCGCCGATCACCACACCGGTGCCGGGGTCGGAGAAGATCTTGATGAACCCCTCCTTGATACCCAGCATCTTGGCGCGCGGGTTCCGGGCGACCGGCAGCCGCGTGATCGCGCCGTCCACGGACCCGGACCGAATCTCCCGTTCGCTCACGCCGATGGTCGCGATCTCGGGGGCCGTGAAAATGTTGGCGGCCACGGCCTTGATGTCGAGCGGGGCGACGGCGTCGCCAAGGGCGTGCCACATCGCGATGCGACCCTGCATCGCGGCCACGGACGCGAGCGGGAGCACGCCGGTGCAGTCGCCCGCGGCGTACACGCGGAACGCGGTGGTGCGCGAGACGCGGTCCACCAGGACGTGGCCCGTCGGGGTGAGGCGCACCCCGGCCTCCTCCAGCCCGATCCCGGCCGTGTTGGGGACCGCGCCCACGGCGACGAGGCAGTGCGACCCGGTGATCACCCGCCCGTCGGCGAGCACCACCTCCACGCCGTCGGCGGTGCGGCGCACGGCCTCCGCGCGGGACCGCGAGAGGACGGTCATGCCCCGACGGCGGAACACCCCCTCGATGAGCTCGGCGGCCTCCTCGTCCTCGCCCGGGAGCACCCGTTCACGGGAGGACACCAGCGTCACCCTCGCCCCGAGCACGTTGTACGCCCCCGCGAACTCCGCGCCCGTCACGCCGGACCCCACCACGATGAGGTGCTCGGGCAGGCGGTCCAGGGTGTACAGCTGCGCCCAGGTCATGATGCGCTCGCCGTCGGGCCGGGCGCCAGGGAGGATGCGCGGGGACGCGCCGGTGGCGACCAGGACGATCTCGGCCTCGAACTCCAGCTCACCCCCCGGCGTGGCCACGAGGACGTCCCGGGTGCCGCGGTCGTGGCGCGGGGCGCCGAGGCGTGCGACGCCGTCGATCACGCGAACGCCCTCGGCGAGGAGGCGCGCGCGGATGTCGTGCGACTGCCGGGTCGCCAGCTCCAGCACGCGGGCGTTCACCACCGCCATGTCCACGGTGCGACCGGAGCCGCCGGTGCGGATGCCGAGCTCCGCCGCGCTCTCGGTCACGGCCATCCACTCCGCGGTGGCGATCAGGGTCTTCGAGGGCACGACGTCGGTGAGGACCGCCGCTCCCCCCAGCCCGCTTCGTTCGACAAGGGTGACGTCCGCCCCGAGCTGGCTCGCCACCAGCGCGGCCTCGTAGCCACCCGGCCCCCCGCCGATCACCACCACCCGCGAGCCGCTTCGGACGGGCGAGGCGCCCGCCACCTCGGGGTTGGGCAATTCGACTGGCAGCGCGGCGCTCACCCGACCATTGTGTCAACGCGCGCGAATCCGCGCTCTCCGGCGCAATCGGGGCTAAGCCTCCCTCGCGGCCCCGGGAGGCGATAGCGTGACTCGCATGAGCGACAACGACGCACTCACCGGCGATCCCATGGAGATGGCGGCGCTCGCGGCCCGGACCATCGCCGACCGCTCCGGCATCGCCCGGCACCAGATCGCCCTCGTCCTCGGCTCCGGCTGGGGAGGCGCCGCGGCGGAGCTCGGCGAGACGGTCTCCGTGCTCCCCGCCGCGGAGGTCCCAGGGTTCTCGGCACCCGCCGTCGTCGGCCACGGGGGGACGATCTCGTCGATCGCCGTGGGTGACCGGCACGCGCTCGTCCTGGGCGCGCGCACCCATTTCTACGAGGACAGGGGCGTGCGCGCCGTCGCCCACGCCGTGCGGACCGCGGCGGCCTGCGGTGCCACGGTGGTGGTCCTCACCAACGGCTGCGGCGGGCTGCGGCCCGAGTGGACCCCGGGCACGCCGGTCCTGATCTCGGACCACATCAACCTGACCGGGGCCTCCCCGCTCGAGGGCGCCACCTTCGTGGACCTCACCGACCTCTACTCCGCCCGCCTCCGGGCGCTGGCCCGGGAGGTCGACCCCACCCTCGACGAGGGCGTCTACGTCCAGTTCCGCGGACCCCACTACGAAACTCCCGCCGAGGTGCAGATGGCCAGGCGCATGGGTGGCGACCTGGTGGGGATGTCAACCGCGCTGGAGGCCATCGCCGCACGCCACGCCGGACTCGAGATCCTCGGGATGTCCCTGGTGACCAACCCCGCCGCGGGCATCTCGCCGAACCCCCTGTCCCACGGGGAGGTGCTGCAGGCGGGGCGCGACGCCGAGGGCCGCCTCTCCACCCTACTGGCCACCATCACCCGCCGAATCCTGGAGAGCTGGGAACCATGACTGACCGCGCCGCCGTCGAGGCCTGGATCGCCGACGATCCCGACGAGTCCACCCGCAGGGAGCTCGAGGTGCTCCTCGCCGCGTCCGACGACCCGGACGCCGCCGCCGAGCTGGAGGACCGCTTCGCCGGCTTCCTGCAGTTCGGCACCGCCGGCCTCCGGGGCGCCCTCGGCGGCGGGCCGAACCGCATGAACCGCGCGGTAGTCATCCGCGCCGCAGCCGGGCTGTCCGCCTGGCTGCGCGACGCCGTCGGCCCGGACTTCTCCGTGGTGATCGGGTGCGACGCCCGCCACGGCTCCGAGCAGTTCGCCCGCGACACCGCCGCCGTCGTCACCGCCGCGGGCGGGCGGGCGCTCCTCCTGCCGCCGCGCCGGCCCACGCCGCTGCTCGCCTTCGCGGTGCGCCACCTGGACGCCGACGCCGGCGTGATGGTGACCGCGTCGCACAACCCCCCGCAGGACAACGGATACAAGGTGTACCTCGGCGGGCGGGCGGTCACCGACTCCGGACAGGGCTCCCAGATCGTCCCGCCGTACGACGCCGGGATCGCGGCCCGGATCGACGCCGTCGCGAGCGTGTCCGCCGTGCCGCGCGCCGAGGGCGGGTGGACGGAACTGGGCGACGAGGTCCGCCTGGCCTACCTCGCGCGGGTCGAGGCGATGGTCCCCTACGGCAGGGCCGCGGACCTGCGCATCGTGCAGACGTCCATGCATGGCGTCGGCGGGGAGATGGTGGTCCGCTCCCTGGCGGAGGCCGGATTCACCGACGTGCACGTGGTGGCCGAGCAGGCCGAGCCCGACCCCGACTTCCCAACCGTGAAGTTCCCCAACCCGGAGGAGCCCGGCGCGCTTGACCTCGCGCTCGCCCTCGCGAGGAAGGTCCGTGCCGACATCGTCATCGCGCAGGACCCGGACGCCGACCGGTGCTCCGTGGCGATCCCGGCCGACGGCGGGTGGCGCCAGCTCTCCGGTGACGAGGTCGGCTGGCTCCTGGGCGAGCAGGCAGCCGCGTTCGCGGCGGCCACGGGCGGGGGCGTGCTGGCGTGCTCGATCGTCTCCTCGCGCATGCTCGAGAAGATCGCGGCCGCCCACGGCCTCCGGCACGAGTACACCCTCACCGGATTCAAGTGGATCTCCCGGGTGGAGGGGCTCTCCTTCGGCTACGAGGAGGCGCTCGGGTATTGCGTCGACCCGCTGTACGTCCGTGACAAGGACGGCATCTCCGCCGGTGTCCGGATCGCGCTGCTGGCCTCCGCGCTGCGCCGGCAGGGGGACACGCTCCAGGACCTGCTCGACCGGCTGGCCTTCCGCCACGGCGTGCACGCCACCGCCCCGCTCACGATCCGGGTGCAGGACCTCGACGTGATCGCACGGGCCATGGCCTCGCTGCGCGCGAACCCGCCCACCACGCTCGCCGGGTCACCGGTGGTGGAGGCGGCCGACCTGTCGCAGGGGTGGCGGGGGTTGCCCCCGACGGACGCGCTGTACTACCTCACCGAGGCGGGCGACCGGGTGGTGGCGCGGCCGTCCGGCACCGAACCGAAGCTGAAGTGCTACCTCGAGTCGATCGTCACGGTGCCGAACTCGGCCGGCCCGAGCGGGCTGGACGCCGTGCGGGTGAGCGCGCGCGAGCGGGTCGAGGCAGTCAGGCGGGACATGCAGGAGCTGATCGACCGGGCGTGAGCTCAGCCGCCCAGTTCGTCGAGGATCGCGGCGGAGGCTGACAGCCCGAGCCGCGTCGCTCCGGCCCGCACCATCGCGGTGGCGGCCTCGGCCGTGCGGATCCCGCCCGAGGCCTTGACCCCCAGCCGGCCACCGACCGTGCGCGCCATGAGTTCGACGGCGTGCACGGAGGCGCCGCCCGCCGGGTGGAAGCCCGTCGACGTCTTCACGTACTGGGCGCCCGCGGCCTCGGCGCGCTCGCACACCGCGACGATCGCCTCATCCGTCAGCGCGGCCGACTCGATGATCACCTTGAGGAGCACGTCCGTGGGCAGCGCCCGGCGGACGGTCCTCATATCGGCCTCGACGGCGTCGTAGTCGCCGGTGACGGCCTGGGACAGGTTGATGACCATGTCCACCTCGTGGGCCCCGTCCGCGGCCGCGCGTGCGGCCTCCGCGGCCTTCACCTCGCTCTTGTGGGCGCCCGACGGGAAGCCACACACCGTGGCCACGACGAGGTCGCCCGTGTCGGTGAGCGGGAGCTGGCTCGGCGAGACGCACACCGCCTTGACGCCGAGGCGGCGCGCCTCCGCGACGAGGGCGGCGACGTCGCCGGGGGTGGCCTCCGGCTTGAGGAGGGTGTGGTCGATGCGTCCGGCGATCTCGTGGCGCCGCATGTCGTTCTCCTTGGCTGGTGTCCGGTCCCGGGCTGTGCGGGTTACTGGCTGCGACAACCCTACGCGGCGGGCACCGGCAGGGCGAGCCATTGGACGTGCGTCCACCCACCGAGGGCGGGCAGCGGCGTCGTCCGGTCCAAGAGGTCCCCCGCCACGACCTCGTACACGCGGCCCGCCGCCGGATCGAAGATCGGGATGACGGCGTCGCCCGCGGCGGTGACGCTCGCCGACCTGCCCGGAACGGCGAGCACCACGTGGCGGGGCAGCGCCTTCACCAAACCATTCCCGACGTTGCCGCCGGTGAACAGCAGCACCGGGTGGCCGCTCCGCAGCGCATTCAGCACGAGCGTCACCATGGTGCGGCCGGCCTCGCCGCGGTCGTCCACCGGCCGGTGCCGGTAACGCACGCCGGGGAACCGCGCCTCCCGCGCGGCCGTCCACGGCGGGGTGCCGAACCGGCTCGGCCAGCGCCACGGCCCGAGCGCCCGCACGCTGGTCCGCTCCTTGATCCGGAGCTGGGCCGCGGCTATCCGCTCCCCCGCCGTGAGGGGGCGTGCGAGGGCCGCGGGCGGGATCTCCGGAGGCAGCTCGGCGATGGTGAGCCCGTCGGGCAGCGTGCCGTCCTCCAGCCACCGGGCGAGGACCGGGTCACCGGAGGCCGCGAGCATCAGCAGCGCGGTGGACCCGCAGGTTGTGGGGTCGGTCTGCCGTACCACGGCGCCCCCCATGAGCACCTGCGCGGTGCGCGGCACCACGACCGCGGGGGTGCCGACCGCGCGGGCCGGCGTCGTCCGCACCGGTCGCACGAACGCGGCGGCGAGGTCGCCCAGCGACCGAATGGCCCGTGGACGGCTAGAGCTCGTCCTCATCGAGCTCCACGTCCACGTCCTGCTCGGCACGGTCCACCGGGTCGGCCTCGAACACCTCGGCCGGGCCCTCGGCCTGGTACTCCTCGGTGTCCGGTGGCTCCTCGGGCGAGTACTCGTTCTCGAATCCGGTGTCCGTCATCGTGCGCCTCCAGTCTCGGTGGTGCGCAGTCCCCTCGGAACCACGTCGTTGGCCAGGCGGTCGAGCACGATGGACCGCGGCTCCTCGAGCGTACCGCCGATGTCGAAGGCGCCCGCCAGTGCCTCGAGCGCCCGCGTGAAGCGCTCGGGTGTGTCGGTGTGGAGGGTGAGCAGCGGCTGGCCCGCCGAGACCGTGTCGCCGGGCTTCGCGTGGATCTCCACGCCCGCCACGGCCTGCACGGGGTCCTCCTTGCGGGAACGACCGGCGCCCAGCCGCCAGGCGGCGATCCCGACGTCGTAGGCGTCGAGCCGCGTCAGCACGCCGGACGCCCTCGCGGTGACCGTCTCCGTGTGGCGTGCGACGGGGAGCGGGGCGTCCGGGTCGCCGCCCTGGGCGCGGATCATGGCGTTCCAGGCGTCCATCGCCCGGCCGTCACGCAGGGCGGCCTCGGGGTCGGCGTCGGGCCGGCCCGCCGATTCGAGCATCTCGCGGGCGAGCGCCAGCGTGAGTTCGACGACGTCGGCCGGACCGCCCCCGGCCAGCACCTCCACGGACTCGCGCACCTCCAGGGCGTTGCCGGCGGTCAGTCCGAGCGGGGTGGACATGTCAGTGAGGAGTGCGACCGTCCGCACGCCTGCGTCCGCCCCGAGGTCCACCATCGTCCGGGCGAGCTCGCGGGCGTTCTCCAAGTTCTTCATGAACGCGCCCGAGCCGACCTTGACGTCGAGGACGAGCGAATCCGTGCCTTCCGCGATCTTCTTGGACATGATCGAGGACGCGATGAGCGGCACGCACTCCACCGTGGAGGTCGTGTCCCGCAGCGCGTAGAGCTTCTTGTCAGCGGGCGCGAGCCCCGAGCCGGCGGCGCAGATCACCGCGCCGACGTCCCGCAGTTGGTCCATGATCTCCTCGTTGCTGAGCTGCGCGCGCCAGCCGGGGATGGACTCGAGCTTGTCCAGGGTGCCGCCCGTGTGGCCAAGGCCGCGGCCCGAGAGCTGCGGCACCGCCACGCCGAACACGGCGACGAGCGGGGCGAGGGGCAGGGTGATCTTGTCGCCCACGCCCCCAGTGGAGTGCTTGTCCGCGGTGGGCTTGCCGAGGGCGGAGAAGTCCATCCGCTCGCCCGAGTTGATCATGGCGTTCGTCCAGCGGGCGATCTCGGAACGAGTCATGCCGTTGAGGAAGATCGCCATGGCGAGGGCGGACATCTGCTCGTCGGCGACCACGCCGCGGGTGTAGGCGTCGATCACCCAGTCGATCTGCTCGTTGCCCAGGACCTCGCGATCCCGCTTGGCGCGGATGACGTCGACCGCATCGAATGGTTCGGTCACTGTTCGGCCTCTCTCAGGTCCTCGGAATCGAAGGCGTCCGGGAGGACGTCGCTCATGGTTCTGATCCCGCGCGGGGTGGCGACCAGGAGGGAAGCGCCGCCGTGCTCCCACAGCAGCTGCCGGCAACGGCCGCACGGCATGACAAGGCCGCCCTTGCCACCGACGCACACGAAGTGTGTCAGACGGCCACCGCCCGAGCTGGCGAGCGCGGAGACAACCCCGCACTCGGCGCAGAGCGTGACGCCGTGGGCGGCGTTCTCCACGTTGCAGCCGGTGACGATGCGGCCGTCGTCCACCGCTGCCGCCGCTCCCACCCGGTAGTGGGAGTACGGCGCGTAGGCCCGCCCCATGACGGCGACCGCCTCCGCACGGAGCGTCCGCCAGATCGGGTCGTCGGCCATGTGGGCTCCCTACTTCTTGTACGGGATGTTCTCCGCGGCGGGTGCGCGGACCTTGCCCACGAACCCGGCGACGGCCAGGATCGTGATCAGGTACGGCAGCATCAGCAGGACCTCGGACGGGACCGTGGTGCCGATGGAGGAGAGCAGGTTCCCGAGGTTCTTCGAGAAGCCGAACAGGAGCGCCGCCCCGAGCGCGCCGTACGGGTTCCACTTGCCGAGGATCATCGCGGCCAGGGCGATGAAGCCCTGCCCGGCGGACATCTCCTTGCCGAACGCGAGCCCCGTGCCCACCGTGAAGAAGGCCCCGCCCAGGCCGGCGATGGCGCCCGCGAAGATCGTGTTGATGACACGGGTGCGGTTCACCTTGATGCCGACTGTGTCCGCGGCCTTCGGGTGCTCACCGACCGCGCGCATCCGCAGGCCCCAGCGGGAGCGGAACACGAAGACGTTCAGCAGGATCACCACGGCGTACATCAGGTACACCAGGATTGTCTGGTTGAAGAGCACGGGTCCGATGACCGGGATCTCCGCGAGCACCGGGATGCGGATGTTCGGGAGCCGCTGGCGCGCGTTCCACGTTGCCGCATTCTGGGTGAGGACGGTGGAGTACAGGAAGTTGGTCAGGCCCACCACGAGGACGTTGAGGACCACCCCGATGATGATCTGGTCCACCCAGTACATCACCGCGAACCACACGAGGAGCGCGCCGAGGAGCGCGCCGGCGATCGGTGCGGCGATCAGCCCGACGTAGGCGTTCTGAGCCAGCGATGCCGCGACGGCCGCGAAGAAGGCGCCGAGCAGCAGTTGGCCCTCGATGGCGATGTTGACGATGCCAGACCGCTCGCCCACGAGTCCGCACATGGCGCCGAAGATCAGCGGGACGCTCAGGGCGAGGCCACCCGCGAGGAGGGTCGTGAGCGGGATGACGCCGGCGTTGCCGGCACCCGCGTACATGAGGAAGCCGAACACGAAGAGGATCCCGAAGCTGACGGGCAGCCAGACGCCCACCTTCACGCGGCGGCTCGTGGTCCACGCCGCGTAGGCCGCGAGCGCCACGAGGGTCAGTGCGATGGCGATGCCCGAGGCCTTGGACGGCAGCGCGAAGTTCGGGATCGTGAACCACGACGCCCCCTTCGCGAGCTGGAAGGTGGTGTGAGTCCCGCCCGGCATCGCGATCGCGTAGAGCCCCACGCCGATCACGGCGAGGACGCCATACATGATCGGCATCTTCCACTCGATCGGCTTCTCGACGACGTCCCTCGTCATGGCCGTCTGCGTCATGACACTCATGCCGCCACCTCCTTGGCAACGATGGCGCGCGTGCGGCCAAGTTTGGGCGTCGGCGTTGGCAACCGGAAGATCGAGCGCACCAGGGGTGGCGCGGCCACCAGCAGCACGATGATCGACTGGACCACGAGCACGATGTCGATGGGCGTGTTCGTCTGGGACTGCATGACGTAGCCGCCGGCCTTGAGCGCTCCGAAGAGCAACCCGGAGAGGAACGTCCCGAGTGGGCGCGAGCGCCCGAGCAGCGCGACCGTGATGGCGTCGAAGCCCAGGCTGCCCGCGATACCGCCGGTGAGCTTCGCCTCGGTGCCGAGCACCTGGTTGGCGCCGGCCAGCCCCGCGAGGCCACCGGCGACAACCATGACGAGGACCGTCACCCTGGTCACCGAGATGCCGGCGGTCCGTGCCGCGCTCGGGTTCGCCCCGGCGGCGCGGAATTCGAAGCCGAGGGTGGAACGCTCCATCAGCCACCACACGAAGATGCAGGCGAGGATCGCGATGACGAATCCGAAGTGCAGGCGGAACGGGGGGTTGAGCAACAACGGCAGCCCCGCGGTACCGGAGTTGATGGGTGGCGACTGCGGCAGCGGCGAGTCCGTGGTGGTGAACCACTGCTGTTTCAGCAGGTAGGCGATCAGGTACCCGGCGATGTTGTTGAGCATGATGGTCGTGATGACCTCGTTCGCCCCGGTCTTCGCCTTGAGGTAACCGGCGATGCCGCCGTAGAAGGCGCCGGCGATGATGCCGCAGACCAGCGCGAGCAGCAGGTGGAGGACGGGGGGCAGGTGCATCGCGTAGCCGATGTAGCCCGCGAACATCGCGCCGAGGATCACCTGGCCCTGGGCGCCGATGTTGAACATACCGGCACGGAAGGGCACCGCCACGGCCAGACCCGCCAGGATGAGCGGGGTCGAGAATACCAAGGACTCCGTGAGCGGCCGGATGGCGCGCGCCGGCGAGTTGGCCTGCCAGTCGAAGATGGCGCCGCGGAAGAGGGCGGCGTAGGCCGAGGACACCTTGTCCCACACGGCGGAGAAGAAGTCCCCGGGACGCGCGAACACATAGGAGGCGGTCTCCTGGACTCGCGGGTCCGAGAATGCGATGAGGATCGCGCCGATCAGCAGCGCGATCACGATGGCGAGCAGCGAGACCAGCCAGCTCCCGGACAGGATGTCGCGAGCCAACGACGTCGTGCGCGTCTCCTTCTCGGAGCCGGCCGCCGGGCCCTTGGTGGTGGGATCGCTCATCGCACGTCCTCCTCGTCCGGCTTGGCAGCCGTCAGCCACTGAGGGTCAATCTGGCCGTCCCGGTCGAGGTCGTACGTGGCGTCGACCACGCCGTCGGCGTCCGCGTCGAACTGCGAGAGCAGGGTTTGGTGCTCGGCGGCCTGCGTCTGCGCCTCGTCCAGCGGGACGCCGGCCATCATCAGACCCAGCACGTCACGCGGGGTGTCACCGGGTACGACGCCGACGATCCTGCCCCGGTACATCACCGCGATCCGGTCGGCGAGGTTCAGCACCTCGTCGAGTTCCGTGGACACGATGATGCAGGGCGTTCCCTTGTCGCGCTCGGCGATGATCCGGTTGTGCACGAACTCGATGGACCCGACGTCGAGGCCGCGGGTCGGCTGGGAGGCGACCAGAAGGCGCAGGTCGCGCGACATCTCACGTGCGAGCACCACCTTCTGCTGGTTACCACCCGAGAGGGTCGAGACGGGGTCGTCGACCGAGGTGAGACGGATGTCGAACTCCTGGCTCACGGCGGCGGCGTTGGCGAACACCTTGGCGGGCGACATCACGAGCCCCCGTGCGAACGCCTCGGTGTCATAAAGGTCGAGGATCAGGTTCTCCGCGATGGAGAACGAGGCGATGATGCCGTCGGTCGAGCGGTCCTCCGGGACGAACCCCAGGCCGGCATGCAGCCGCGACTTCACCGCGTCGCCGACCAGCTCGTCGCCGTCCAGGACGATGGAGCCCGAGATCGGCTTGGTGAGGCCCAGGATCGCCTCGGTGAGTTCCGTCTGCCCGTTGCCCTGGACGCCGGCGATCGAGAGGATCTCGCCCCGGCGCACGTCGAACGAGATGCGATCGACCGCGACCTTGCCGGCGAAGTCCAGCACTGCCAGGTCCTTCACGGAGAACGTGGCCTCACCCGGCTGGGCGGGCGCCTTCTGCGTCGTCAGACTGACCGCGCGCCCGACCATCATGGAGGCGAGGTCCTTCTCGGTGGACGTCGGGGAGGCCTCGCCCACCACTGCGCCGCGCCGGATGACGGTGATGCGGTCGGCCACGGCCCGGACCTCCCGCAGTTTGTGCGTGATGAAGACGATCGACGTGCCCGCCTCCTTGAGCTGGCGCATGATGCCGATCAGCTCATCCGTCTCCTGGGGAGTGAGTACCGCGGTGGGCTCGTCGAGGATCAGGACCTTCGCCTCGCGGGAGAGTGCCTTGATGATCTCGACACGTTGCTGGGCGCCCACCGGGAGGTCCTCGATCAGCGCGTCGGGGTCGATGTCGAAACCGAAGCGGTCGGACAGTTCCTTGACGAGCACCCTCGCCTTGGCGAAATCGATGAGGCCGGCCGCACGGGTGGGCTCGTACCCGAGCACCACGGACTCCGCCACCGTGAAGACGGGCACGAGCATGAAGTGCTGGTGCACCATCCCGATGCCGGCGGCGACCGCGTCCCCCGGGCCGGCGAAGGTGACCACCTTGTCGTCCAGCAGTATCTGCCCACCATCGGGCTGGTAGAGCCCGTAGAGCACATTCATCAGCGTCGACTTGCCTGCGCCGTTCTCACCGAGGAGCGCGTGGATCTCGCCCGGCTCCACCACCAGGTCGATGTGGTCATTGGCTACGAGCGGACCGAATACCTTCGTGATCCCCCGGAGTTCCAGTTTCATCGCACTTGCTTCCTTGCGTTCGAGCGATCTCGGGCGGTGGCCTATGTGACAGTGGCCCGGCCGAAGAGGCCGGGCCACTGCAATGCTACCGTTCCACGGTGCAATTGTGATCTGTGTTACAACGGCGCGTTCGGGCTCTCGACCACGATGTCGCCGGCGATGATCTGCGTCTTGAGACCATCAATGGCGTCCTTCAGCTCCTGCGGAACCGCGGAATCGAAGTCGTGGAACGGCGCGATGCCGACTCCCTCGTTCTCCAGCGTCCCCACGTAGGGGTCGGAGGTGAAGCTGCCCTGCACGGCCTCATCGATCGTGTTGAACACGGCCCCTTCCATGAACTTCATCACGGAGGTCAGGATGATGGGACCGTACGAGGTGGTCACGAAGCCGTCGGAGTCCACCCAGATGATCTTCACGTTGCCTGCTGCCTCAGCGGCGGCGGCGGCACCGAGGCCCACCGGGCCGGCGACGGGCATCACGATGTCGGCGCCCTGGGCGATGAACTGCTCGGTGAAGACCTGGCCGTTCGACTGGTTGTCGAAGTCGCCGGTGAAGGACCCGTTCTGGGTCGCCTTGTCCCAGCCGAGGAGCTGGACGGTCGTCCCGTTGTCCTCGTTGTACTTGGCCACGCCGTCGGCGAAGCCGTCCATGAAGATCGCGACCGACGGGATCTGCATTCCTCCGAAGGTGGCGACCTTGCCGGTCTCGGTCATGCCGGCAGCAAGGTAGCCCGCGAGGTAGGAGGCCTCGGCGGTGTTGAAGAGGATCGGCTTGGCGTTCTCGAGGGTGACCGGGCTGAAGTCAGGGGCGGAGAAGGCGGAGTCGAGGAGGGCGAAGTTGACATCCGCGTTCGCCTCGGCCGCTGCCTGGATCGAGTCCTCCAGAAGGAAGCCGACGCCGAAGACGAGGTTGCAGCCCTGCTGCACCATGGTGTCCACGTTGGGTCCGTAGTCCTCGTTGCCCGACGACTGTGCCCGGGCATCCTGGACGCCGAGCTCCGCGACTGCTCTGTCGAGGCCGGCCGCAGCGGCCTGGTTGAAGGACTGGTCGTCGAATCCGCCGGCGTCGGAAACCATGCACGCGAGGAAGTCGACCGTCTCGGTCGCCCCGCCAGTCGTTGCCTCGCCGGACGCGGTGGTGGCCTCGTCGTCGGGCGCAGTGCCGCACGCGGCAAGGGCGAGCGCGGCGGTTGCCGCCATGACGCCCGTGAAAATCTTCTTGTTCACAGATGTTCTCCTGCAATACGGTGGTGCCGGATCGCAGTTCATTCTGCGGTCCACGGCGTGGGTGCAATTAGCTTAGCCGTCGGGCATGTTCGTGCGGCACGTCGTCGCCCCCTTGAGGCAAAGCGTTACCAAGCCGTATCCTGCGGGGCCACGGCGCGGCGGCCGCGCCACGACCGCGGCTCCGATCGGGGTGTCAGCCCACCCGCGGCACGTTCTGGACGAGCATGTACGCCGCGATCACCACGAGCATCACGATGAACGCGTGTCCCAGGTGGCGGGGGTTGGCCCCCGCGGAGAAGCGCCCGCCCAGCAGGCTCCCCACGATCGCCCCGGCGCCGAAGGTGGCGAGCAGCGGCCAGTCGAGCGGCCCGGTTCCCATCGCCGCTCGCGATGCGAGCGCCGTTGCGCTGTTGACCGCGATGACCACGAGTGACGTCCCCACGGCGGCCCGCATGGGGAAGCCGAGGACCAGCGTGAGCGCCGGGACGACGGCGAAGCCGCCCCCCACCCCGAAGAAGCCCGTCAGGAACCCGATCCCGCTGGCCGTCAGCACGAGCGCCACCACCCGGCGGGCGTCCATCCGCCCGGTCGACTCGTGGGGCGGCACCGCCGTCGCGCTCCCCCGGAGCTTGCGGACCATGAGAGCCGCGACCACCAGCATGAGGACGGCGAACGCGACCGAGAGGACGTCAGGGTCCACCGAGCGGGAGAGCCGGGACCCCACCCAGGACCCCGCGAGTCCCAGCGCCCCGAAGACCAGGCCCGCGCCGGGGCGGATGTGGCCCGCCCGCCGGTGCGGCACCAGTCCGACCAGCGCCGACGCGCCGACGATGATGAGCGAGCCAGTCGTCGCGTCCCGCGGGTCCTGCCCGAGCAGGTAGACCAGCGCCGGGACCGTGAGGATCCCGCCACCACCGCCGAGGGCGCCGAGCGTCAACCCGACGACGAGCCCCAGCGGCAGCGCCCAGAGCGGGCTCACGACGCGGTGACCAGCTCCAGGCCCGCGGCCCGGGCGCTCAGGGCGTAGCTGTCGTCGATGTAGACCACCTGGTGCCCGTTGGCCAGCAGGAACGACGCCGCGATCAGGGCGCGATAACCGCCGGCGCAGTGCACCCACACCTCGCCGGCGGGCACCTCGTCCAGCCGCTCGAGCAGCTCGTGCAGCGGGATGTTCACCGCCCCGGCGATATGGGAGTCCCGGTACTCGTGGACGCGCCGGACGTCGAGCACCTGGACGGGCCGGTGGTGGCGCACCTGCGAGAGGTCGCCGAACCGGACACGCACCACGGTCGCCGGAACCTCGTCGAACCAGTCGCGCGGCTCGCCGGTCGCCGCGGCCTCAGGTCGGTCGATCCCGATCCGCACCAGCTCGCGCTGCGCCTCCGCGACCTGCCCCGCGCTCTCCCCCAGGAGGGTGATGGGCGTGCCCCACGGGATCATCCAGCCGAGGTAGGTGGCGAACTGGCCGTCAAGGGCGAAGCTGAACGAACCGGGGACATGCCCGGCGGCGAACGCGGTGCGGGTGCGCAGGTCCACCACCCACTCCCCGTCGTCCAGCCTGCGCCTGATCTCGGCCTTGTCGGCGCGCCGGGGCGCGGAGAGGTCCGGGGCGCCGGGTCCCGATGCGTTCGCGGGCCCCATGTGCGCGTAGTAGGCCGGGAAGGCGTCGAGGCCCGCGAGGGTCTCGGCCACGAACTCCTCCACGGTCGAGGTGAGCGCCGTGTTCGCCTTCTTCTCACGCCCGATCGTGGACGCGGTTCCCTCGGTCTGGGTGGCGGAACAGAAGCTGCCGAAGCCGTGGGTGGGCATCACCTTCGTCTCGTCCGCGAGGTGCGCCAGCCGGTGGGCCGATTCATGCTGCAGCCGGGCGAGTTCCTCGGCGTGTGCCTTGCCCAGCAGATCGGGCCGGCCCGTGGACCCGAACAGCAGCGAGCCGCCGGAGAAGACGGCCGGCTCCTCGCCCTCGAGCACGTAGGAGAGGTGGGTGAACGTGTGGCCCGGGGTGGACATCGCGCGCACGCGCATCGTCCCGCCCACCTCGACGACGTCGCCGTCCCGGATGGCCACCCGCTCGAAGGACACGGGGTCGTCCGCGTTCACGTGGTAGGCGGCGCCCGTCTCCTGCGCGAGCGCGAACCCGCCGGTCACGTAGTCGTTGTGGATGTGCGTCTCGAAGATGTGGGTGATCCGGACGCCCGCGTCGCCGGCAAGGGCGAGGACCCGGTCGATGTCACGCTGCGGGTCGACGACGAACGCCACCGTCCCGTCGTGGACGAGGTAGCTGCGGTCGCCGAGCGTCGGCGTCTCGACGGTGATGATCGCGGGCACGTGGTCTCCGGTCATTCGGACGGGTTGGAGCCGAGCACGACGGGGTGGCCCGCGGCGATCCACGCCATCGTGCCGCCGGCCACGGAGTAGGCGAGCCGCCCGACGCCCCGCAGATAGACAGTCGTCGCGAGGCTGCGATTCCCGCTGCGGCAGATCACGTGGACGGGGCCGTCCGCGGGGATCTCGTCGAGGTGCTCGTGGACCTGGCCCATCGGGATGAGTACGGCGCCCGAGACGTGGCCGGTGACGTACTCCGCCGGCTCGCGGACGTCGATCACCACGGCGCCGCGGGCGTGGTCGGCGGCAAGTGACGCGACGGTCTCCTCGTAATGTGGCGGAATCCTTGTCATTCGGCAGTCCTCGGGCTGGGTGTCCGCGGTGGACATCGGGTGGGCGGGGTTCCCAATATACCCCGGGGGGTATATTGCGTCCACTCGGACTCCCCTCACTACCGGCCGGCTGCCGGGGCCATCGCCGCGGCCGTCACCGCCGTCATCGCCATGATCTGGGCGCCGAGAGCGATGGCGCCCTCGTCGAACTGCGCGTCGCCGCGATGCAGGTCGTACGACTCGCCGCCCGGCGAGCGGGTCCCCAGCCGGAGCATCGCGCCGGGAAGGCGGGTCAGGAACCAGGCGAAGTCCTCGCCACCGAGCGACTGCTCGGTGGCCTGCACGCCGTCGTCGCCCAGCACGGCGCGGGCCGCCGACTCGATCGCGACCACCTGCCAGGGGGTGTTCACCACGGGTGGCAGCCCCCGGACATGGTCGATCTGCGCCTCCACCCCCAACGGCGCGAGTGTGTGGCGGATCGCGTCCACCGCGATGAGTCCCGCGTGGTCCCACGTGCCGGCGTCGAGACATCGCAGCGTCCCGTGGACGAAGCCCTCAGAAGGGATCGCGTTGGGCGCGAAGCCGGCTTCCACCATCCCCCAGGTGAGGTTGACGCCGTGACGCGCGTCGATGCGACGGTCCAGCACCGCCCCCGTCTGCGTGATCACCTGCCCGAGAGCGAATACGATGTCGCCGGTGAGGTGCGGGCGCGACGTGTGACCGCCGCTCGCCCGGACGGTCACCCGGATCGAGTCCGACGCCGCCGTTATCGGCCCGGTCTTCGAACCCACCAGGCCCACGTCCACCTTGGGGTCGCAGTGCAGACAGAAGATCTGCTCCAGGCCGTCGAGCACCCCCTGCCGCATGATGTGCTCCGCCCCACCGGGTTGCGTCTCCTCAGCGGGCTGGAAGATGAGGCGCACCCCCATGGGCAGGTCGCCGTCCTGCTCGAGTTGGTGCAGGATCAGGGCCGCGCCCACCCCGATGGCGGTGTGGAGGTCGTGGCCGCACGCGTGGGAGACGCCGGTGCGGACCGAGGAATACGGCAGTCCGGTCTTCTCGGGGATCGGGAGGGCGTCGATGTCCGCACGCAGCCCGATGCGCCCGCGGGCGCCTGCCGTTCCGATGTCGCAGGTCAGGCCGGTCGGTTCGAGGAGGCGGACGGTCAGTCCGGCCGCCCGGAGCCGCTCCGTGATGACGCCGGTCGTGCGACGCTCCTCGAAACCGACCTCGGGGTGGGCGTGCAGGTCGCGACGCAGGGCGACAAGGTCCGGCTCGAACTGCCGGGCACAGGCGCGGACGCGGGAACGGAGGTGCGAGGTCATCGGTCAGCGCAGCCGCTCGAGCGGGCCGTCCAGCCGGTCGACGACCGCCTTGACCTCCTGGGCGTGCTCCCGGGTGGTCACCAGGATCGCGTCCGGCGTCTCGACGACGACGGCCCCCGGGATGCCCACCACCATGACGGGGCGGGTCGCGTGCACCCACGCCCCCTCCGCGGCGACGGCGAGGGCGGGCGGGCTCGGGGCGAGCGCCGCGAGGGCGTCGAAGTCGCCGATGTCGCTCCACCCCATGTCGGCGGGAACCACGGCCACCCCACCGCGCGCCGCGATCGGTTCGGCGACCGCCCGGTCGATCACCATCCTCTCCAGCGTGGGCCACACCGCCGCGAGCACGTCCGCGCGGCCGGGGGTGTCCCATGCCCCGGCAATCGCCAGCAGTCCCCGGTGGAGCTCCGGGTGGAGTTCGGCGAGCGCATCCAGCAGGACGCCGGAGCGCATCACGAACATGCCGGCGTTCCAGAGGTAGCGGCCGGTGGCGAGGTACTCGGCCGCACGGGCGGCATCCGGCTTCTCCTCGAAGCGGACCACCACCCTCCCCGCCAGCGGGGCACCCAGTGCGTCGCCCTGCTCGATGTACCCGAAGGCGCTCGACGGCTCCGTGGGTGCGATCCCGATGGTGGTGACGTACCCGGCGCGGGCGATCGCCTCGGCGGCCCGGACCGCGCGGTGGAACGCGGCCTCGTCGGTGATGACGTGGTCGGCGGCGAAGGACCCGACGACGACGTCGCCGAGGCGCTCGTGGAGGATGGCGGCGGCGAGCCCGATCGCCGCCATCGAGTCGCGCGGCGACGGCTCGGCGACCACCTCGACGCCGGTCCCCTCCAGCTGCGCCGCCACGGCCGCGGCGTGGGCCGCGCCGGTGACGATCACGGCGCCGTCGGACACGGGCGCGAGCCGGTCGACCGTGGCGCGCACCATCGAGCGGCCCCCACCGCTCAGGTCGAGCAGGAACTTCGGCTCGGTGCGGCGGGAGAGCGGCCAGAGCCGACTCCCGACCCCGCCCGCGGGGATGATGGCGTGCACTTCGTCCTCACCGGTAGTACGACTCGCGGGCCGCGGCCAGCCTGCGTTCCAGTCCCTCGATCCTACGGCGCTGGGCGTACCCGATGAGGCCGCCCCAGCGCGGCGTCCGCTCGGGCTCCGCCGGCCCCTCCCCGGCAGGCTCGATCGGCTCGATGGTTCCGGTGACGGCCTGGTGGTCCCACGCGAGGGTGCGCGGCTCCGACACGGTCACGTAGTTGGGGGTCTCACCGAAGTGCACCTCCCCGGGCTTCTTCGGCTGCACGGGCGCCGGCGGGTTGGCCGTGAATGCTGCCACGATGAGCGCGACCCGGGAGATGAGGTTCACCCAGAGCAGGATCGTGACCAGGGCCGTGGCCGAGGCGAGGAGGGGGTCGGCCGAGACACCGATCAGCGAGGTGCCGAGGTACCGGATGGCACCGGACGCGACCGCGCCCAGCCCCGCGCCGAGGAGCAGGTCGCGCCGGGGGATGTGCATGCCGGCGAGGACGCGGAACAGGAAGACGTACACCCCGAAGTCCACTGCGGCGGCGACGAGGAGCGTCCCCAACTGGAGGAGCAGTCGCACGAACGGGCCATCGGCCCCGATCCAGTCGAACACCAGGTTGCCGAGCGTGTTCGCGGCGATCGAGAGCACGGAGGTCACGAGCACCGCCAACGCCAGGATCGCGAAGCCCGCCGCGTCCCGCAGTCTGGTGAGCACGAAGTTCTCGGGCACCGCCACCAGACCGAACATCGCGCGGATGGAGGACTTGAGGGCGGTCATCATCGACAGTGCCGACCACAACAGCACCAGGGCGGCCACGATGGACGCCGGCGTGAAGGCGGTGTCCAGCACGAGGTCCTCGGGCGACACCAGGCCGCCGGTCCCGTCGTCGATGATGCCGGGCAGCGCGTCATTGATGGTGGTGATGAGCTGGTCGCGGAGCCCCACGTTGCGGCCGAGGACCAACATGAACGCCGTCCACCCGATCGTGATCGCCGCGAAGACGGAGAACAGGGCGGCGTACGAGATCCCACCGGCGAGCAGGTTGCCGTTGGAGGTCCCCACTCGCGCCATGGCCCGGCCGGCCCGCGTTGACTTCCACCACTGGAACAGGAGCTTGCCCTTGCCCACGAGGCCGGATGCGGCGGCCAACTCCTCCCGCAGCGGCGGTCCCTCCACCGCCCGGATCGTGGTGTCCGAGATGTTCTGGTCGGTCCGGATGGTCATGTCCTCGAGGGTATTGGAGCTTCTGCCCCCCGGCGAACGGTGGACCGTCAGACCATGTAGTCGATCGTCAGGGGGGCGTGGTCCGAGAACCGCTTGTCCCACGCGGCGGCCCGGTCGACGACGGCGTCCGCCGCCACAGCACCGAGGCCTGGTGTGGTGATCTGGTAGTCGAGGCGCCACCCGACGTCGTTGTCGAAGGCCTTGCCGCGCTGCGACCACCACGTGTAGGGGCCTTGGCACTCGCCCTCGAGCGTGCGGTGGACGTCCACCCACCCGAGGTCGCCGAACCACCGCTCGAGGTACGCGATCTCGGCGTCGAGCACGCCGGCCGTGCGGTTGTGGTTCGAGCGGAAGTTCCGGATGTCGATCGGCGCGCGGACGATGTTGAAGTCGCCCGCCACGAGCACCTCCCGGACGCCCGCCGCGGCGTCGTGGGCGAGCTCCGCGAGGCGGGCGGTGACGAGGTCGAGGTGTGCGTACTTGAGGTCCATCGTGGGGGTGTTGGCCGTGCCCGCGTGGAGGTAGGTGGAGACCAGCGTAAGCGGCGCGTCGCGCCCCGGGAGTACGTAGTCCGCCTCCACCCAGCGTCCGGAGTCGACGTCGGACTGCTCGCCCGGGACGCCCGCCCGCACCGCGACCGGCTCGATGCGGCTGGCGATCGCTACGCCCGCGCGGCCCCTGATGCGGCCCACCTCGCTGGCCACGGCCCAGTCCGCTCCCAGCACCTTCTCGATGGTCGGCGTGTCCGCCCGCACCTCCTGCAGGAGCAGGAAGTCGGGCCGGCGCGCGTCAAGCCACGCGTGCATTCCCTTCGTCATGGCGGCGCGCAGGCCGTTGACGTTGACGGTGGCGACCCTCATGCATCGCGCCCCGGGTGCCGCTCCGCCATCTCCACCACGTTGGCCAGCAGCATTGCGCGCGTCATCGGACCGACCCCGCCCGGGTTCGGCGAGAGTGCGCCCGCCACCTCGGCGACGCCGTCGGCCACGTCCCCCCGCAGGCGCAGCCGGCCCTCGGCGTCCGGGACGCGGCTGACGCCGACGTCGAACACCGTGGCGCCGGGCTTCACCATGTCCGGGGTGACGATGCCGGGCACCCCCGCGGCCGCCACGATGATGTCCGCGCGGCGGGTGAGCGCGCCAAGGTCCCGGGTCCCGGTGTGGGTGAGGGTCACGGTGGCGTTGACTGCCTTCCGGGTCAGCAGGAGGCCGATCGAGCGGCCCACGGTGACCCCGCGCCCCACCACGCACACCTCGGCGTGGTCGAACTCGACGCCGTGGCGCCGGCCCAACTCGATGATCCCGCGGGGAGTGCACGGCAGTGGCGAGTCCACTTCCCCCGCGACCCGCAGCACGAGGCGGCCCAGGTTGGTGGGGTGCAGGCCGTCGGCGTCCTTGGCGGGATCCATCCGCTCAAGGATCGCGTTGGTGTCGATGCCCTTCGGCAGCGGGAGTTGGACGATGTACCCGGTACACGCCGGGTTGGCGTTGAGACGATCCACGGCCGCCTCGATATCCGCCTGGGTGGCGTCCGCCGGGAGGTCCTCCCGGATCGAGGCGATCCCCACCTCCGCGCAGTCGCGGTGCTTGCCCGCCACGTACTTCTGCGAACCGAAGTCGTCCCCCACAAGGAGGGTTCCCAACCCGGGCGTGACGCCGCGCTCCCGCAGGGCGGAGACGCGGGTGGCCAGCTCCGCCTTGATGACGGCGGCCGTCGCGGCGCCGTCGAGGATGACGGCGGCCATTACTGCACGAGGCCGGGGTACAGCGGGAACTCCTCGGTGAGCACGGCCACGCGTGCGCGCAGGGCGGCCACGTCGGCGGCAGCGCCGTCGCGCAGGGCGGTGGCGATGATGTCCGCCACCTCGGTGAACTCCGCCGAGGCGAAGCCGCGGGTGGCGAGCGCCGGGGTGCCGATCCGCAGGCCGGACGTGACCATCGGGGGGCGCGGGTCGAAGGGCACGGCGTTGCGGTTCACGGTGATGCCGGCGTCGTGCAGCAGGTCCTCCGCCCGGCGGCCGTCGAGCGGCGAGTTTCGCAGGTCCACCAGCACCAGGTGGACGTCCGTGCCCCCGGTCACGACGGCGACGCCGGCCGCCGTCACGTCGGCGGCGGTGAGGCGCTCCGCGAGGATCCGCGCACCCTCGAGGGTACGCGCCTGGCGGTCGCGGAACTCCGGCGTGGAGGCGAGCCTCAGTGACACTGCCTTGGCGGCGATCGCGTGCATCAGCGGCCCGCCCTGCTGACCCGGGAAGACGGCGGAGTTGAGCTTCTTGCCCCACGCCTCCGCGTCCCGCGCGAGGAGCATGCCGGAGCGAGGACCGCCGAGGGTCTTGTGGATGGTGGTGGACACGACGTCGGCGTGCGGCACCGGGCTCGGGTGGAGGCCCGCCGCGACGAGGCCGGCGAAGTGGGCCATGTCCACCCAGAGGTGGGCGCCCACCTCGTCGGCGATCTCGCGGAACGCGGCGAAGTCGAGGTGACGCGGGTAGGCCGACCAGCCCGCGATCAGGACCTTCGGGCGGGCGGCGAAGGCCTGCTCGCGCACCTGGTCCATCTCGATGCGGTGGGTGTGCTCGTCCACGCCGTAGGCGTGCACGTCGTACAGCTTGCCGGAGAAGTTGATCTTCATCCCGTGGGTCAGGTGGCCGCCGTGAGCGAGGGACAGCCCCATGATGGCGTCGCCGGGGACGGCCATCGCATGCAGCACGGCGGCATTCGCGGTGGCCCCGGAGTGCGGCTGCACGTTGGCATACGCCGCGCCGAACAGCTCCTTGGCGCGGGAGATGGCAAGGTTCTCGGCGATGTCCACCTGCTCGCAGCCGCCGTAGTAGCGCCTGCCCGGGTAGCCCTCCGCGTACTTGTTGGTGAGCACGGACCCGGTGGCCTGCAGGACCGCGCGCGGCACGAAGTTCTCCGAGGCGATCATCTCGAGGGTCTCGCGCTGGCGTTGCAGCTCACCCTCCAGGACGGCGGCGATCTCGGGATCCACCTCGGCGAGGGGTTGGTTGAGAGCGTTCTGGCTCATGCGTTCCTCCATGGGTTGAACTCACGCGGCCCAGGCGTCCGACCAGTGTGAGACCTTGTCGCTCCCCTGTGGTGATCCACCTGCGGCGCCAGTCACGACATCACGAGCCTACCCGATGCGGCTGGACGGACCCCACGAGGGTGCCCCCGCCGGCCCCGGTTCCGGGATACGAGACGGTACGCGCCGCTCGATCAGCGGGGCGTCGCCCCGAGCTCGCCCAGCCCGGCGGTGTCGTCGGGTTGCGGCACATCTGCCGAGTCCTCGCCGAGCAGCCGGCGGAGGTATGACTCCGTCAGCGTGCCCGCGTCCTCGTCCCCGGCGCCGCCTTCGTACAACGGCATCGTCGACTTCGCGTCCAGACCGGTGAAGACCCAGACCTCCTTGGTCTGCTCCGGCAGATACTTGAGCACCTCCATGAGGAGCTGGGAGCCGATGCCCTTGCCATGCAGGTCCGGAACCACGGCCAGCCGGCCGAGGTTCGCCCGCTCGCCCTCCAGCTCCACGCGGATCGATCCCACGAGGCGCGGACCCACCCAGGCGCCGATCGTGACGACGTCGGGGCGCTGCAAGTCCGCCGTCAGCTCCTCCAGCGTCTGTGTGAGCGCCGGGAGGTGCGGGTCACCGTAGAGTTGCGCCTCCGTCACGAAGGCCGCTCGGCGGATGGTGAGCAGTTCGCCGGCGTACTCCACGCCGATGAGATCGAAATGGGTCTCGCCCATGTGTCCACTCCTTTGCCGGGTACGCCCCACCCTAGTGGGGACCGCCGCCTGGTGAGGCCGTTCTCCGTGGCGCGGCAGGACCACGACGGCGAGGTGCCCCGCCGCACCGCGACGGGGCACCTCGGGAATCCCTACTTCAGCAGGCCGAGGCCCTGGACGACCTCGCGCTCGTGGATGAGTTCCGCGACCGACTTGTCGATCCGGCTGCGGGCGAACTCCGAGAGTTCGAGTTCCTCGACGATGTGCCACTCGCCCCAGCGGGACTTGCAGGGGAAGCCGGAGATGAGGCCTTCGGGGATCCCGTAGGACCCGTCGGAGATGAGGCCCACCGAGGTCCAGTCGTTGAAGGGCGTGCCCCTGACCCAGTCGTGCATGTGGTCGAGGGCGGCGTTCGCAGCGGAGGCCACCGAGGACCCGCCACGCACGTCGATGATGTCGGCGCCGCGGTTCGCGACGGTCGGGATGAAGACGTTCTCGACCCACTCCTGGTCCACGTAGTCCATCGCGGGCTTGTGATCGATCACGCAGTAGGCGAGGTCCGGGTACTGCGACGCGGAGTGGTTGCCCCATACGGTGAGCTTCCGGATCTCGGTGGCATGAACACCCGTCTTGATCGACAGCTGGCGGATGGCGCGGTTGTGGTCCAGTCGCATCACCGCGGTGAAGCGCTCGCCGGGGACATCCGGGGCGGCATAGGACGCGATGAGGGCGTTCGTATTGGCCGGGTTGCCGACCACGAGCACCTTGATGTCCTGCGCGGCGTGGTCGTTGATGGCCTTGCCCTGCGGTCCGAAGATCCCGCCGTTGGCCTCGATGAGGTCGGCGCGCTCCATGCCCTTGGTGCGAGGGCGGGCGCCCACGAGGAGTGCCACATTGCAGCCGTCGAAGGCCTTGTTGGGGTCGTCGTAGACGTCGATCGACTCGAGGAGGTCGAAGGCACAGTCGTCGAGTTCCATGGCTGATCCCTCGGCGGCCTTCAGGGCTGCGGGGATCTCGAGGAGCTTCAGCCGCACGGGCGTGTTGGCGCCCAGCAGGTCGCCTGCGGCTGTCCTGAAGAGCAGCGAGTAGCCGATCTGTCCGGCGGCGCCGGTGATGGTTACGGTGACGGGGCTGTATGGCATCGAATCTCCTCTGACATAGACGATTGCGACCAAGCCTAACGTGGCAGCGCCCCGCTGTGGGCGGCAACTGGATCGTCCGACCCCGAGCCCGTGACCACCCGGTACTCTTCATCACGTGACTGCAACACCGGAACTGGTCCTCACGCTCTCCTGCCCCGACCAACGTGGCATCGTCCACGCCGTCACGGGTGCCATCGCCCGGGTCGGCGGCAACATCACCGAGTCACAACAGTTCGGCGACGTCGACTCGGGACAGTTCCTCATGCGGGTGCAGGCCGATTCGATCGAGGACCGGGACGCGCTCGATGCGGCCCTCACCGTGCTCGCCGCCCAGATGCGGATGCGGTGGTCCCTCGACGAGGTGGGGCGGCCCGTACGGACGCTCATCATGGCCTCCAGGGAGGCGCACTGCCTCTCCGACCTGCTGTTCCGGGCCCGCGAGGGCATCCTCCCGATCGAGGTGGTCGGCGTGGTCGCCAACCACGCGGACCTCGCGCCGCTGGCCGAGTTCTACCGGGTGCCGTTCCACCACGTGCCGGTGACGCGCGAGACCAAGGCGCAGGCAGAAGCGAGCCTGCTCGCCCTGGTCCGGCAGCACGACGTCGAACTCGTGGTCCTCGCCCGGTACATGCAGATCCTGTCCGATGCCGTCTGCCGCGAACTTCCCGGCCGGGTCATCAACATCCACCACTCGTTCCTGCCCTCGTTCAAGGGTGCCCGGCCGTACGCGCAGGCCCACACCCGCGGGGTGAAGCTGATCGGCGCCACGGCGCACTACGTGACGCCGGACCTCGACGAAGGCCCGATCATCGAGCAGGACGTCGCTCGCGTGACCCACTCCGACTCCATCGCCGAGTTCCTGGCCCAGGGCCAGGATGTGGAGCGGCGGGTGCTCGCCCGCGCGGTGCGGTGGCACGCGGAGCACCGCATCCTCCTCAACGGGACCAAGACGGTCGTCTTCGCCTGAGCCCGGCGGCGCCCACGGACGACGACGGCGGCGCCAGAGGGTCCTCCACGGGCGCCGCCGCGTGTTCAGGCCAGGCGTGCCGCCAGGTTCTCGTCGAGCGCCGCGAGGAAGTCCTCGGTGGTGAGGAACGGCTGGTCGTTCGAGATGAGCGTGGCGAGGTCCTTGGTCATCCTGCCGGACTCGACGGTCTTGATGACGACGTCCTCGAGGGTCTCGGCGAAGGCCGTGACCTCGGGGGTCCCGTCCAGCTTGCCACGGTGCTTCAGCCCGCCGGTCCACGCGTAGATCGAGGCGATCGGGTTGGTGGAGGTGGGCTTCCCCTCCTGGTGCTGGCGGTAGTGGCGGGTCACGGTGCCATGGGCGGCCTCAGCCTCCACTGTCTTCCCGTCGGGGGTCATCAGCACGGACGTCATGAGGCCGAGTGAGCCGAAGCCCTGCGCCACGACGTCGGACTGGACGTCGCCGTCGTAGTTCTTGCACGCCCAGACGTAGCCACCCTCCCACTTCATGGCGGCGGCCACCATGTCGTCGATGAGCCGGTGCTCGTAGGTCAGTCCGGCAGCGGCGTACTGGTCCTGGTACTCGGTGTCGAACACCTCCTGGAACAGGTCCTTGAACGCGCCGTCGTAGGCCTTGAGGATCGTGTTCTTGGTGGAGAGGTACACCGGGTAGTTCCGCTGCAGGCCGTAGGCGAAGCTGGCGCGGGCGAAGTCGCGGATCGAGTCGTTGAAGTTGTACATGCCCATCGCCACGCCGCCGTCGGCGCCGTAGTTGGCGACCACGTGCTCGATCGGCTCCGAGCCGTCCGCTGGGGTGAAGGTGATGGTGAGCTGGCCCGCACCCGGCACCTTGAAGTTGGTGGCCTTGTACTGGTCGCCGTGGGCGTGGCGGCCGATGACGATCGGCTTGGTCCAGCCGGGGACCAGCCGGGGGATGTTCGAGATGATGATCGGCTCGCGGAAGACGACGCCGCCGAGGATGTTGCGGATGGTGCCGTTGGGCGAGGCCCACATCTTCTTCAGCCCGAACTCCTCCACCCGCGCCTCGTCGGGCGTGATGGTGGCGCACTTGACGCCGACCCCGTGCTCCTTGATGGCGTACGCCGCGTCGATGGTCACCTGGTCGTCGGTGGCGTCGCGGTTCTGGATGGACAGGTCGTAGTAGCGCAGGTCCACGTCGAGGTAGGGGTGGATCAGGCGGTCCTTGATGAACTGCCAGATGATCCTGGTCATCTCGTCGCCGTCGATCTCGACGACCGGCCCTGCAACCTTGATCTTGCTCATGTTGTCCTTTCAGCGCTGAGTGCCAGATTACTCGACGTCAAGATATCTGTCTCGGGATTTCCCGGGGTCACGTGAGCGACACCGTCAGCCCCCAGGGGGCCAGCAGGGCGAGCGCCACCGCCAGCACCAGGAGGACGACGACGTCGAACCGCCGTCCCCGCGCCGTCAGGACCGCCCGCTCGGGCAGGGTGAGCCGCACCACGGCGGCCGACGCGAGGCCGCCCGCGAGGGCATAGGCGGCGACCCGCACGTCCGCGTACCAGGCGAGGGCGCACACGCCGAGTACCAGCAACCCGGTGGCCGCGGCCAGCGGGCGGCGGAGGGTCCTCGTCGTCACCATGCTGGCACCCACACTACCGTGGGCTCCATGAACAGCGGCGCGAGCACCCCGGGTGGCTCCCCGGCGAACCACCCCGACGTCCTCGTCCTCGGCGGGGGCCTGGGCGCCACCGCGCTCGTCGCCGCGCTGCGCGGGGGCGGGTTCACCGGCTCGGTCACCGTGGTCTGCGGCGAGGACCGCATGCCGTACGACCGCCCGCCCCTGTCCAAGGAGTTGTTCGACCGCGACGAGCCCGCCGGTCTCGCCGAGCAGTTCAGCCTCTCCCCCGGGGACGCCGCCTGGCTGACCGGCCGGCGCGCCACCGCCATCACACCCGCCGCCGGTGGGTTCCGGGTCTCCGCCACCGACGCAGTCGGGGACGTCCACTCCCTCGACGCCCCTGTGGTGGTGGTCGCCACGGGAGTGCGCCCCGTGGTCCCGGTGGAGTGGTCCGGGGTGCGCACGCTCTCCACGTGGGAGGATGCGCGCGCGCTACGCGCCGCGCTGGCGCCGGGCACCACGCTGGCGATCGTGGGAGCGGGCTGGGTGGGGCTGGAACTCGCAAGCGCCGCCGCCGCGGCCGGAGTGCGCGTCACGGTGGTCGATGCCCTCGACCGCCCCCTGGGCACGGTCACGCCTCCCGGCGTGGGTGCCCGCATCGCGGGGTGGCTCGCGGCGGCGGGCGTCGCGTTCGTGCCGGGGGGCGCGACGGCGGCCGGCGCCGCCACCGTCACCCTCGCGGACGGGCGGGTGCTGGACGCCGCCGTCGTCGTCGCCGCCCTGGGTGCCCGGCCGGCGACGGCGTGGCTGCCGGCGGGGTGGCTCACCGGGACGGGACACGTCCTCGTGGACGGCGTCGGCGCCGTCCGTGGCGCCGCGGGAGCCTTCGCCATCGGGGACTGCACGGCCGTCGACGGCCGCGCCGACCAGCACTGGAACGCAGCGGTCGCGGCGGCGGAGCGCTGCGCGGCGGCCATCCTCGGGCACGTGCCGCCGCCGCCGCGACCCTCCGTGGTCTTCTCGACGATGTACGGCCACAGTGTCGACATGGTGGGGCGCGCGGACCCCCACGCGGATGTCATCTGGCGCGAGGACACGGCCGGCGGATGGACCGCGCTCCTCACGCGGGACGGCGCCCTCGTCGCCGGCATGGCCGTGGACCGGCCGCGGGACGTCGCGGCGCTGCGCCGGATCCTCGCGCGGGACCGCCCACGGATCGATCCGGGGCTCGCCGCCAACGCGGTGCGGCCCCTCACCGTTGCGCCGGCCTGAAACCTCCCGGGAACCCCGTCAGGCGTCCCGGATCGGCAGCTCCCGCTTGATCTCCGTGCCCTTGAGCGAGACCGCCTGCGAGACCGCCTCGAACTCGAGCCACCACTGGTCGCGGGGACGGCGGAACTCCTCGTCGACGTCGTCCATCATCCGCTCCAGCGGTTTGGGGGAGATGTAGGCGGAGGAGAACCCCACGTAGGTGGCGGCGTGGGTGCCCGCCTCCAGTTGTTCGTCGAGCTCCTTCAGGGCGTAGTACACGAGGCGCGTTGCCAGCAGCCGGTCGAAGGGGCTCGGCTTCCCACCCTGCTGCAGGTGGCCGATGTCGTCCTGGCGGACGTCGAACCGGCCACCGCCCTCCTGTTCGAAGGCGCGGGACATGAACTCCAGGTTGTACTCCGGGGAGGCCTCCTCGTTGCGCAACACCAGGAACAGCTTCCGGCCCCTCTCGAAGCTCTCCGTCATCAGGACGGCGTCCCGCGCGATCTGGTTGAGGTTCGGCTGGCGCTCGTGGAGGTAGACCATCTCGGCACCAGCGGCGATGCCGGAGATCATCGTGAGGTAGCCACAGTAGCGACCCATGATCTCGGCGACGAAGCACCGCCGGGATGCCGCCGCCGACTCCTTGACCCGGTCCAGCGCCCACACGGCGTTGTTGACCGCGGAGTCCGCACCGATGGACAGCTCGGTCCCGGGCAGGTTGTTGTCGATGGACGCGGGCACGCACACGATGGGGATGCGGAATGCGGGGTAGCGGTTCCTCTCCGTCACAAGTAGGTGTGCGGCGAGGTACGCATTGAACCCGCCGATCACGAGCAGGGCATCGATGTTGCTGTTCTCGAGGGACCGTCCCACCGAGTAGAGCTGCTCCACCGTGGGGATCGTGCGCCGTGTGCCGAGTTCTGCGCCACCCTCGAACGCCCACGCGTCCACCTCCGACCAGGAGAGCTCCCGGACGTCGGCCCGAATGAGGCCGGGGAACCCGCCCTGGATGCCGAGCATCGTGTAGCCGCGCGCGATGCCGAGCCGGACGGCCGCGCGCGCCGCGGTGTTCATCCCGGGGGCGAGGCCGCCCGCATGGACAATCGCGATGCGCTTGCCGACGGAGTGTCCCTCCGGCTTGGCGTCGGTGGAGGGCGGTGAGGACATGATCTCGTTGATCCGGAGTGTCTGGGCGAACCCGGCGCCACGGGCGGCGACCGCCTGGTCGTAGCGGCCCTCGCTGATGGCCACCCCGACGGCCCGCGTCTTCCTGACCGCCTCCACCAGCGGGATGCGGGCCACCCTGTTGTTCCGGATCCCGATGATGTAGTCCTCGTCCTCCGGCTTGACCTTCAGCACCTCCTGGACCGCGGCGAACCCGAGGACGGTGGACATCCAGCGGTCATAGGCGGAGGGGGTACCACCGCGCTGGACGTGGCCGAGGATCGTGACGCGGACGTCCTCACCGCGACGCTCCCGCAGGAACTGCGCGATCCACTGTGAGTCGATCGCGTTGCCCGCCTGGTCCGTGGCCCCCTCCGCCACGAGGATGAGGGACTCGCGGCGGCCGGCCTCGCGGCCGAGGCGCAGCTTCTCGAGGAGGTCGTCCTCCCAGCCCGGTGCCGGTGGCAATTCCGGGATGAGCACGTAGTCGCAGCCCCCGGCCATCGCCGCCATGAGCGTCAGGTACCCACAATGGCGGCCCATGACCTCGATGATGAAGGTGCGCTGGTGGGACGCCGCCGTCGAGGAGATCTGGTCGATCGCGTCGATTATGCGGTGCAGGGCCGTGTCCGCCCCGATCGTCGTGTCGGTGCCGACCAGGTCGTTGTCGATGGAGCCGACCAGCCCGACGATCGCGAGGTTGCCGTGCGTGTCCACCGTCGCCTGGTCGACCTCGCCCTTCTCCACGAGCTCGGCCAGTAGCCCGGGCCACTCGCGGCGGAACTCCTCGGTGCCGGAGAGTGAGCCGTCTCCGCCGATCACCACGAGGTGGTCGATGCCGCGCTGGACGAGGTTCTTCGCGGCGGCGAGGAGCCCGTACCGCTCACGGAAGTCCTTGGACCGGGCCGTGCCGATCACTGTTCCACCGCGGTCCAGGGTCGACGAGACGTCCGACCACTCCATCTTCCTGATCGAGTCCCCGCCGTCGACGGCGCCCTGCCAGCCCTCGCGAATCGCGTAGGGTTCCGCGCCGTGCGCGAGTGCCGACCGCACCACGGCGCGCACCGCCGCGTTCATGCCGGGGGCGTCCCCGCCGGATGTGAGTACGCCGATCCTGACCGGTTCTGACACTTCGACCTCCCGCACTGGAACGTACGGCAAGCCTAGATGCAATCAGTGGAAGAAGTGGCGACATCCGGTGAAGTACATGGTGACGCCCGCTGCCTGCGCCGCGGCGACCACCTCGTCGTCCCGGATCGACCCGCCGGGCGCCACCACCGCGCGCACGCCGGCGTCGAGGAGGAGGCTCAGCCCGTCCGCGAACGGGAAGAACGCGTCCGACGCGGCCACCGCCCCGCGGGCCCGCTCGCCGCCGTCGCCGAGCGTGTTGGCGCGCTCGACGGCGAGGTGGGCGGAGTCCACCCGGTTCACCTGGCCCATGCCCACGCCCACCGAGGCGCCGCCGTCGGCAATGAGGATTGCGT
>JADGOQ010000060.1 GCA_017882885.1 Actinomycetales bacterium | reverse complement strand
GACAGATACGCCGGCGCGGCGCGCAACGTCGACAAGCTTCGCTGTTCCCACGGACACTCCTCTTTTGAAACGATTCTAGGGGATGTTGGCCGTGCGGTCGGCGAAGCGTCACGGGGCGCCGCCCTCCTTGCTTCCCACTCTTCCGGACGTACAATGTGGACTGATGCTGTACGTCAGGAGGTCCCGGTGAACACCAAGCTCACGCTTCGGCTGGACGACGAACTCATTCGTGCTGCGAAGGTGCACTCAGAGAAGTCGGGCAGGTCTGTGTCGAAGCTGGTGGCCGACTTCTTCGCGCTCATCGACGCGCAGGACAGGCCCCCCAACACCGAACCCACTCCGCGCGTCCGTTCCCTGGTGGGTGCGCTGAAGGGCGCCACCGTGGACGAGGACGACTACCGCCGCCACCTCGAGGAGAAGCACTCGTGAGGGTGCTGTTCGACACCAACGTCGTGCTCGACGTGCTCCTGGCGCGCGAACCACACCTCGAGGACGCGAAGCGGCTGTTCTCGCTCGTGGACCGCGGCGCGATTGCCGGCGTCGTCTGCGCCACCACCATCACCACGATCCACTACATCGCCTCGAAGGCGCTGGGACCGGCGGAAGTGGCCCACCTCCTCGGCGAGCTCCTGGCGATGTTCGACGTTGCAGCGGTGGACCTTCCGGTGCTGCGCGCCGCGCTCGCGCTCGGATTCACCGACTTCGAGGACGCCGTGCTCCACGAAGCCGCCCGGGCCGCCGATGCACAGGCCATCGTGACGCGGAACGTCAGGGACTTCGCCGCCGCTGAACTGCCGGTGTTCGAACCGCGCGAGCTGCTCGCCGCCCTGGATGCCGCGGCCGGCCCGAACTGACCCCGTCAGCGCGGCGCCCGCCAGGCGCGTGAGGCCGACGGAGAATCGCGGGAGGCCGGCAGTAAATCAGGTGCGGCGGCGTGGCAGGCTCTGCCACAGTGGCGGCATGGAATTGCGCGACCTCGGTCTTGACCAGTGGTTCGTCGACCGCGCCCTCGAACAGTGCGACCCGGACCTGTCCATTGCGCGGGTGACCGCGGTCGAGCGGGGCGGCTACCTTGTCCACGGCGAGCAGGGTGAGATTCCTGCGGAGCTGACGGGCCGCCTCCAGTTCGTCGCCGGCGGGTCAACCGACCTGCCGACCGTGGGCGATTGGGTGTGCGTGCGCGAGCGCGACGGCGGCACGCAGGCGAACATCCATGCCGTGCTGCCGCGCCGGTCGTCCCTGCGGCGGAAGGTGCCCGGCAAGGACATCGACTTCCAGCTGATCGCGGCGAACATCGACGTGGCGTTCGTCATCCAGGCGTGCCACTTCGACTTCAACGTCCGTCGGCTCGAGCGCTACCTGGTGATGGTGCGGGAGGGCGGAATCGAGCCGGTCGTGCTGCTGACGAAGACCGACCTGGTGAGCGCCGCTGAACTCCAGGACCTGGTCGGCCGGATCCGGGATGCAGGGATCGACGCGCGGATCATCACCCTCAGCAACGTCACCGGCGCCGGCCTGGACGAGGTCCGCGAGCTCCTGGTCCCCGGCCGGACCTACTGCCTCCTCGGGTCGTCGGGCGTGGGAAAGTCCACGCTCATCAACCGGCTCGCCGACGGCGCCGCACCGGCCGACGGCGCCGCACCGCCGGACGCCGTCGTGCTCCCGACCCAAGCCGTCAGCCACACGGGCGAGGGCCGCCACACGACTACGCGCCGGCAATTGATCGCACTCGACGGCGGCGCCCTCCTCATCGACATGCCCGGCATGCGCGAGCTCGGCATGATCGGGGTCAGCGAGGGCCTGGAGGACACCTTCGCCGACATCGCGGAGCTCGCCACGAAGTGCCGGTTCACGGACTGCCGCCACGCGAGCGAACCCGGGTGTGCCGTCCGGGCGGCCGTCGAACGGCACGACCTGGACGCGGGCCGCCTTCGGAACTACCTGAAGCTCAGCAAGGAGGCGGCCTTCCACGACCTGTCATACCTTGAGAGGCGGCAGAAGGCCCGGGAGTTCGGCCGCATGGCGCGTTCCGTGCCGAAGCGCAACACGAGTCGGGGCCGGTAGCTCAGCCGAAGTACTCGGCGATCCGCGCCGCTTCGGAGGTGATGGTGTTCGCGTCGACGAGGTCACTGGCCTGATCGGTGAGCAGCGCGGTCCAGGTGTCGAGGATTCCCTGTGCCGTACCGCTGTCGTAGAGGTTCGCCTGCAGCTGCTCCTTGGCGGTCTCCACCAGAGCCGCGAAGTCCGCGTTCGCGAAGAAGCGTTCGGACAGGACGTTCCCGCCCATCATGCCGCCCCGCCCTCCGCCAGCAGACGGCGGCGCGAACCCCTCGGGCATGTTCCCGTCGTCCGGCCTGGTTGGCACGCCGTCCCTGCCAGGTGCGGCGCCGGGCTGGCCGAACCCACCACCGAGTCCCCCGAACGCCAGGTTCTCGTCCCACGTCACGACTGTGAAGATGCCGGTCTCGGCGTCGTACTGCAGGTAGGAGTTGTTCCCGGGGCCGTCGATGTCGTCGGCGTTCGCCAGGAGGTCCTGGATCGCGAGGTAGTCAGCGAAGGCTTCGACGTCGAGGTGCCGGCCAAGTTCGGTCGCGAAGGTCGCGTCGTCGGACGAGTCAAGGAACGCGAGTAACTCGATGAGGGGGGTGTAGTCATCCTCCCCGGTCGTCGAAGCGTCAATGTCGAAGATGCCTTCGTAGGACGCGGGGTCGTCACCCCGGTAGGAGTAGTCGCCTTCCGCTTCCGCCTTGTAGAGGATGCCCTCGGAGTCGAAGTTGTCCTCGTACCATGCGACATCCGGCATCTCGATCGCCAGGCGGAGGGTCTCATCGCTGCCGTTGACTGTGAATCTGACGTAGGTGGCCTCCTGCGAGGGCATGCCGGCCTCGTCCAGGAGTTCGAGCGCGACCGCCTCATCTAGCGATGTCTCGGAGTTGTTACCACGCACCACGAAGTCCGTCTCGCCCAAGTGGTTCTGCCCCTCGACGTACTTGTCGAGGCGTATCCGCCACGGGAGCCCCTCAGGCTCGTCCGCCGACACGGAGCCTCCCGGACCCCCTACCCCGCCAGCCGCGTCGCCGCCAGCCGCGTCGCCGGCCCCGGGCCCGGAATCGGCCGTGAGACCACGGAGGGAGGAGTTGCCCTTCAGCTTGATCCCGACGTCGTCGAACACAACACCGTCGATGGTGACGGTCGCGCTGATCCAGTCCTTCTCCCCGGTGGCAGCGAGAGTGTCGATCATCGCGGCGTACTCGTCCTCGTCGTACTCCACCGAGACGCTGTGCACCGTGGACGTGTCGAACAGCGAACTCCCCTGGGTGGCGGCCGTTGACACCGCCCCCGAACAGCCCGATGCACCAAGCACGGCAGTCAGCGCCACCACCGCCGCCGCTGCGAAGCGCCGTCTGGGGGAGTTCGCCAACGAGCGCACGGTGAGATCCTTCGAGCCGGAGGTGGGGACGTTCCCAACGAAAGCAGTCCCACCTGTGCCTGCGCCGCACGCAACCTTTGAGGACCCTGTGAACTGCCGCGTCGCGCGGCCACCCTGAAGGTGGTGCGGGCCGGGGCGGCGGTGTACGGCGGCGTCGTGCTCGTGGCGACCGTGGTCGCAGTGGTGGGCCAGTTGGCGAGCGACGTCGTCGAGGTGGCGCTGCCCACGCTGACCTTCTGGCCCGTGCTGCCCGACGGCGTGGAGGTCTTCCCGGCCGGCGACGCGCGCGTGGTGGGGGGTGGCTTCACTGAGGCTCTGGTCTCGGTGACTGGCCTGGGGACCGGCGCGCGCATGCTGCTCGCGGCGGGCAGTCTGGTGCAGGGACTCACCCAGCTCACCGTGACCGCGGCGGTGTTCCTGCTGGCCCGGCGCCTGCTTGCGGGTGAGCCGTTCCGGCCGGTGCTGAGCCGGGCTGTCATGGTGGCCGCGGTCGCGCTCATCGGAGGCGGAATCCTGTGGCAGCTCTGCTTCGGCATCGGGGAGTCGATGGCCGCCCACGAG
>JADGOQ010000059.1 GCA_017882885.1 Actinomycetales bacterium | reverse complement strand
CTGGTCGTCGACGAGGCGCGTGTACTCCTTGAAGACCTCGTAGCGGCCCGAACGGGTGGCGTGCTGGAGCTTGAAGACCGTGTCGGGGTTGAAGAGGTGGTATTCGCCCTCGCGGCGCCACTGGTACTCGCCCCCGATGGTGAGCGTGCGGTGGGCCGGGGAGATGCCCGACGGCGGGTAGGCGGTGGAGTGGCGCCGGGCGACCTCCTCGGCGATCACGTCGAGGCCGACGCCGCCCAGGGGCGTCGCGGTCCCGGTGAAGTACTCGTCCACCAGATCGCGCGACAGGCCGATCGCCTGGAACGCCTGGGCACCGCGGTAGGACATCACGGTGGAGATGCCCATCTTGGACATCACCTTGAGCACGCCCTTGCCGAGGGCCTTGAGCAGGTTGGCGACCGCCTTCTCCTTGGAGACGAGCACGATGCCGTCGTCCACGAGCCGCTCGGTGGACTCCATCGCGAGGTACGGGTTCACCGCGGCCGCACCGTAGCCGATCAGCAGGGCGACGTGGTGCACCTCGCGGACGTCGCCGGCCTCCACCACGAGGGAGATCCGGGTGCGGGTGCGCCGGCGCAACGTGTGGTGGTGCACCGCGGAGGTCAGCAGCAGCGACGGGATCGGGGCGAGCTCGGCATTGGTGTCCCGGTCGGAGAGCACGATGAAGCTGACGCCGGACGCGATGGCCGCGTCCACCTCGGCGAAGATCTCCTCGAGGCGCACACGCAGGGCGTCACCGCCGCCGGACGCGTCGTAGATGCCCTTGACCTTGATCGCGGAAAAGCCCTTGTTCTTGCGGTACTTCCCGATGTTGACCACTTTCGCAAGCTGGTCGTTGTCGATGACCGGGAAGCCGAGGACGAGCTTCCGCGCGTGGTCGGGCGTGTCCTCGAGGAGGTTGGGCTCCGGGCCGATGACCGCGTTGAGGGCCGTGACGAGCTCCTCGCGGATGGCATCCAGCGGCGGATTGGTGACCTGCGCGAACAGCTGGGAGAAGTAGTCGAACAGCAGGCGGGGACGTGACGAGAGGACGGCGATGGGGGTGTCCGTGCCCATGGAACCGAGTGCCTCCGCGCCCGTGGCGGCCATCGGGGCAACGATCGTGCACAGCTCCTCGTCGGTGTACCCGAACGTCTGCTGGCGGCGCACCACCGAGGAGGGCGAGTGCGAGACGTGCTCGCGCTCGGCCAGCTCGTCCACGTGCAACAGCCCCTCGTCCAGCCACTGCTGGTAGGGGTGTTCACCGGCCAGGCTCGCCTTGATCTCCTCGTCCTCGATGATCCGGCCGGCGCCGGTGTCCACGAGGAACATCTTCCCCGGCTCCAGGCGGCCCTTGCGGACCACGGATTCGATCGGGATGTCGAGGACGCCGGACTCCGAGGCGAGCACCACGAACCCGTCGTTCGTCACCCAGTAGCGGCCGGGCCGCAGGCCGTTGCGGTCCAGCACGGCACCGATCAGTGTGCCGTCCGTGAAGCTGATGGAGGCGGGTCCGTCCCACGGCTCCATGATCGTTGACATGTACTCGTAGAACGCCCGGCGGGTGGGGTCCATCGCATCGTTGTTCTGCCACGCCTCGGGGATCATCATGAGCATGGCGTGCGGCAGTGACCGTCCGGCCAGCTGGAGGAGTTCCACGACCTCGTCGAAGGACGCCGAGTCCGACGCGCCGGCGGAATTGACGTCCCCGAGTTGGGCCAGGTCCCCCAGGAGGTCGGAGCGCAGGTTGCCCTGGCGCGCGGCCATCCAGTTGCGGTTGCCGCGCACGGTGTTGATCTCGCCGTTGTGGGCGAGCATGCGGAACGGCTGCGCGAGCGGCCAGGACGGGAACGTGTTCGTCGAGAACCGTGAGTGGACGAGCGCGATCTGGGAGGTGAACCGCTCGTCGTTCAGGTCGGGGAAGAATTGGCGCAGCTGGGTGGTGGTCAGCATGCCCTTGTAGACGATCGTGCGTGTCGAGAGGGAGGAGAAATAGACCCCGAGCGCGTCGCACCGCTTGCGCAGTCGGAACGCCCGGCGCTCCAGGTCGAGGCCGGCGAGCCCCTCGGGCGAGCGGACGAAGAGCTGCCGGAACACCGGCATGCTGTCTCGGGCCATGCGCCCGATCATGGTGTCGTCCACGGGTTGGTCGCGCCACCCGATGACCTCGAGGCCCTCCTCGTCCGCGATCACCTCGATGCGCTTGACGGCCGTGGCCCGCCGGGCGCCGTCGGTCGGGAGGAAGGCGGTGCCGACGGCGTAGGTGCCGGGAGCGCCGAGGTGGAACTGAGTCACGGCGTCCAGGAACTGGTGCGGGATCTGGGTGAGGATGCCGGCCCCGTCGCCGGTGTTCTCCTCCGCCCCGACGGCCCCGCGGTGGTCGAGGTTGGCGAGGGCGGTGAGACCCGCCTCCACGATGTCGCGCCCCGGGGTGCCACGCAGCGTCGCCACGAAGGCCACGCCGCAGGCGTCGTGCTCGTTGGCCGGGTCGTACAGTCCCCGCACCGATTGCTCGGTCATCGTGCCCCACCATTCCTCGCCGGGAACTCTCGTTCCCATCAACTGTGGCCAGCGGGACATCCTCGGCCCGTTATTACTCTTACCCTAGGTCCATCTTTGCCTGCAGTTTGCCAGATCAGGGGTAGTGGTGACGCCTGCCGGTCCAGATGGTGGTCGTCGCCCGCGGTCGGCTTGTGGCCCGTGCGGCACAGCGACAGGGTGCTATCCGTCCTGCTCCCCATCACGCGACGAACCGGATTCTACACTCCCCCCGGGGACCGCCTCCGCGTTCACCAGGGCCGGTTCCCGGCCGGGGAGGTGGATGGGGTCCGGGACGTCGTCGAACCGCCGCAACCACACGAAGATCGCCGTGGCGACCAGGAACACGACCACCGACGTCCACACGTTCAGGCGCAGGCCGAGGACCATCTCGGCATCGTCGACACGCATCAGCTCGATCCAGGTCCGCCCGAGCGTGTAGGCCATCACGTACAGCCAGAACGTCCGCCCGTGGCGCAGCCGGAACCGCCGCTCCGCCCACACGATGAAGGCGGCGGCGAGCAGGTTCCAGACGAGCTCGTACAGGAAGGTCGGGTGGAACAGCGTGCCCGGGTCGTACCCCGACACCAGGTGGGCGTCGTCGATCTCGAGGCCCCACGGGAGCGTCGTCGGGCCGCCGTAGAGTTCCTGGTTGAACCAGTTGCCGAGACGGCCGATGGCCTGGGCCACGAGCAGGCCGGGAGCGAGGGAGTCCGCGATTGGCGCCATGCGCAGCCCGTACCGGCGTGCGCCGATCCAGGCGCCGACACCGCCCAGCGCGATGGCGCCCCAGATCCCGAGTCCGCCGTTCCAGATGGCGAACACCTTCCATGGGTCGCCGCCCGGCCCGAAGTACGCGTCGGGGGAGGAGATCACGTGGTAGACACGGCCGCCGATGATGCCGAACGGCACCATCCACAGCACGAGGTCGAGGACGCGCTCCCCGGGACCCCCGCGCCGCTCGTACCGCCGCTGCAGGATCACCGTTGCCACCGCGATACCGAGCAGGATGGCCATCGCGTAGGCGCGCAGCGGGAAGGGTCCGAGCTGCCACACGGAGACCGGGGGGCTGGGGATGGACAGCGGGTTCACGGGCGCCCCGGCAGCCGTGACGCGTGGGCCGCGTCAGCCAGTTCGACCGCGAGGTGGCGCATCGAGGCGACGCCGTCCCCGAGTGCCCGCAGGAGTGCGGACCCCACGATGACGCCGTCGGCGTAGGAGCCGACCTCGCGGGCGTGGGCCGCGTTCGACACGCCCAGGCCCACGCAGACGCGTTCGGCGCCGACGGCGCGGGTGCGGGCCACGAGGACTTCGGCCGTGTCGTCCACCCGGAGGCGCTCCCCGGTCACCCCCATGGTGGAGGCGGCATACACGAAGCCGCGGCAGGCGTCGGCCGTGAGGCGCAGCCGCTCGTCGGTCGACGACGGCGCGACCAGGAACACCCGGTCGAGGTCGTGCTGTGTGGCGGCGGCGATCCAGGCGGCGGCCTCATCCGGGATGAGGTCCGGCGTGATGAGTCCCGCCCCGCCGGCGGAGGCGAGGTCCCGGGCGAACCCCTCCACCCCGTAGCGGTGCACGGGGTTGAAGTACGTCATGACGAGGATGGGCACCGAGCCCGCCAGCTCCTGCACCGCCCGCATCACGTGCCGGGTGCGGGTACCCGCCTCGAGGGCGAGTTGGCCGGTGTACTGGATGACGGGGCCGTCCATGCCGGGATCGGAGTACGGCAGTCCGAGTTCGATGATGTCCACGCCCGCGTCGATGAGCGCCCTGCCCGCCCGGATCGACGTCTCGAGGTCCGGGTACCCCACGGTCAGGTACCCGATGAAGCCGGCGCCGCCGGACTGCGTGCGGCGGTCGAGTGCCACCTCGGACTGCGAACTCATGCCTGGCCCTCCTGCAGCAGGTCGAACCACTCGGCGGCGGTGGACACGTCCTTGTCGCCACGGCCCGAGAGGTTGACGAGGATGACCAGATCCTTCGCCGCCTCTCCCGCCTGGTTTCCGAGCCGGATGGCCCCGGCGAGCGCGTGGGCGGACTCGATCGCGGGGATGATCCCCTCGGTGTGGCACAACGCCGCGAACGCGTCCATTGCCTCGGCGTCGGTGACCGGCCAGTACTCCGCCCGCCCGATGGTGGCGAGGTACGAGTGCTCGGGTCCGACGCCCGGGTAGTCGAGTCCCGCGGAGATGGAGTGGGACTCGCGGGTCTGCCCGTCCTCGTCCTGCAGCAGGTAGGATCGCGCACCGTGCAGGACGCCGGGTTCGCCCCCGGCGATCGAGGCCGCGTGGCGGCCCGTCTCGATGCCCTCGCCCGCCGCCTCCAGCCCGATGAGGCGCACCCCCGGGTCGTCCAGGAAGGCGTTGAAGATTCCGATGGCGTTCGAGCCGCCACCGACGCACGCCATGACGACGTCGGGGAGCCGGCCGGTGAGTGCGAGCACCTGCTCGCGGGCCTCCTCGCCGATGATCTTCTGCAGGTCGCGGACGATCGTGGGGAAGGGATGCGGACCCGCCGCGGTCCCGAAGATGTAGTTGGTGGTCCCGACGTTGGTCACCCAGTCGCGGAACGCCTCGTTGATGGCGTCCTTCAGTGTCCTGGACCCGGCCACCACCGGGATGACCTCGGCCCCCAGGAGCCGCATGCGAGCGACGTTGAGCGCCTGCCGGCGCACGTCCTCCGCACCCATGTAGACGGTGCACTCCAGCCCGAGGAGTGCTGCCGCGGTGGCGGTCGCGACGCCGTGCTGGCCGGCCCCGGTCTCGGCGATCACGCGGTGCTTCCCGATCGCGCGGGTGAGGAGTGCCTGCCCGAGCACGTTGTTGATCTTGTGCGAGCCGGTGTGGTTGAGGTCCTCGCGCTTCAGCAGGATGCGGGCACCGCCCGCGAGGGCGGAGAAGCGCTTGGCGTCCGTGAGGATGGAGGGACGGCCGGTGTAGGTGCGGTGCAGCTCTGCCAGTTCGGCAATGAACGCCGGGTCGTCCTTGAGCCTCGTCCAGGCGGCGTCGAGGTCGTCGAGCGCGGCTATGAGGGCCTCGGGGACGAAACGCCCGCCGAAATCGCCGAAGTACGGTCCGCTGAGCGACCCGAGGGACTGTGCTGGCATGTTTCCTTCCTAATTCCCGCTGGCCGGGTCTCGCTGGCTCAGCGCGGGGTGGTTGGCGGCGGCCACCATCTCGGCCACGGCCTGGCGGGGGTTCGCGTGGGTCACGAGCGCCTCCCCCACGAGCACGGCATTAGCGCCGGCCCTGGCGTATTCGATCACGTCGTGCGGGCCCCGCACGCCGGACTCCGCCACCTTGATCACGGAGCTGGGCACCACCTCCACCACGGACGAGAACACGTCGCGGCGCACCTCAAGGGTCTTCAGGTTGCGGGCGTTGATGCCCACCACGCGGGCGCCCGCGTTGACCGCGCGCATCGCCTCGAGCCGGTCATGGGCCTCGACCAGCGCCGTCATCCCGAGCGAGTGCACGCGCTCCACCAGCGACGTGAGCACCTTCTGCTCCAGCGCGGCGACGATGAGGAGGACGAGGTCCGCGCCATGGGCGCGTGCCTCCCAGATCTGGTAGGGGCTCACCACGAAGTCCTTGCGCAGCACGGGGACGTCGACCGCGGCCCGGACGGCGTCCATGTCGGACAGCGAACCACCGAAACGCCGCTGTTCCGTCAGGACGGAGATCGCCGAGGCCCCGCCGAGTTCGTACTGGACCGCGAGCGCGGCAGGGTCGAGGATCTGGGACAGCGCTCCCTTGGACGGGCTGGACCGCTTCACCTCGGAGATGATGGCCACGGCGCCGGAGGGGTTGCGCAACGCCGCGACGCCGTCCTTGGCGGAGGGCGCCCGTGAGGCGCGCTCCCTCAGCTCGTCGAGGCTGACGAGCGCCTGCCGTGCGGCCAGGTCCTCCCGGACGCCTGCGATGATGTCATCCAGT
>JADGOQ010000058.1 GCA_017882885.1 Actinomycetales bacterium | reverse complement strand
CTGCTCGGCCTCCTCGCGGGCTCGCTGGTTGCGTTCCTCCAGCTCCTGCATCCGGGGGTCGGTGGTCGGCTCCGGTGACGGGCTGGGGGACGGCTCACCGCTCGGCTCGCCCGACGGCTCACCACTCGGCTCGCCCGAGGGCTCCCCGCTGGGCTCACCACTCGGCTCATCGTCCGGCCCGCCGCCCTGCGCCGAGCAGGGCTCGATGACGCCCGCCGCCTCGGCCTCCAGGTCCACGGCTGCCTGCTCGTGCCCGGCGGCTCGCTCCTCGCCGGCCAGGCCCGCGATCGCGAGGGACAGGTTGGTGCGCACCAGGCACTCGGGACTCGCGGGATCCTTCTCCCCGTCAGTACCAGCCGCCGCCACCGGCACTCGCACCAGCGCGTCCTCCAAGGCCTCCCGCGCCCCGTTGAACCCCCCCTGCGCGAGCCGTGCGGTCCCCTGGTTGTACGGCGCCTTCCAGGACTCGGGCCACACCTGCGTGACCGTGCGCTGCCACCCGTACGTCCGCTCGGCCGCGGCGTGGTCGCCGGCGGCGAAGGCGTCGGCCGCACGCGCGGACATGGTCCACACCAGCACGAGCAGGACCCCGGCCGCCACCGCCAGCACCACGAGCGGCAGGGTCCACCAGAACAGCCGCAGGTCACGGGCGCGTCGCACGGATCCCCCTCAACGCTCGCAGGGTGCGGAGCTGGTCGAACGCCTCCCAGGCGAGCAGCGCCACCACGATCCAGGCGAACGGCCAGTACACGTCCCGGTACACGTTCACGCTGCCGCGCCCGTCCTCCACGATGGTCTCGATGCCGACGCCGTCGGCCGGCCCCTCCAGCCCGCCCGGGGAGGTGCGGTGCAGGTAGTCCACCCCGAGCACCCCGGCGAGCTCGCGGAGCTGGTCCTCGTCGATGCGGGAGATCGCGTACGGCATGCCGGGCAGCGTGCGGTCCACGATGTAGGGCTGGTTGGGGTTCTGCGTGCCGTCCCAGTACCGCATCTGCCCACCCGCCGCCGTGCCGTACCCGAGCACGGCCCCGCCGTCCACCAGGTCCGCGAACGCGCGGTAGCCGTCCACGGTGGAGTCGCCGGTGGTGGTGTCCCCCCGCGTGTCCTCGCCGTCGGAGAGCACGAACACCAGTCGCACATCCTGCGGGCTGCGCTCCGCGGCCCCGTTCAGCGCGGACTCCAGCACCGCCACCGGGCGGTCGATGGCGGAGCCCGCCGAGTACATGGTGGGTTCCTGGTGGAGCGTCTCCGCCCAGGCGACGACGGCGCGCGCGTCCGTCGTCAGCGGCAGCTGCCGGGTGGCCTGCGAGTCGAAGGCGATGATCGAGTAGCGGGCCCCGGGGAACGCCTCGGTGAGCGCGACGATGTCGGCGCGCACCCCCTCGAGGCGCGGCCGGGCGCCGTCGTAGTCCTCCGCCACCATGGACCCGGTCCGGTCCACCACGATGAACAGCTCGGCGGTGGAGGCGACCTCCCGCGTCTCGGCCACCACGGCGGGCGTGGCCCCGATCGCCACCACGGCCAGGACCAGCATGAGCCGGCGCCACCACGCGGCGCGGCGCCCGTCGAGATCGCGGCCGGCGCGCACGATCCCCCAGACGGACACACCCCCGAGCAGCACCAGCGCCACGGCGAGCGCCCACGGGTCCCAGACGAAGCGGAGCGTCATGCGCGCAACCTCCAGGCGCCCACCACGAGCAGCGCGGCGAAGGCCACCAACCACCCGTACCAGCGGTCGGGCCGGTCCACCTCCACAACCTTCGGGTCGGACTCCAGCTCCTCGGCCTGCTGGGCGGTGATGTCGTCGATGATGCCGTCCACCGCGGCGGCGTCGGAGAGCTCGTAGAACAGCCCGCCACGGGAGGTGACCACCTGCTCGTACTCGGCCCGGGCGGCGGCGTCGGCGAACTCGGCGGCGTAGATGGCGTGGATGCGGATGTCCCGCTCGTCCGCGAACGCGGCGGCCTCGGGGAGGCTGAACACCGGGACGCCGGCCACCTGGTTGTCGGTGGCCAGGATGATGGTGCGGGCGCGCTGCGAGTCCGCGAGGTCGAAGGACATCACGCAGTTCGCGAGCCCGTCCCCGATGAGGGACGAGTTGGAGTCGCTGTAGGAGACGGTGCCGGCGAACCACTCCTCGAGGCGCCGGAACTCGTCCGGGGTGGTGAGCGGCGAGTAGATGTCCAGGTCGAGGAGCTGGGAGCCCGCCGTGAGCTCCTCCTCCACCATGACGTAGTCGTCGGTGAGGGGGAAGACCACCCGAGTGGTCGCGTTCCAGATGTTCAGCGCGATCCGCTCCCCCTGGAAGGAGGGCAGCATCGCCACGAACGAGTCCATCACCTGGGAGTCGAAGGGCATCATCGAGCCGGACACGTCCAGGCACAGCACGATGTCCCGGGTGGCCATGCGCTCGTCCTGCGTGAAGCGGTCCACCGGCCGGCCCACAAGGACGGCGGCCACCAGGCTCGCGCCCGCCACCAGCGCCGTCACCCCCACCGCCGCGGCGCGGCGCAGCGCGAGGCGACGGCGGAACGACGGCAGCGCGAACAGGTAGGACGAGTTGGCCACCCAGATGCGGTCCCGAGCATCGCGGCGGCCGCGGGTCACGAACCATCCGGCCGCCCCGGCGACCATCACCACCGCCGCGGCCACCCACACCAGGACCGGGCTCACCACGACTCGATCACCTCCCGCGTCATCCGCATCGTGGTCTCGGCCTCCACGCGCGAGTCACGCGAGAACGACGGCTGCTCGTACCGCGCCAGCAACGGCCCCAGCCCCGTGCGCGGGTGGTACTCCGCAACCTCCCCGCGGGACATCCAGGTGAGGTCCTGCCCCACCCGCTCGGAGCCGAACTCGCGGACCAGGCGCGCCAGCTCCAGGTGCAGGCCGCGCAGGTCGATCTCCCCGCGCGTGAAGCGCTCGTACAGCTCGTCCACGCGCACCCGGTAGGTGAGCCGCACCGGCCCCGCCACGCGCCCGACGGCGCCGCCCTCGCCCCGCCGTCGCAGCACCCACCACAGCCAGGCGGCCGCGGCGACCAGGAGCGCGACGCCGAGAGCGAGCACCCACCACGCGTACAGGACCGGGGCGGCGGCCTCAGTGCCGGACACGGCGCTGCCTCCGCAACAGGTCCACGAGCACGTCGACGGCGTCGTCGGACCCCGTCACCACGCCCAGTTCGATGCCGCGGCGCCGCAGCATCGCGCGCACCGCGGCGGTGCGGGCCGTCACCGCCGCCTCGGCGTCGCGCCGGATGGCCGGGTCGTGCCGGACGAACGCGGGCAGCGTCCCGCCGTCGACGTCCACGACGACGCCGTCGCGCCCCGCGAGTTCCGACGCCCGCATGTCCGCGATTGCGATCACGATCACCTCGTGGCGGGTCCGCAGCCGGCGCAGCTCCATCTCGTTCTCGGGGGCGGGCCGCGCCTCGTCGGTGAGGACCACCACGAGCGAGCGCCGCGACGCCGCGTCAAGGACCCGCGTGAGCACCCGCGACAGGTCCGACGGCGGCGATCCCAGCCCCATGTCCGCGTCCAGGTGGCGCAGCAGCGTCTCGAGGTGCTGGGTGCCCTGGCGGGGCGGGACCTGGCGGAGGCGCTCGCTGTCGCCGGCGACGAGCCCCACCTGGTCCCCCCGCCACCGCGCCAGGTAGGCGAGGACCTCGGCCACCAGGATAGCGACGTCGGCCTTCACCTCGCCGGTGGGAGTGAGCGTGGACATGGAGCGACCCGTGTCCACGGCCAGCACCATCGAGAGGTTGGTCTCCCGCTGGAAGCGCCGGATGATCGGCTTGCCGGCGCGGGCGGAGGACTTCCAGTCGATGTCCCCGGGATCGTCGCCCGGACGGTACTCCACCATCTCGTCGAAGTCCTGGCCGTGGCCGGCGAAGATGGAGCGGTGGCGCCCCTCGAGCAGCCCGGCGGCCCGCCGCACCACCGGCAGGTCCAGCTGTGCCCGCAGGTTCGCGAGCCGTGACACCTGGCTCACGGGGTGCTCACGGGGTGCTCACGGCACCGGGACCGCGGCGAACACGGCGTCGATCAGCGACTCGGGCGTGACGTTGTTGGCGAGCGCGTCGTATGTGCGGACGAGGCGGTGGCGCAGGACGGGGTGGCGCAGGGACTTGACGTCGTCCGGGACAACGTAGGTGCGGCCAGCCATCAGGGCGAGCGCCTGGCCGAGCCGCATGAGGGCGATACCGCCGCGGGGGGAGGCGCCCACGCGGACGTGCTCGTCGAAGTTCGCGAGCGGGCGCGGGCCGCCGCCGCGCGTGGTGTTGATGATGGCGACGACGTACTCCTTGATGGTCCGGTGCACGAACACCCGGTTGGCCACCCCACGCAGGAAGCGTAGGTCCTCCAGCGTGATGGGCTCGGTGCGGAGCGGCGCGGAGAGGGACCCGTCCGCGAGGCGCTCGAGGATCTCCACCTCCTCGGTGGGCGTGGGGTAGGTCAGCACCTCCTTCACCAGGAAGCGGTCCATCTGGGCCTCGGGGAGCACGTAGGTGCCCTCCTCCTCGATGGGGTTCTGCGTGGCCATGACCATGAAGGGCTGCGGCACCGGGTAGACCACCCCGCCGATGGAGGTCTGCTGCTCCTGCATGGCCTCGAGCATCGCGGACTGCGTCTTCGCGGAGGAGCGGTTGATCTCGTCCAGCAGCACCAGGTTGGCGTGCACCGGGCCGAGCTGGGTGGTCAGGGCGCCGGTGGTGTAGTTGAAGATCTGGGTGCCCACGATGTCGTTGGGCATGAGGTCCGGGGTGCACTGGATGCGGTGGAAGCTGCCCGAGACGGCCGAGGCGAGTGTCTGCGCGGCGGTGGTCTTCGCGAGGCCGGGCACGGACTCGAGCAGCACGTGGCCGGAGGAGATCAGCGAGCTGACAAGTGCGGTCCGCAACCCCCGCTGGCCCACCACGCGCTGGTCGAACACCTGCTCCACCCGCGCCAGCAGTGCCTGTGCACGTTCCATCTCGGTTAAGGAGATGGCGGACTCATTCGCCATAGTTCCCTCGATCCACGGTCAGGCCGAGCCGCCGTCCCCACGACTAGGCTATGTGCGTGACGAGCACGGCGGCAAGGCGGCCCCGGGCGGGCTCCCCCCGGGTGGTGTGGCTCGCCGGACTGCTCCCCGCCGCGGCGATCGCGCTGGTCCTCGGCCTGGCGTTCACCGGGGCCGCGCGCCCGAACGAGCTCGTGGACCCGGGCGCTGTCGTCCGGTGGGGACTGCCGGTGGTCACGGTCCTCGCCCGCATCGCCGCCGCGGTGACGATCGGGGGGTTCGCGGTGTGCGCCGTCGTCATCGCGGGGCCGGGCAGGGGCGCCCGCACGGCAGAGGCGTCGCCGGCATGGCGGCTCGCGTCCCGCGTGGGCATGGTCGCGGCGGTGACGTGGGCGATCGCGCAGGTGGCGTTCGTGGTGTTCGCGTACGCGCAGGTCTGGGGGCGGCCGCTCGACTCGCCCACCTTCGGGCAGGAACTCCAGGTCTTCCTCACCGGCACGGAACTCGGGCAGGCGTACCTCTGGGCCACGATCCTCGCGCTGGTGGTCTCGCTGGCCGCCGTCGCCACCGGCGGCATGACGATGGCCGCGTGGACGGCGGTACTGGGGGCGGTGGCGCTCGTGCCGATCGCGCTCACCGGGCACGCGCAGGGCACCGCGAGCCACAACCTCGCCATCTCGGCGATGTGGCTCCACCTGGTACCGGTGGCGCTCTGGGTGGGTGGGCTGGCCACGCTCTCCGTGACGGCGCGCCGGCTCGGCGACGAACTCCCCGCGGCCGCCCGCCGGTTCTCGGGGCTCGCCCTGTGGTGCTTCGTGCTGGTGGGCGTCTCGGGGGTGCTCGCCTCGATCCTGCGCCTGACCTCGCCCGCCGACCTCTGGACGACGTCGTGGGGCGTGGTCCTCGCCGCCAAGGTGACCCTCTACCTGGGGCTGGGGGCGGCCGGGTGGGCGCACCGCGAGCGGACCATCCCGCAGCTCGCCGAGCGGCCGGGGCTGTTCTGGCGGCTGGCCGGGGTGGAGGTGCTCCTCATGGGCGCGATCACCGGGCTCGCGGTGGTCCTCGGGTCCTCCGCGCCCCCCGTGCCGCAGAACCCCGTGCTGGACCCGTCTGCCGTCTTCGAGCTCACCGGCTACCCCGAACCCCCGCTCCCGACGCCGCTCACCTGGTTCACGCAGTGGCACCCGGACCCGCTGTACGTCGTCGGGGCGATCGCGGCGGTCGTGGTGTATTTGGGGTGGGTCCGGCGGCTGGCCGCGCGCGGGGACCGCTGGCCGGTGGGCCGGACGATCGCCTGGGTGACCGCGTGGGCCATCTTCGCCTGGGTCACCAACGGCGGGCCCATCGTGTACGGCATCCTGCTCTTCTCCGCCCACATGGTGATGCACATGACCCTCGTCATGCTCGTCCCCATCTTCTTTGCGATCGCCGCGCCGGTGACGCTCGCACTGCGGGCGCTGCCCGCGCGCCGCGACGGCTCCCGCGGACCTCGGGAATGGCTCCTCGCCCTGCTGCACTCGCGGTGGGCACAGGCGTGGTCGAACCCGTACGTGGCTGCGGTGAACTTCGCCGGCTCGCTGTTCGTGTTCTACTACACCGACCTGCTCTACCTCGCGCTCTCCACCCACGTGGGGCACCTGCTGATGGTGGTGCACTTCTCACTCGCGGGCTACATGTTCGCCAACGCGATCATCGGGGTGGACCCCGGGACCAAGCGGCCCTCCTACCCCGTGCGGTTGGTGCTGCTGTTCGCCACGATGACGTTCCACGCCTTCTTCGGGCTCTCGCTCGCGAACCTGACCTCGCTGCTCGCCGCGGAACACTTCGGCCGGCTCGGGCTGACCTGGTGGGTGGACGCGCTGAAGGACCAGCAGATCGGCGGGTTCGTCACCTGGGGCATCGGCGAGGCGCCCACCCTGGTGCTCGCCGTCATCATGGCGATGATGTGGGCGAAGTCCGACGAGAAGGCCGCCGTACGCCTCGACCGCCAGGCCGACCGCACCAACGAGGCCGAACTCATCGCGTACAACCGGATGCTCGCCGAACGCGCCGCCGCGAGCGCTCGCGAGGAGGACGGCCGGCGGTAGCCGCGCGTCAGATGGCCGCGGTCAGGTGGCCGCGGGTCAGAGGCCCGCGGCCGCCCCCGCCCGGGTGATCGCGCCGCGTGGCTCCACGTGGATGAACGTCTCGCAGCCCGGGAGCACCTCCGCGACGTCGGTCTCGATGGCGTCGGTGATGTCGTGCGCCGCCTTGACGGTCCAGTCCTCGGGCACCACGGCCACGAGGAAGACCAGGCGCTGCCGGCCGGACTCCACGGTGCGGGCCGGCAGGAACTCGACGCCGCGCTCGGTGCGGTAGCGCTCGAGGACCGCCCTGACCGCCTCGCGTTCGTGCTCCGGGAGCGCGGCGCTGAGCAGGCCGCTGACGGAACCGCGCAGCAGCCGATAGCCCGTCCAGAGGATGTTGACGCCGACGGCGAGGGCGACGATCGGGTCGAGCGGTGCCCAGCCTGTGATCGCCACCAGGGCGATGCCCACCAGGACCCCCACCGAGGTCCAGACGTCGGTCAGGAGGTGCTTGCCGTCGGCGACGAGGGTGGCCGAGCGGTGCCGCTTGCCCACCCGCTGGAGGGTCAGCCCCACGGCGAGGTTCACCAGGGAGGCGAGCGTGGAGAGCGCGAGGCCGATCCCGGCACTCTCGAGTGCCGCCGGGTGGAGGAGGCGGTTTACGGCGGTCCAGACGATCGCCGTCGCCGCGACGAAGATCATGGCGCCCTCGACCATCGCGGAGAGGTACTCCGCCTTGCCGTGGCCGAAGTGGTGGCTGGCGTCCGGCGGGCGGGCGGCCACGCGGAGCGACATCAGCGCCACGACTGCGGCCACCAGGTTGACGCCGGACTCCATCGCGTCGGAGAGGAAGCCGACCGACCCCGTGATCACCGCGGCGGCCACCTTCAGGCCGATCGTGACGACGGCGGCCAGCACCGAGAGCAGCATGAGGCGGAAGAGGAGGGCGTCCACCGAGGTTGCGCCCGTGGCACCGGCGGCGCCCTGGTTCTGATTCGTCACATGCACATCATCGTGCGATTCGTGGCCGCCGGGGCGCGATTCCGGGACTCAGCGGAACATCGCGGGCTCCGGGATCACGTCCATGCCCTCCACCCGCACGAGCACACCGCCGGGTGCGGGCTCCACCGCGGCCAACCGCATGCCCTCCGGCAGCTCGATCGGCAGCGTCACCTCCGCTGACAGGGCGGACATCCAGCCGCCGAGCGCGCTGATGTCGAGGCTTCGCCCCGCCACGCTGACGGCGTCGGGGACGAGCGTGATCCCGGCGTCGGCGGGTTCGAGGAGGAAGGAGATCGCGAGCTCGAGCCCGAGCACCTCGCCCGTGAGCGCGACGGCATCGCCGTCCACCACCACCTCGGCATCGAGGTTGCTGGCCTCCCCGAACAGCCGGTTGACCTCCGCGATCGGGACCAGCCCGGTCGCCGTCAGTGCCGCGATGCGGTGGGGCGGGTCGGTGGCCACTCCGCGCGCCTCCAACTGCACACCCTCGAAGCGCACGCCCGCGAGGGACATCTCCGCGATGGTGACCTCCACGAGGTCCATCTCCCCCGCCGCGAGTTGCGTGAGGAACGGGAAACCGGTCACCGTCACCTCCGGGTCCGCGCCGGTGGACTCGGCCGCCGCCGCCCGGATCGTCTCCACCGCCTGGCCCCGGGCCCACGTGTCGGCCGCCCACGCGGCGCCCAGGAGGCCCACGATCACGACGACGGCGTACAGCACCTTCTTCATCCCACCACGGTAGGCCAACACCAGTGGGGCGGAAGGGGCCGCTGGGGTGGAGAAGGTGTGTAGTGTCGGGTGCCAAAAGGAGGCTGTGATGGCGCGCGATCCCGAAGAGGCCCTGCGGCTGGCGGCCGACCCCGCAACCGACTGGGCCACGATGTACGAAATCGCCCAGACCAACCCGGAGGTGCACGCCGTCCTGGCCGGGAACCCGGCGACCTACCCCGACCTGCTCACCTGGCTCGGCTCGCTCGGGAACCCGGTGGTGGACTCGGCGTTGGCGCGGCGGGCCGCGGCGGTGGGCACGACGACGCCGCTGGAACCGGAACCCGAACCCGAACCCGAACCGGAATCGGAACCCGAGCCGGAACTCGAGCCGGAACTCGGGCTGGAACTCGAGCCAGCCGCCACCGCGACCTTCCCGATCGCCGACGACTCCGCCGAGACCCAGCTCATCCAACCCGTGCTCGAGCCGGCCATCCCGCCGTCGTTCGCCCCCACGGCGGCGGCCGCGGCGTCGGGCATGCCGCTCGTCGTCGAGCGCGCGCACGTGCCCCCAGACCAGCTCCCGCCGCAGGGCGACGGCGAGCCGGCGGCCCGCCGGTTCCCCTGGGCCATCCTCGGCGCGGTGGCGGTGCTGCTGATCGTCCTCATCGTCTGGCTGGTCAACCGCGGCGGCGCGGACGACGGCGCCCCCGCCCCCACCACCGCCGCCCCCACCACCGCGGCGACGTCGGAGGCGCCCACGGAGGCCGCGACCACCCCAGGGCCCACCGTCGACATCGCCGCCGAGAGCCAGAAGCTGGCCGCCGCGATGGGCGGAACACAATGCGCGGACCCGGCGACCGAGGCGGCCGCGCTGGTTGCCTTCGGGCAGGCGGTCGCCCCCGCCTGGGACGACGCGGCCAACCAGACCGTCCGCTCCGCGATCTCGACGCTCCAGGCGCGGTGCAACGCGGGCTACGCCGTCGCCGCGTCCGACCAGGCGTCCGGGCAGTCGGCGGAGATCGCCGGTGTGCTCGGCGCGCGGGACTGGGTGGTCGCCACCGTGCCCGCCCCCGGCGGCGCCGCGGACCTGACGGCGTTCTCCTCCACCTCGGGGAACATCGCCTGCACCATCGACGACACGTCCGTGGTGTGCTCGATCAGCACGTACTCCTTCGAGGCCCCCGAAACCTGCCCCGACCAGAACGCGCCGGTCACGGCCGTGGTGGACGCGGCCGGCGCCGGCCCCGACTGCGGGCTCGGCGCGGTTGCGGGCGGGTCAAAGCTCGGGTACGGCTCGGCCGCTGTCCACAGCCACTTCGCCTGCACGTCAGAGCAGTCGGGGATGACCTGCTGGGACACCTGGACCGGGGCGAGCTTCGAGCTGGCCCGGTCCAGGTTCCGGATCACGGAGCCCGTTCTCGGCATCGCGCGCTGAGCCGCGCGCTGAGCGGCGCTCTGGCGCGCGGCGTCAGCCGGCCGCGCCGAACCGCGCCGTGATCCCGTCCGCGATCGCCCGGGCGTAACGCTCCCGCACCGCGGGGTCCTGCACCGCCGCGCCCTCGACCGGGTTGCGGAACTCCGCCAGCTCGAGCAGCACGGCGGGCCGCTGCGCGAAGTTGAGCGTGCCGAGGTCGTCGCGGTACTGGATCGCGCCCTCCACCACGTTGGACGCCGCGAAACCTTCCGCCGCGAGCTCCGCCAGGAGCACCCCCGCCAACTCCGCCGACGCCGTACCCTGCGCCTCGTTCTGCGGGTTCGCCACCAGGATCGCGAAGTACCCGGCCGCCGCCGCGGACTCGGAGCCGTTCCCATGGATGGAGACCATTGCGGTGGCGTCGTTGGCGAACTGCCCGCGCACGTCCACGCACGGGCCGACGCCGTCGGGCCCGCGGGTCAGCAACACCGTGGCGCCGCGCTCCTCGAGCAGCACTCGCGTCCGGTCGGCCACATCCCACGTGAACTCGTACTCCCGGTACCCGTCCACGGTGGCCGTTCCCACGGTGTTGCAGGACTTCAGGCCGCCCCGCCCGTCGGAGACGAGGTCGTTGATGATGCCGGGCGCGTCCGCGTTGCCCGCGTTGTGGCCCGGGTCCAGCGCGATGGTGACGCCCGCGAGCGAGCCGGGGAGCGGCGTCGTCGGCCCGGCGCTCGGGTCGGCGGACGCCGACGCCGTCGGTGACGCCACGGCGTCGGGCGGCAACGACGACGTCTGGCCCAGCCACAGCCCGACGGCGCCCGCCGCCACGGCCGCGACCGCGGCCACCGTCGTCCCGAGCGTTCCCACGGGCACAGTGTGGCACGGGCGAGCCGGGTCAGGCGCTGGGCGCGAGCCTCCGCACCACCGCGCGCGCCGCACGCCGGCCGGACACCAGCGCGCCCTGGATGGACGCGGTGTCGCGGTGGTCGCCGCAGACGAAGAGCCCGTCGCCGAGGTCCACGGACTTGCGGACGTGCAGGGGCGCGCGCTGCACCGGCAGCGAGTGCGGGATCACGTGGACCGTGACGGTCCGCCACCTTTGATCACGGGTCCCGCGCCGGGCCGCGCGTCCAGCATCACGAACGGCAGGTCGTTGGGGGGTTCGGCGGCTGCGAACCACAGTCCATGGGGCGATTCTCCCCCGCGTCCGGCTCACCCGACGCG
>JADGOQ010000057.1 GCA_017882885.1 Actinomycetales bacterium | reverse complement strand
TCGACGACGTCGACGATCAGGCCGCCGGCCGACGTCTCGTCAGCCAAGGGGAGCACGGACCGCACGGTCTGCAGGTGACGCCGCGGCGGGCGCGGCAGGCGCCGGCGCGGAGCGGGGACGGCAGACATACACACACTCTAGTCAACGGCCACAGAGGGGTCGAGGCACCGGGCGGGGAATGGTCGCGCCGCCGTCGTCACGGCCCGCCGTGAGAACCTAGGTTTGTGTCTACACCCTCTGTCGAGCAGTTGCGCAGCATCGCACTGCACGTGTTCGCCACCCTGCCGGTGGACATCAGCGAACTCGGCCGGCTCTTCCGTGACGCGGGGCACGAACTCGCGCTCGTGGGCGGTCCCGTCCGGGACGCCTTCCTCGGCGTGACGTCCCACGACCTCGACTTCACGACGTCGGCGCGGCCGGAGGAGACCGAGCGGATCCTCGCGGCGTGGGGGGACGCCCACTGGGACGTCGGGCGGGAGTACGGGACGATCGCGGCGCGGAAGGGCGACGTCATCGTCGAGGTGACGACCTACCGGACCGAGTCCTACGAGATCGGGTCGCGCAAGCCGCAGGTGGAGTACGGCGAGACGCTCGAGGGCGACCTGACGCGGCGCGATTTCACCGTCAACGCCATGGCGCTGCGGCTGCCGCAACTCGAGTTCGTGGACCCGACCGGCGGCATGCACGACCTCGCCGCCCGGATGCTGCGCACGCCGGTGACGGCGGAGCAGTCCTTCGACGACGACCCGCTGCGCATCATGCGGGCGGCGCGCTTCTCCGCGCAACTGGGGCTCGACGTCGTCCCGGACGTCCTGGCCGCGATGACCGCGATGTCCTCGCGCCTCGTGATCGTCTCGGCGGAGCGGATCCGGGCTGAGCTGGAGCGGCTGGTGGTGTCGCCGTGGCCGCGGCGCGGGCTGGAACTCCTGGTGTACACGGGGGTGGCCGACGTGGTGCTGCCGGAGCTGTCGCGGCTGCAGGAGACGGTGGACGAGCACCGGCGCCACAAGGACGTCTACGAGCACACCCTCACGGTGCTGGAGCAGGCGATCGCGCTCGAGACGGGGCCGGACGGCCCGGTGCCCGGGCCGGACTTCGTGCTGCGCTTCGCCGCGTTGATGCACGACATCGGTAAGCCCGCGACGCGCCATTTCGAGCCCGGCGGGAACGTCAGCTTCCACCACCACGAGATGGTGGGCGCGAAAATGACGCGGGCGCGAATGAAGGCGCTTCGCTTCGACAACCAGACGACGAAGGACGTGAGCAAGCTGGTGGAGCTGCACCTCCGCTTCCACGGCTACGGCGAGGCGAAGTGGACCGACTCCGCGGTGCGCCGCTATGTGGCCGACGCCGGCCCCCTGCTCGAGCGGCTGCACCGGCTCACGCGCGCGGACTGCACCACCCGCAACCAGCGCAAGGCCATCCGTCTCGCCGCCGCCTACGACGACCTCGAGGACCGCATCGCCCTCCTGCGCGAGGACGAGGAGCTCAGGGCCATTCGGCCCGAGCTCGACGGTACCCAGATCATGGAGATCCTCGGCGTCCCCGCCGGCCCCGTGGTGGGGCGAGCCTACAAGTACCTGCTCGACGTGCGGATGGAGGAGGGCCCGATCGGCGCCGACGCCGCCCGCGAGCGCCTGCTCCGGTGGTGGGCCGCCGAGGGTGGTCGCGATGCGGGATGACTCCACGCCCCGCCCCGCGACGCCGCCCGCACCGCACACGCACCGGGGCGCGCGTGACGTCCGTGAGACTGACGGCTCCCTCCTTCCCCGGCGGACCGCCGCCCGGCGGTATGCGCTCCGGCGCTCCTTCACCGAGTTCGTCCGCGACCAGGGCCTCGACGAGGCGGCCGCGCTCACGTACAACTCGGTGGTCTCACTGCTGCCGGCGGTGCTCGTGATGCTCGCCGTGCTCGGGTTGGTGGGACAGGGCGAACCCGCGCGGCGGGCCATCCTCGACTTCATCCACGAACTCCTGCCCGGTGACGTGGCGGATGTCCTCTCGGAACCGATCCAGGACTTCACCTCCAAGGGGGGCGCGGGGTGGATCCTGGTGCTCACGCTGGTGGTGGCGCTCTGGTTCGCCTCGAACTACGTGAGCGCATTCGGCCGGGCGATGAACCGGGTGTACCAGGTGGAGGAGGGACGCCCCGCCTGGCAGCTGAACCTCTTCGGGTACATGCTGACGGCCGTGCTCATCACCATGCTGGCCGTGGTCGTGAGCCTGCTGGTGGTGAGCGGCCGATTCGCGGCGGCGCTCGTGCGCACGCTGGAGCTCGACAGCTCGACCGTGGTGATGTGGCAGGTGGGCAGGTGGCCCATCCTCCTGGTGCTGGTGATCACCGCGATCGCGCTGCTCTACAACCTCACCCCGAACATCCACCCCCCGGGGTTCCACTGGCTGAGCCCGGGAGTGATCTGCGCGCTGGTGGTGGGCGGGCTCGCGACGGGCGGGATGGCGCTCTTCCTCCGGAACTTCCCGAACTACAACTACTACTATGGCGCCCTGACCGGCGTGCTCCTCTTCCTGCTGTGGCTCTTCTCCATCAATGCGGCACTGCTCTTCGGTGCGCGGCTCAACGCGGAACTGGAGCGGGGCCGCGAGCTCGAGCGGGGTTTCGGGGCGGAGCGGGAGATCCTCCTCCCGCCGCGCAGCACGATGACGAGCGCGAGGCGGGCAGTGAAGTACGAGGGGCTCATCGCCCGCGCCACCGCGCTGCGGGTGAGCCGTGGCGAGACCTCGGATCCGGACTCCGTCCCGCCGGAACCCTGGGCCTGACCCGCCGGGCCCTTCAGGGGCCGAGGGTGCCTGGCCCAGGGGCCGAGAGTGCTAGCGCTCCACCTCGCCGCGGATGAAGGCCTCCACCTGGTCGCGGCCGGTGTCGTCGTCGCGCTGCTCCGGGGGCGACTTCATGAAGTACGCGGCCGGGGAGAGCAGCGGACCACCGATGCCGCGGTCCAGACCGATCTTGGTGGCGCGGATGGCGTCGATGATCACGCCGGCGGAGTTGGGGGAGTCCCACACCTCGAGCTTGTACTCGAGGTTCAGGGGCACGTCGCCGAAGGTCTTGCCCTCCAGGCGGACGAAGGCCCATTTGCGGTCGTCCAGCCAGGCCACGTAGTCGCTCGGGCCGACATGGATGTTGCGATCCTCGAGCTTGATGTCGATGTTGGAGGTCACGGCCTGGGTCTTGGAGAGCTTCTTGGACTGCAGGCGATCCCGCTCGAGCATGTTCTTGAAGTCCATGTTGCCGCCGACGTTGAGCTGGTAGGTCCGCATGAGTTCCACCCCGCGGTCCTCGAACAGCTTCGCGAGCACCCGGTGGGTGATCGTGGCGCCCACCTGGGACTTGATGTCGTCGCCGATGATCGGCAGGCCGGCATCCTCGAACTTCCGGGCCCACTCCTCGGTGGAGGCGATGAAGACGGGCAGGGCGTTCACGAAGCCGCACCCGGCGTCGATGGCGCACTGCGCGTAGAAGCGGGCGGCCTGCTCGGACCCGACCGGGAGGTAGTTGACCACCACGTCGACCTTGGCGTCCTTGAGGACCTTGACGACGTCGACCGGCTCGGCGTCCGACTCGTCGATCGTCTCGCGGTAGTACTTCCCGAGTCCGTCGAGGGTGGTGCCGCGCTGCACCGTCACGCCCAGGTGAGGGACGTCGCAGAACTTGATGGTGTTGTTCTCAGAGGCGCCGATGGCGTCGGAGAGGTCCAGCCCGACCTTCTTGGCGTCGACGTCGAAAGCGACGACGATGTCGATGTCATGGACGTGGTAGTCACCGAACACGACGTGCATGAGACCGGGAACTTTGGTGTCCGGGTCGGCGTCCCGATAGAAGTGAATGCCTTGGACCAACGACGACGCGCAGTTGCCGACACCCACGATGGCAACGCGGATTGAGCTCATTGATGCTCCTAGAGTGATGGGACTGCTGATCGAATCCCGAGATGGTCAACCCTTCGATCATAGCCACCGTTTTCGGCGTGCCCCAGCGAGGGTCCGCCCGCGGGGGCGTGGGGTTCGTCGCAGTCGTCGCCACCATCGCCGGCCACACCCTCTCGAGACGTCACGGGCGAGGGCTTCTGCTGGACGACGTCGCCCCGCGAGTGTGAGATCGGTCGCTGGATCGCCCCAAACGGCCGCGGCCCGCCCATACTTGTGGAAGAACAGGCATGTCGCCAAGGCGACGAGGACATGTCGAGGCCTCGGGACGCGCGCTCCCGTCGCCGAGAGGAAGCAGGAGCAGTGGCTGATCCCAAAGGAACGTCCGAGTACCCACCGGTGCGCCGCACCTCGGTGAAGGCGACGACGGCGTCCGGTGCGCCGTCGTCGGCCGCACCCGCGGCCTCGCGGCGCAAAGGGGGGGGAGCGCGCGGCGGCTCCGGCTCCGGCGGCTCCGGCGGCGGCTCGGGCTCCGGCGGCTCGGGCGGGAGTTCCGGGGCAAAGGGCCGGCGGTACCCGCGGCCCGGCAAGGGTCCGGTCGTGCGCTGGCTGCCGAGCTGGCGTGTGGTGCTGGGCACGTTCATCGCGCTGGCGGCGGCCGCGACCGGACTCCTCATCGCTGCCTACGCGTCGATCGACGTCCCTGCGCCCGATGACTTCGCGCAGGCGGAGACCACCGAGGTCTACTTCGCGGACGGGACGACCCTCATGGGCTCGTTCTCCGAGTACGATCGCCGGTCCGTCGACTTCGCCACACTGCCCCCGCACGTGGGCCAGGCCGTGGTGGCCTCCGAGGACCGCCGGTTCTACCAGAACAACGGCGTGGACCTGCAGGGCGTCGCACGCGCGCTGTGGAACAACCTCCGGGGCCTGCCCACCCAGGGTGGCTCGACGATCACGCAGCAGTACGTGGAGCGCTACTACATGGGCACCACCACCTCCTACGTGGGCAAGTTCAAGGAGGCGATCCTCGCGGTCAAGATCGACCGGCAGCAGGCCAAGGACGAGATCCTCGGGAGCTACCTGAACACGATCTACTTCGGGCGGGGCGCGTACGGCATCGAGGTGGCGGCGCAGAACTACTTCGGGAAGCCGGCCGCCGAGCTGACCCTCGCGGAGTCCGCACTCCTCGCGGGGATCATCCCCTCGCCGTCGAACTACGACCCCGCGGTGGACCCGGTCACGGCCGAGCAGCGCTGGAACCGCGTGCTGGACTACATGGCGGAGGACGGCTGGATCACCGCGGAGGAGCGCGCCGCCCAGGTGTTCCCCGCCACGATCGACTACGTCCCGGCCGACACCTTCGCGGGCACCAACGGCTACCTGCTGGACATGGTGCGCACCGAACTGGCGGACAAGGCGGGCATTTCCCAGGCCGAGACGGACACCGCCGGCCTCACCATCGTCACCACGATCGAGAAGCCGCGGCAGGACGCCGCGGTCGCGGCAGTGGACGCGCTGCCCGACGACCGCCCGGACAACAACCGCGTGGGCCTCGTCTCGATGGACCCGGCAACCGGCCGGATCGTGGCCCTATACGGCGGCCCCGACTTCCTGACCCAGCCGCGCAACGCCGTCACCCAGGACCGCGCCCAGGGCGGTTCCACGTTCAAGCCGTTCACGTTGATCGCGGCGCTCGAGGGCGGCGCGTCCCTGCAGGACCAGTACGAGTCGTACAGCCCGATGGAGATCGAGGGCTACGACGTTCCGGTGAACAACTACGACTCGCGCAACAGGGGCCGCATCGACATCTTGCGGGCCACCCAGGACTCGGTGAACACCGTCTTCGTGCAGCTCAACGTGGAGTACGGACCCGCGCAGATGGTGGACGTGGCAACCAGGATGGGCATGCCCGCGGACACCCCCGGCCTGATCGACTCGCCGTCGAACGTGCTCGGCCCGGCCAGCCCGCACGCCATCGACACCCTCACGGCGTACGGCACGATCGCCAGCGGGGGCACGAAGCACGAGCCCTACCTCGTCGACTCCGTGCAGGACTCGGACGGCAACACCCGCTTCAAGGGCGCTTCCGAGGGCGAGAAGGTGATCGACTCGGACGTGATCGCGAACGCCACCTACGCCATGCAGGCCGTGGTGGAGGGCGGCTCCGGCAAGACCGCCCGCGAGATCGGCCGCCCAGCGGCCGGTAAGACCGGCTCCTCCAACGCCTACCGCTCCGCGTGGTTCGCGGGCTTCGTGCCGCAACTCGTGACCGTGGTGAACATGTACCAGGTGGGTCCCAACGGCGAGGAGGAGGTGCTCACCGGGTTCGGTGGGGTCCGCACCATCGCCGGCGGCACCTGGCCCACCCGGGTGTGGACGGACTACATGAAGGTGGCCCTCGACGGCGTCGAGGTGCAGGACTTCCCGGAGCCCGTCATCAAGCCACCGACACACACCCCGTCGCCGTCGCCGTCGCCGTCGCCGTCGCCGTCGCCGTCGCCGTCGCCCACGCCGTCGCCCACGCCGACGCCCGAGCCGACGACGCCGTCGCCCACGCCGTCGCCCACCGACACGACGCCGCCCGCGCCCACGCCGTCGCCCGGCAACAGCGGGGGCAACCCCGGTGGCGGCAACGACAAGACGCCCGCGCCGGTGCCGTAGGCCGGACCCGGCGTGACCGCGGTCACCGGGGCCGGCGTCGTCGCCGTCGGGACGATCGGGTAGAGTGGTCCTTCGGCTCCCCGCGTGCACCTGTGCGCAGGCTGGGCCGCGACGCACAACCCTCCTGTTACGGAACGACCGTGACCGCTGAGACCAGAGGAGGTGGGTTAACGCATGCGCGCATATGAACTGATGGTGATCCTCGATCCCGACATCGACGAGCGCACAGTCACCCCCACATTGGACAAGTTCCTCAAGGTGGTGAAGGACGCCGGCGGCACCATCGACAAGGTCGACATCTGGGGCAAGCGGCGCCTCGCGTACGAGATCAACAAGCGCTCCGAGGGCGTCTACGCGGTGGTCAACATGACGACGACGCCGGAGGCCGCCCAGGAGATGGACCGCCAACTCGGCCTCGCCGAGGTGGTGCTGCGCACCAAGGTGATCCGCCCCGACCCCAGGCCGGCGAAGCCGGCAAAGCCGGCAAGGCCGGAAAAGTAGCGAAGCGGGATTCGGAGAGGACGACATGGCAGGCGAAACCGTCATCACGGTCGTGGGCAACCTGACCGCTGACCCCGAACTGCGGTTCACCCCGTCCGGTGCGGCGGTGGCATCCTTCACGGTTGCCTCCACCCCGCGCACGTTCGACAGGCAGTCGAACGAATGGAAGGACGCGGACACCCTCTTCATGCGCTGCTCGATCTGGCGCGAGGCCGCGGAGAACGTGGCCGAGACGCTGACCAAGGGCACCCGAGTGGTCGTGCAGGGCAGGCTCGTCCAGCGCTCCTTCGAGACCCGCGAGGGTGAGAAGCGCACCGTGGTCGAGATGCAGGTCGACGAGGTCGGCCCCTCGCTGCGGTACGCGACGGCGAAGGTGACGCGCTCGCAGCGCGGCGGCTCCGGCTCGTTCGGCGGCGGCGGCGGCGGTGGCGGCGGCTACCCGAGCGGCGGTCCGGGTTCCGGCTCCGGTGCGCCCAGCGGCGGCTACGGCTCCGGTTCCGGCTCGCAGCAGGGCGGGCGCGTGGACCACGGCGCCCCGGCCGGCGGCGCGGCGGACGATCCCTGGGCAACAGGTGGCGCCACCAACTTCGGGGACGAACCCCCCTTCTAGGACCAGGCCGCCGCGGCGGCACACACAGAGTTTGATTGTGGCCGGGCCCGTGCCCGGAAGTGAAAGAGGAGAAGGATCATGGCGAGGCCACCACTTCGCAAGCCGATCAAGAAGGTCGCACCCATCAAGGTGCCCGTGAACGTTGACTACAAGGACACCGCCACGCTGCGGAAGTTCATCTCGGACCGCGGCAAGATCCGCGCCCGCCGCGTGACCGGCGCGTCCACCCAGGACCAGCGCAGGATCGCCAAGGCCGTGAAGAACGCGCGCGAGATGGCGTTGCTTCCCTACTCGAGCTCCGCTCGCTGACCGGGAGGACCGCTCAGATGAAACTGATTCTCACCCAGGACGTCTCCGGGCTCGGCAGCGCGGGCGAGGTTGTGGAGGTCAAGGACGGCTATGGCCGGAACTACCTCCTGCCCCGCGGTTTCGCTACCGCATGGACCAAGGGCGCCGCACGCCAGATCGAGCAGATGAAGACTGCCCGTCAGGCGCGCGAGATCGCCTCCATCGACGACGCGCGCGCACTGCGCGATCGCCTACAGTCCGAGGTTCTCGTTCTTCGCGGGCGCGCCGGCGAGTCCGGCCGCCTGTTCGGCGCGATCTCCCCGGCGGAGATCGCGGAGGCTCTCGCGGCGGCCGGGGTCCAGGTGGACCGCCGTCGCATCCAGACCGGCAACCCCATCAAGGCCGTCGGTGACTACAAAGTGTCCGTGCAGGTGCACGACGACGTCGTCGCAGAGGTCAATGTCCAGGTGCGTGCCGCCAAGTAGCGACACAGCGCCGCACAGAGCGCCGGCCCGGCAGCTCCCCATCTTCGCCGGAGGGGTGAGCGCCGGGCCGGCTTCTTTGTGCCCGGCGTCCATCTCGGAGGGGACACCGGCGTTGCGTGCCGGAGTGTCGTCCACCAATGTGGTGGGCAATTTCTGTCCACAGGGGTGGACAGCCAGCGGGCCGGCTCGGTGGCGCCGATTGGTACACCTCTTTCGACGGATATGGCGCCCGCTCTCCACAGGGTTGTCCACAGTATGTGTACAACTGTCGGGAGTGTGGTCCACAGCCCATCCACAGGGCGGGGCGCGGAGTCCACAGGTCCGGTTCGCGGCTGGTTGTGCGGGGCGTTCGCGCGGCATAGCCTCACACAAGCGCAGGGATTGGTGCCGGTTGATGTCAGTGGTCGGTGGTCTTCTGGGATCAGTCGGGCAGTCGAGTGGGCGAGGGACGTAAATGGTTGCGCAGATCAGCGAACGTGATCACATCGGCTTCGACCGCACCCCCCCGCAGGACATCATCGCCGAGCAGTCGGTCCTCGGCGGCATGCTGCTCTCCAAGGATGCCATCGCCGACGTCGTCGAGGCCCTGCGGAAGGCCGACTTCTACCGGCCCGCCCACGAGACGATCTACGACGCGATCCTCGACCTGTACGGTCGCGGCGAGCCGGCCGACGCCGTCACGGTGTCGAACGAGCTGGCCAAGCGGGGCGACCTCGCCCGCATCGGCGGCGCCCCCTACCTGCACACCCTCATCGCGTCGGTGCCGACGGCGGCCAACGCCGGGTACTACGCACGGATCGTCCGGGAGCAGGCCGTGCTGCGGCGCCTCGTGGAGGCCGGCACCCGCATCGTCCAGCTGGGTTACGCCACTGACGGCGGCGATGTCGACGACCTCGTGAACTCGGCCCAGGCGGAGGTGTACGCCGTCACGGAGCGGCGTTCGAGCGAGGACTACCGCCGGATCAGCGAGATCATGGACGAGACGGTCGCGGAGATCGAGAACAACGCGAACCGCGGCGAGGGGCTGATCGGCGTGCCCACCGGGTTCCGGGACCTGGACGCCCTCACCAACGGCCTCCACCCCGGCCAGATGGTGATCATCGCCGCGCGGCCCGCGATCGGCAAGTCCACCCTCGCGCTCGACATCTGCCGGTCGGCGAGCATCCGCCACGGGCTCGCCTCGGTGATCTTCTCCCTGGAGATGGGCCGCACGGAGCTCACGATGCGCCTCATGTCCGCCGAGACCGGCATCGAACTGCAGAAGCTCCGCAAGGGCCGCATGGATGGCCGGGACTGGGACAAGATCGCCGGCACCATGAGCCGCCTCTCCGAGTCGCCCCTGTTCATCGACGACTCCCCCAACATGTCCCTCATGGAGATCCGGGCGAAGTGCCGCCGCCTCAAGCAGCGCCATGGCCTCAAGCTCGTGGTGGTGGACTACCTCCAGCTCATGAGCTCCGGCAAGAAGGTGGAGTCGCGCCAGCAGGAGGTCTCCGAGTTCTCCCGCGCGCTGAAGTTGCTGGCGAAGGAGCTGGAACTGCCGGTTATCGCGGTGGCCCAGCTCAACCGTGGTCCTGAGCAGCGCACCGACAAGCGGCCGATGATGTCCGACCTCCGCGAGTCCGGCTCCCTAGAGCAGGACGCGGACGTGGTGATCCTGCTGCACCGCGAAGACGCCTACCGCTCCAAGGCCGAGATGGAGAACGAGAACTCCCGGGCGGGTGAGGCTGACATCATCGTGGCGAAGCACCGCAACGGCCCCACGGACACCATCACCGTGGCCTTCCAGGGGCACCTGTCACGGTTCGCGGACATGGCGCGGGAGCAGTTCTGATGTTGTCGAGATGCAGCGAACTCTGAAGTAGCGCGATTCATTTCTGAAATGGTGTCCGAACTGTGAGACAGGGTCATATTCTCGAGATACAGCGAACTTTCAGGAATCGCACTTGTACTTTGAGTACGCGTCTCACATGCTGGAAAAGTCCCGACTGCCCGCGAAGGTCGCGACCCAAGGGGAGCGAGGGTTTCAGGGTGGAGTTGGGGCGCTGGGACGAGCACGGCCGCCCGGGTCGAGATTGAGCACCTCGCGGAACTCGTGAACGGCGGTGAGCAGGGAGTTCTCGGGTATCCACCCGCACGAAGGCTCGGACAGTCCCGCAGCGCTGGCGGCAAAGCGCCGCCCCTCGTCGATCCACGTGGCCAGTCCGCGGTCATTGTCCTCTGTGAGTGTCCCGCGCGCTGACCGGATCCAAGCGCGCTGCTTGGTGTCATGCTCGACTCCTCAAAGCGGAACTGCCCACACTGCAAGAAGCAAACCCGCCACCGGTCAATTCCAGCGCCGGTCGGCCACCCAAGAGTGAATTTTCTGCGATGGCGTGTGTTAGCGTCATTCGCAACAAAAAGGAGTGTGGACAGGATGATGAAGCGACAGAAGACCAAGCTGCACCGAGCGGTTTGCGGATCCGGGGCTCTTGGCTTGGCGATCGCCGGCACGGTTATGGTGGCACCTCAGGCGCACGCCGTCACGTGTTCGTATTCATTGTATGTCTCGTATTCGAGCGACTACGCACGAACCACGGATGTGTCTGGCGGCTGCGCCACGGTCGGAGCCCGCCATTTGTACGACCCGATCTGGAGTTCCAACAACTACTGGACGCCGTGGTACTACGGCGCGGATGTCGCGCAGACGCCTTCCACCGCGGAACTGATCAGCGGGCAGGCCACGGGTTGGTGAAGGCCTCGGCGGGGTCGTACCCGCTTTCGCTGCCGGCGAGGTTCGTTGTGGGTGCCGCGTTCTGCCTGGCCCTCGCCTTGGGTGGGTGTTCGGCGGACTCGGGGCCGGAGTCGACCGCGGGGGCGTTGCCGCTCGTGGCCGCCGCGAGGAATGGTGGGGCCAGCGAGGAGCAGATCGCGCTCCTGGGGGACGGGGAGGTGACGTTCGAGGAGTACCAGGTGGCTGTCGGGCGAACGATCACGTGCATGCGGGACGCGGGGATCGATGTGGTCGGGGATTCGGTGACCGAGAGTAGGGGTTTCCCGGAGATCCACTATTCGTATGCGGGTTCGTCGGTGGGCAGGACGGACGAGCAGACGCTGGCGATCGCGGATGAGTGCATGTCCACGCACAGCAGGTTCGTCGAGGCCGCGTACCAGATGTCGCCCGCTTCGCTGGAGGCCATGGACGCACGGTTTGCGCCGTATCGTGACACGATCATCGCGTGCGTCCGTGAAAACGGTGGTGAGGTGGCCGACGACGCGGCACGCGAGAAGGTGCTGGGCGCAGCGAACGATGTCGTGCAGGACACCGGCATCGATTGCGTGTCCGAGGCCGGCTACACGGGATAGTGGCGAGGACGTGGTGGGGATTCACTCCAGGATGGTGGTGGCCGCTCTCGCGCTGCTGGCGGTGGTGGCCGTGCTCGTCGCGTGGTGGGTCCAGACGAGCACCGGGTCCCCACTGACGTCGGATGCGGCGCCGGGCCCGCTCATCGTGCCCGTGGAGAGGACCGAGCGAACCGCACGGTTCGGGGTGGGTGTCTCCGTGGAGTACGAGGAGGGCACACCGGTGACCGTGGCGGTGTCCGGAATGGTGACCGAGGTGCTGGTCCGTACCGGGGACGTCCTCGACTCGGGTGACGTGATCGCAACCGTCAATGATGTCCCGGTCCTCGCGATGGTGGCGGCGGCGCCGCTATGGCGGGACCTCGCTCCCGCGTCCGTGGGTGATGATGTTGCGCGGCTGCAGCGGTTCCTGGCGGATCTCGGGTTGTATGACGGCGCGGTCGACGGCCGGTACGGTGCCGCGACGGCACGCGCCGTGACCCAGTTCAACGACGCGCACGGCCGGCACGCCTCGGGCGGTCGTTTCGTGGTGGGGTCGGTCGCCTGGGTGGGTGACGCGCCGCTCGAGGTCGCCGCCGTCGACGTCGCCGTGGGGGGCGCCGTCGGGGTGGGCGACCCGCTCGTGGCGGGTCCGCGGCGGGCCACCGGGATCGTGATCGCCGAGCCCACGGGCGGCATCCCTGCCGGCGGGCAGTTCAACCTGGTTGTCGGGACCGCCGCGACTCCGTACCCGCCCGGGAGCGGCCTGGTCACGGATCCCGACGCCGTCGCCACGATCGCGGCCTCCCTCGGCACCACCGGCGAGGGTGCGGGCCAGGTGATCAGCGCCGAGACCGAAACGGTGCTCGCGGTGCCCGCCTCGGCGGTCGTCGTCGACCAGTCCGGAACGTCGTGCGTGTTCGAGGACGTGGACGGCGTGCCGGTCGCGGTGCAGGTGCTCGGTGGGACGCTGGCGACCGCCGAACTGCCGCCGGAAACCCCGGTCTCCCGGGTGCTCGCCAATCCGCTCCAGACGCGCGCGGAGACCTCGTGCGGCTAGTGGTGGAGGACCTCGTGTTCGCCCATCCGGGAGCGCCACCCCTGCTGGACCGGCTCAGCCTGACCGCGGTCATGGGCGAGTCGGTCGCGATCATCGGACCGTCGGGTTCGGGCAAGACGACACTGTTGGCGCTGGTCGGGGGCCTGTTGCGCTCGGGAGGTGGTCGCATCACCCTCGTCGACGGCGAGCGGGAGTTGCCGGTTCGCGGCAACGTGTCGTGGGTGCTCCAGACCGTGAACGTGCTCTCCGACCGGTCGGTGGTGGACAACATCGCGGTCGGGGCCTACGCCGACGGCCTCGACCGGGAGGCGGCGCTGGAACGGGCGCGGGCCGCGCTGGACGCCGTCGGTCTGGCCGGGCAGGGACACCGCGACATCCGCACCCTGTCCGGGGGCGAGGCGCAGCGGGCTGTGATCGCCCGGGCAACCGTGAGCGACCGGCCCGTACTGCTGGCGGACGAACCCACCGGCCAACTGGATCGCGACACCTCCGCCGCGGTGATCGACACTCTCCTCGGGGCCGCGTCCGCCAAGATCACCCTGGTCGTCACCCACGACCCGGCGGTCGCTGCCCGCTGCTCGCGGACCCTGACCCTCGGCGGGGGCACGCTCACGGCGGTCCGGCCATGAGTCCCGATTCGGGCGGGGCGCGGGAGCAGTCCGGGTCCCGGTGGCGGGTTTCCGTCGCGGTCGGGGAGGGCCTGCGGAACTGGCGGCACGGCCGGTGGCTGACCTGGGCGGCGACGATCCTCATCACCGCGGCCTTCGCGGTGCCCGCGATCGTCGACGGCGTGGGCGTGTCCCGGCTTGTCGCCGCCGAGCGGGCGTGGGAAGCGGCCGGTGGGCGTGTGCTGGTGGCCACCAACGACAACGCCGGCGGGGTACCCCGCGCCGCCTGTGAGGCCGCGAGCCGGATCGACGGGATCGCCGCCTCGGCCTCGCTGACCAGGCTGACCGCCCGTGCCGGGCTGGTCAACGCCCCCGACGCCGACCTGCCGGTCGTGGCCGCCGGCGCGGGCGTCAGCGGGCTGCTCGGGGCGCACGGCGGGGGTGCGATCCTCCCGCCGGACATCGCCGACACGCTGCGGGTGACGGCCGGGAACGCCATCTGGGTCTCGGGCACCACCACACGCGCCGCCGACGGCCCACCCATCCTCACGGACGCCGCAGCGGACATCCCGACCGGTCGGGTCACGGTTGGCGTCGTCACGGACACCACCCTCCTCGGGGAGCGTTACGCCTACGCCCTCCTCCTGCCCGCCACCGCCACCGGGCTGGCCGAGGCGTGCTTCGTGCGGGCCGAGCCCGGCCACCTCGACGCCGCACGCGACGCCCTCCCGACGCTCCTGGCCAGCGGCGGCCAGGACGCCGTCGTCGCCGATCGCCTCATCAGCGGCGACTACGTCCGCGACTACGCCACCGAGTACCGGCAGCGTGGGTTGAAGGACGCGCCATGGGCGGTCGGGGCGGCAACGGCGCTGCTGTGGCTGCTACTGGTCTGGGTCCGCCGCAGCCGCGACGGTCTCTACACCACCCTGGGCGCCGACGGCCCGACCAGGGCCGTCATCCGCACCACCGAGGGCCTCGCCCTCGTGGGATCATCCACACTGGCCGCCGGGACCGTGGCATTCGGGGTGCTGACGATCGCGGGAGCCGACCTCACCGCCGTCGCGGGAGGCACCGGCCGTCACCTCGCGATCGCCACGACCGTGGCCATCATCGGCGTGGTCGCCAGCGCCGGCCTCCCGTTCGGAACCCCACTCGCAGCGCTGAAGGACCGATAGCCGATGTACCCGAGCAGTGGCGCATGGCCGCGACGAGTCCACCCGTCGTGATCTTTGAGGAGCGCACTCCGAAGGGCCCGGTTCTTCAAAGATGACCGGCGTGTTTCCTCAGTCTTCGCTGCATCTCGACAGATGTTGTCGAGATGCAGCGAACTCTGAAGTAGGCGCATTCATTTCTGAAATGGTTTCCACACGGTGGGATGCCGCCGTCTCATCTGCTCGGTCCCACTTGTCAGCCCTCGACCGGCTCTTCGGACATCTGGTTGGGGTCGGGCTGGCCACAAGTCCAAGGTGGTGGCGTCGCGACTACCGGACCGGCGTGGAGCCACGCCGAACGTAGTGGGCGCCGCGTCGTTCGCCTCTGAGTTCGAGTTCGCCGGTGTCGACGAGGCGGCGCAGGACGGTGCGTGCCTGTTGGGGGCTGAGGCG
>JADGOQ010000056.1 GCA_017882885.1 Actinomycetales bacterium | reverse complement strand
TTCATGACGATGTTCTTCTTCATGCTGCCGATCATCATCCTGGGCGGGTTCATGTTCCCCGTGGCGAACATGCCGGTACCCTTCCAGTGGCTGAGCCTGCTGAACCCGCTGCGCCACTACCTCGAGATGGTCCGGGCGATCTTCCTCAAGGGCGCCGGCCTCTCGGCGCTCTGGACGCAGCTCCTCGCCCTGACGGTGATGGGGCCGGGGCTGCTGTGGTTCGCGATCACGCGGTTCCACAAGACGATCGAATAGCCAGGGGCCAGGAGCCAGGGACCACCCGCTAAGGGAGGAACGGCCGGGGCGCGGCGGCCGGCGGCCGCACCCTTACGGCCACGCCTGCTGCACGACGGTCAAGCGCCCGATCTTCACCCGCCCGTCCGGCGTTTCGACGTGGTAGAAGTACACCCCGCTCGCCACGTAGCGCCCGCCCCGGTTCGTCACGTTCCACACCGCCTCCCCGCCGGATGTGGGGTCGTTGTGCGTCAGCATCGTGACCAGGATCCCGCTCGCCGAATAGATCCGGATGATCGCCCGCTCGGGGAGGTTCACGAAGCGGATCTCGGGGCTTCCGCCGAAGGCGTTGGTGAAGTACAGCGGGTCGGGAACGGTGTGGATGCGGCTCACGTCCCCCGACGTGCTGTCGGGACCGAACTGCCGGGTGACGGAGACGGTGAAGCGCAGCCCCGGTACGTACGCGGGCCGGATCGGCGGCGGCGTGTACTGGTACGCCGAACAGCTCGTCGGCTCAAAGCCGGGCAGGATCTCGCTGGAGGGGTCCGGCAACGCGGGCGAACAACTGGCCGTCATCTCGCCGCCGCCCACCGCCCGCAGGTGCCACGCCGTCCCCGGCACGGGCAGACTACCCATCAGCATGTAGAACGGCTCCCCGTTGATCAGGAGCGCGATGCCGGTCCCGTCCGCAACGCCGTCGTTGGTGACGTCCACCGGTTGGAGGCGGGCCGCCGGCTGCAGGGCCACGCACGGCGCGGTGGAGCTCGCCAGGCCGCAGACGGGGCGAATGGTCCTCAGACTGTAGTAGCTCACCACCGACGGATCGAAGGTGACGCCGGCCGACCCGTCGGCCAGCTGGGAGGGCGTGACGCCCGCCGTCACGAGCGCGTTGGCGTCGAGGAAGCCGAATCCAGGTTGGACCGCGGCCTTGTACGGCAAGTCCACCCGGTGCGTGGAGTCGCGCACCGTGACGGTCCCGCCGCTCCCCCACCGCACGACGAGGTCCGCCGGGTACCACGCGGCGATCGTCGCATTGACGAAGTCCCTGTAGCGCGAAGAGGGGATGGCCCGTGCCGCCGCGCCGCCGCCCACGGGGAGGCGGTAGGGCAGCGGCGAGTAGATGGTCGTCACACCGGCCAGGGCGCCGTTGGTGTTGGCGCGGCTGCCGAAGGGGTTGATCGTCGGATTCGGCGGTTCGGCGGCTCCGTCGTACCAGCGCGAATGCGCGAGCCACCTCCCCGCGGGGCCACCGTAGCCGAGGTAGCCCGCTCGTGCGACGCCCGGTGATGAGGCGGCGAGGGAAGTCGCGAGGCCCTCGAAGCGCACGGGCATGCGGGACTCCGGCCCGAACGCCACGCCGAAGCGGCGCGCCTGGGCGGTGTCGTACGGTACGAGCGGGCCGACGTACTCGTAGACCTGGGTGAAGGCCGCCGAGTTGGAGCCCACCACCGACACCTCCGAGCTGCCGCGCAGCGCCTCCGTCCCGCCCAACACGCTGAAGAACACCCTCGGCGCCGCACCGCCGGCATAGGTCGGGAACCCCGGGCCGACGGAATCCACGAGCAGCGTGAACTCGCCCTGCGGCAGGAGCTCCTGGACCATCGCCGGGAACTCGATGTGCCCACCGTTCGCGGGCGGGATGTGCCCGGAGAAGGTGCCGTTGGCGGCGTTGATGGACGGGAATGCCGTATCCTGATCGAGGCGCGTGCCGTCACCGCCGTACATCCCCGTCGAGACGATGGCCGCGTGCACGTTCGCAGACGCGATCCGCGGCGTGACCATCCTCCCCACCAGTTCGCTGGAGTAGGACGACGCCCCCGACGTGATGCTGTTCACGTCGAACGTCGTGACGGCGTAGACGTAGGTGGTGCCGTTGCGCAGCCCCCTGTCCACGTACACGAAGGGGACGCCGGTGTCCTGGAGCGCGGGAAGCCCCGCCCCCCCACCCGACACCAGGGTATCGGCCCGGAGCACCACCACCCGGCCGTCGGCGAGCCGCGCGCGCCCCCTCGGGAGCACCTGCACCACCGCGCCGGCGAGCGGGACCCCTCGCGACTGGCCGTGCAGGAAGTCCGCCGCGCAGGACGCGACGACGCCCAGCTCGGGGGCGCACTGCTCCGCGACCTCATACGGGCCGAAGACCTGCCCTGTGTGGTCGACGAGCGTCGTCCCCTTGTAGTCGAACTGCGCGACCAAGGTCATCGCGGCCGGATTCGTCCCGCGCCAGACGCGATACCCCTCGACGTCGAATTGCCGGAAGTTCGGGTCGTAGACCGGCCCGAGGGGATCCGCCGCGAGGGCGAAGTACGGGTCCCCCGTCACCTCCGACGCGGAGCGCTCCCACACGACCGTGGCCTGCCCGTCCCCCGGCAACACGAAGAAGCGGGGCGCCGCCGGCGGCGAGGAGAGCACGAACTTGTTGTCGGCGAGGGCCTGCGCCGCCGCGGCCTTCCCGAGCAGGGAGTACGGCAGGCTCTGGATCTCCCGCTCCTCGACGTCCCCGTTCCCGTTGGCGTCCGCGAAGCCGGTCCAACCCGCCACGCGGTCGATCTGCCGCACCGTGTCCGTGCCGGCGGCGAGGCGCGGCCCGGTGGCGGGGAACCCCGGCCTGATGTCGAAGTTCGCGCTCCCGAGCGGGGTCCCCACTCCGTCGGTCTGGATGGCGGCGGCGACCGGAGCCGCGAAGACGTACGCGATGACGAATGCGACCGACTCTCCCCCGGCCACGTCGGGCCACGGGCCGGTGGACATGTACCAGCGCGTGTCCACGGACTGCTGGACCAACCGACAGAAGGGTGTCCCGGGCGGGGCATTGCACTGGCCGTCGGTCGGGATGAGGTGGTTGGCCAACATCCGCCACAGGGCCGCCACTCCCTGACGATCCGGGAAGACACCACCCCCGGTGGTATTCGTGAACATCGAGATGCCAGACGAACCCGTGACGGGCCCGCCCATCGCCCGGAGGAACTTCGTCCCGACGAGGCCGGGAGCGGCCGCGAAGGGGGGCGCGAACACGTCGGGCGGATAGGCGTACCGCGGAGCGTTGAAGTTCGACAGGTAGGCGAAGCCCATCGCGAAGGGCAGGACCGCCGTCGAGTGGTTCTGGCCGTACTGGTTCGCGTCGACGTCCGGGTCCTCCCCCATGCCGACGTAGAAGTGCGTCCAAGTGAAGCCGCTGTCGGGGAGATTCACTCCCGCCGTGTCGGACCGCGCGTGGAAGTCCGCGCCGATCCGCGCGATCGCGGCGATGTCCTCGGGCGTATAGCCGTACGCCGCCAGGCCCGCGTACCGCGACGCATCCCGTGCCGTGACGTTGATAAGACGTACCAGCACGTAGAGCACGTCGCGGTTGGCCTCGGGACGGTTCCACGCCAGCGTCCGCTGGTCCACCAGGACGCCCATCGCGTGCGTCCGGCCGAGCACGGCCGGGCGGGCGTCCCAGTACCGCACCCACGAGTCCTCGTCCGAGACCGCCTTCTGGCCGAGGAGAGAGACGTCGTAGAGCGTCGGGTCGCGGACGTATGCGGCGCTGGGCCAGGCCGCGAGGTCGCCGGGCACGCGGGAGTCGAAGATCGGCGTGAGGGCGCTGCCCACATTCTGCTGGCCCGAG
>JADGOQ010000055.1 GCA_017882885.1 Actinomycetales bacterium | reverse complement strand
GTCAGAGAGGCTCAGCACGATCATGGCGGATTCGCCGGGGGGCTGCACCCATCCCACCTCGAACAGGGTGTCGTCCTTCTGGCCGGCAATGCCCTGCGACCGCACTGATGCCGGCGACCAGCGCCGCGGTGCCGGCTCCGATCACCCAGAACACCGCGAAGAACCGCCGCCCGTCACCAGGAACGAGAGCGCGACCGTCAGCAGCCCCAGCGCCAGGGCGGACCAGCCGAGCATGGTCGGCTTGCTTGGCCTGGCCGTACTGGCAGGGAGGACCGGGCCGCTGCGGAGGACGGCAAGCGCACCCACAACCGCGCCCACCCCAATCCAGATGAAGTTGCTCGCATCCTTCTCCCGCCTCCGGTCACCCAACACCCGCTGACGCGCTGAACACTACTCCGGGCGAGAGATTGCGCGGCCACTTCGGCACCGGATGACGAGCGCCCGTTCACGCCGCCTCACACGCCTCATCCCGTGCCAGGCCGCGACGTAGACTGTGAGACACAGCACAACGGAGGAGTTCGCAATGACGCGGCATTACCAGATGTACCTCGGCGGCGAGTGGGTGGATGCACTGGACGGTGCGACCTACAACGACCTCAGCCCTTGGACGGGCGAGGTTTTCGCCCAGGTCCCGGCGGGCGCGCGCGCGGATGCGGCCAGGGCGATCGAGGCGGCGCACCACGCCTTCCCGGCATGGTCCCACACGCTGTTCTCGGAGCGGCGGGCCCTCTTCCTGAAGGCGGCGGACATTCTGGCGAGCCGCCAGATGGAAGTCGTCCAACTCCTCGCCGAGGAGACGGGCTGCACCTTCGGATTCGGCATGTTCCAGACCACCCTCACCCCCGCCATGTTGCGGGAGGCGGCGTCGAGCACCAGCCAGCCGCTGGGCGAGCTGATCCCCTCCGACATCCCGGGCGCCATCAACGCCGCGGTGCGGCAACCGGTCGGGGTGATTGCCGGGATCGGCCCGTGGAACGCACCGCTGATCCTCTCCCTTCGCTCCATCTGCATGCCCATCGCGCTCGGCAACACCGCGGTCCTGAAGCCGTCCACCGAGTCGGCCGTCGTGGGCGGCGTGCTGCTCGCCGAGGTGTTCCACGAGGCCGGCTTCCCGCCCGGCGTGCTCAACGTCGTGACGAACGGGCCGGGGAAGAGCAGTGAGATCGGCGACGAGTTCGTGGAGAACCGCACCGTGCGGCGCATCAACCTGACGGGGTCCACGGGGGTCGGCCGCAAGCTGGCCGAGGCCGCAGGCCGGCAGCTGAAGCGCGTGGCCCTCGAACTCGGGGGCCAGAACCCGATGATCGTGCTGGACGACGCCGACATCGACGCAGCCGTCGACGCAGCCGTATTCGGAGCCTTCCTCCACCAGGGTCAGATCTGCATGTCCACCCGCCGGATCATCCTGCACAAGGACATCGCACAGGAGTTCACCGAGAAGCTCGTGCCGAGGGTGGCCGCCCTCAAGGTGGGCAATCCCGCCGAACCCGACACGATCATCGGCCCGGTCATCTCGCCCGCCCAGCTCCAGACGATCGTGCGCAGCGTGGCGGCCGCCGTCGACGCCGGTGCGCGCGTCCTCACCGGCGGCGAGGCGGACGGGCCGTGCTACCGGCCCACCGTCGTCGCCGACGTGCGGCGCGGCACGCCGTTCGACTGCGAGGAGACGTTCGGACCTGTGGTGTCGCTCATCGAGGTCGACGACGTGGACGAGGCCATCGCCGTCGCCAACAACACCGACTACGGGTTGTCGTCGAGCGTTTTCAGCCGCGACCTCGCGAAGGCGTGGCTGATTGCGGAACGACTCGAGACCGGCATCGTGCACATCAACGACCAGACCGTGGGCGATGAGCCGCAGGTGCCGTTCGGAGGCGTCAAGAACAGCGGGTGGGGCCGCTTCGGCGGCTCGGCGTCGATCGAGGAGTTCACCGAGCTCCGGTGGATCAGCGCCCAGCTGACGCGCCGCCAGTTCCCGTTCTAGGGAGGGGTGGGTCTCCCCGCAGCGTTAGGGTTTGGCGCGTGAGTGTCTTCGACTCCAAGGCTGCCACGTGGGACGACGATGAACGACGTGCCCGCGCCTCCGCCGTCGCGGCCGCGATTGGGGAGCTGGTCCCGCTCGCCGAAATCCAGGATATGGTCGAGTTCGGCTGCGGCACCGGTCTGCTCAGCCTCGCACTCACCCCGCGTCCTGTGCGCGCGCTGCTGACCGACACATCGCCGGGGATGCTCGACGTGGTGCGTGCCAAACTGGCCGCCGCGGGCCTCGCCGAATGGCAGGCGTCTACTGGGCGGGCGCCTCCCGGAGGAAGTCCAGCACGTCGCGCTGGAACGCTTTGCCCCGCGCCGGGTGTCCCATCCCCTCGTACAGTGCCAGGCGAGCGTTCGGGATGCCCGCCGCGGTCTCGCGGAACAATTCGCCCGAGTAGAACGGGTCCTCCGTCCCGCCGGCCACAAGCGTGGGCACGGTGATCTCGTGCAGCCGGTCCCGGAAGGCGAGCTTGTCCTCGGCCTCGACGGTGACGACCAGATCCGAGGCATCCGCGGGCGGGCGTCGCGACATCACCCACGCCGCGACCTGCGTGAGCGGTTTGGCGAATACGCGGAGGGGCCCCTTCTTCGGCATCATGACGCCCATGATCAGTTCGGATGCCGCCCGCCAGTCCCCGAGCCCGGCCAGCCGGGCGTACTCGAGTTGGAGCCGCTTCGCGTCGTCGTTCAGGGTGTGGGCACTCGAGTGGAGGACGAGGCGACGCACCAAATCGGGGTGGTCCGCGGCGAAGTGCTGGGCGATGGAGCCGCCGGTCGAGACGCCGATGACGTCGACGGGCCCGCCGAACTCCTCGGTGATCATGGTCGCGTAGTCATCTGCCATGTCCTTCAAGGAGTAGCCCGGCGGCAGGCCCGGCCGGCGGGGCACGGCATGCACGGTGTACGCCTGGCCCAGGAAGCGGTACATCATGACCGGCATCCTGTTGTCCGGCTTATTCTCCGGCGCCAGTCCCTCGAACACCACGAGCGGGCTCGGCCCGCTCCCGAACCGGATGTAGGGAAGGCCGCTGCGGAAGTAGCCGGTGGAGATGGAGCGGCGGGCCAAACGACGGGACGACAATCTACGGGTCTTCACCAATTGTTCAGCGTCTCGTGAGGACCCACGGCTATCAAGGGACATAGATCCCGTGGGCAGCACGAGCGCGGGCCCCGGGACTCCTAAGCTGACTGTCATGAAGCCACCTGCTGACGCATTCACCCTGGACATGGACGTCCGCCCCGAGGACATCGACCAACTCAATCACGTCAACAACGCCGTCTACCTGCGCTGGATGCAGGACGTCGCGGTGGCGCACTGGACGGTGCTGGCACCGCGGCCCATGCAGGCCGCCATGTTCTGGGTGGTGCGGCGGCACGAGATCGACTACCTGCACTCCGCGCGGCTGGGCGACGTCGTCGTCACCCACACCTGGGTGGGCGAGGAGGTCGACGGGTACTTCGAACGCCTCACGCAGATGAACCGCAAGAAGGACAACCGCACCCTGGCGCGGGCGCGCAGCCTGTGGGCGCCGATGGACATGACCACCGGCACGCGCATCCGCATCGTGCCCGACGACGTCCGCGCCCTCTTCGCGACCGCCCACTGACTCAGCTCACAGCTCTCGTAACGAGCTCCTTGACCCTGGCCTCCATGGCGTCGCTCAACTCGGTCAGGGCGTAGGCGGTGGGCCACATGTCGCCGTCGTCGAGGTTCGCCTGGTCGCTGAAGCCGAGGGTCGCGTACCTGGCCTTGAACTTCTCCGCGCCCTGGAAGAAGCACACGACCTTGCCGTCCTTCGCGTACGCGGGCATCCCGTACCACGTCCGGGGCAGGAGGGACGGGGCGGTGGCCCTGATCAGCGCGTGGACTCGCTCGGCCAGTGCACGGTCGCCCTCGGGCAGCTCCGCGACCTTGGCGAGCACGTCCTTCTCGTCCTCTGCCGCCTTGTCGGCAGCTCCGGAGCGGCGCTTGGCGGCCTTCAGCTCCCGGGCCCGCTCCTTCATGGCGGCCCGTTCGTCCTCGGTGAATCCCTCCGACGGCGTGTCGGTCGTGCGCTTACTGGGTTGTGGCTTGTCCGTCATGGGGACTTCTCTTTCCTGGATTCCAATGGGTCCCCACCAGCATGCGCGAAAACCTTCGCGCCGGCGATCCCACGCGAAGCGATCAACCCGAGGCGTAGCGTCGCCGTCGCCCCGGACGGCCACCGCCGTCAGTCCGCCGCCACCTCGACCCCCGGGCCGAAGTCCTGGTCGACGTCGTACGCCGCGTGCTCGAACTGCGAGTTGTAGAGCCGCCAGGACGCGCCGCGGGCACGGATCAGCTCGTCGTGGGTGCCCTGCTCCACGATGTCGCCGTGCTCCATCACGAGGATGAGGTCGGCGTCGCGGATGGTGGAGAGCCGGTGAGCGATAACGAACGAGGTGCGCCCCGCCCGCAGTGCCGCCATCGCGTGCTGCACGAGCAGCTCGGTGCGGGTGTCCACCGAGGAGGTCGCCTCGTCGAGGATCAGCACCGACGGCTGGGACACGAACGCCCGCGCGATCGTGATTAGCTGCTTCTCCCCCGCCGAGACGTTGGACGCCTCCTCGTCCAGCAGGGTGTCGTACCCCTCCGGCAGCGAGTGCACGAACCGGTCCACGTAGGTGGCCCGCGCGGCCGCCACCACCTCCTCATCCGTGGCGGTGGCCTTGCCGTAGCGGATGTTCTCCCGGATGGTGCCGGCGAAGAGCCACGG
>JADGOQ010000054.1 GCA_017882885.1 Actinomycetales bacterium | reverse complement strand
GTCGAGCAGGATGGGTTCACGAAGGCCGCGCAGGGCGGCGTCGGGATCGGCCCGAAACGCTATGGCCTCGGCCTCGCGATCGAGGTGGACCACAGTGGCGGCCCGGCGAGCGGCTGTGGTCGTCTTGCCGGTGGCTCGGGGCCCGGTGAGGAAGATCGCTGGAAGCTCAGCCAGCAGCACGTCGAGCCGACCGTCGACGAGACGGGGGAGGTAGTCCATGGCGTGCGAGACTACCACTCTCGCACGTCAAGTAGTACCACTTCTGCACACGATCGGCTGGCACGTTGCCACGCCGGGTGCGACGACGACCCAGGAGACCGCGGCGAGGGACACAGTACCGGGGGCCGGGCTGCCGATGCGGGCGTCGATGCGGGCGCGCGATGGTCCCGAGCGCGCTGGTCGCCTTGGCCAACGTGACGACTGAGCGGATGCCGAGCCTTGACGCCACCTTCGCGCGTGGAATCTGGCGCGCCCGGAGGGATTCGAACCCCCGACCACCTGATCCGAAGTCAGGTGCTCTATCCACTGAGCTACGGGCGCAGCGCGGGGCAGATCGTACCGCGGCGAGCCCGTGGTCTCGTCCGGGCGCCGCCCGCACCATCGCCGTTTCTCATTCGCTCATGGAGCGAACATCGGGCGACGCAAACGGTCCGCGGAGGCCCGAATCATGCTCGTCTGCATCACCGGGCGGGCAGATGTGGGAATGATCATGTCAAGTGGCCCCACCGTGATCATGCCCACAGATGGGTGGGATCCGGTTCGTCGGTCCTGCGTAATGCTCTCCTGGTGAGCGGATGAGAAACGACCTCGGCCGCCGCGCCCGCGCCCGCACCCGCACCCTCGGCCGCCGCGCTCGCCACGACCGCCCGCCGCCCCGCCACCCGCGGCCGTTACCCTTCGGCCATGAAGTACGGGATCATCCTCAACACCGGCAGCATCGATCAGCTCGGCGACCTCGCCGCATCGGCCGAGCAGGCCGGCTGGGACGGCGTCTTCTACTGGGACGCCGTGCACGTGCCCGACCTCGACGAGATGCACGACCCGTGGGTCGCCCTCACCGTCATGGCCATGCGGACGAGCCGCGTCCGGATCGGCGGCATCGTGATGGCCGTCCCGCGCCACAAGCCGTGGATCTTTGCGCGCGCGGCGACCAGCGTGGATCACGCGTCGCACGGGCGGCTCGTGCTGCCCCTGGGCCTCGGCGCGCTGGACGACACCGGCATGGCCGGCGTCAACGAGAACACCGACATCCGCGATCGGGCGGAGCGCTTCGACGAGACCCTCGACTTCCTCGAGAAGGCGTGGACCGCGAGGCCGTTCAGCGTCCACGGCAAGCACTACACCACGGCCGAGATGACCTTCCTGCCGCCCCCGGTCCAGAAGCCCCGCATCCCCATCTGGATCGTGGGCGCATGGCCGCGCGAGAAGTCCATGCAGCGCGTCCTCCGCTACGACGGGCTGCTGCCGAACAAGCTCAAGCCGGAAGGTGGCCAGGAGCCGGTCACGCCGGAAGACCTCCGCGCCATGGCCGAATGGGTCCGCGAGCGGCGCGGCACGCTCGATGGCTTTGACATCGTCACCGAGGGCAAGACGGCCGGTCTTGACCCGAAGGCCGCTGCCGCCGTCGTCCGTCCGTGGGCCGAGGCGGGTGCCACGTGGTGGACCGAGGCCGAGTGGCGCGGCTCCTACGACGCCCTCCGCCGCCGCGTGGAGCAGGGTCCCCCGACGCTCGACTGAGCGGACGCCCGGCGGACGATCCGCGGGGGCACCCCGCGACCCCCGGCCCGAATCGGCCCCTCGGTCGCCCCTGCCGCCTCGCGACCCTGGTCCCCGCCGGTCAGTGGCCGCGGGCGCGCTGGCGGCCGGCGCCGCCGGGCACGGCGGGTGTCCAACCCCGACTCCGTCCGAATCGGAACGGCCGGCCCGGGATCACCGGACCGGCCGCTCGTGAGGGTCGGGACCTGGGCGGGCGTCAGCCCGCCGTGGCAGCGCCCAGGTTCGAGTCGGGGCTCGGGACGATGCCGTTGACCGCCACCGCCTTGTAGTAGTAGACGGTGCCGCGGGTGGTGGACGAGTCGGTGTAGGTGGTCGCGCTCGAGGACGCGTTGGCGTAGATCGTCCCGCTCGTGTTCACGGTGGAGGTCGTGCTGCGGTAGATCCGGTAGCCGGTGATCGCACTGCCGTTGTTGGCCGGGACCGTCCACGTCAGCTTCACGCCGCCGCCACTGCAGAAGATGCCGAGGAAGCACGAGCGCGCGTTGGTGGCGACCGTGAGACTCGGGGCATTGGGAACGCCCGTGGTGGGCGTGAGCGAGAAGTCCTTGGTGACCGTGCCGCCGGCTGCCACGACGAGGCCGGAGGCGGAACCGTCAAGGAAGCCGGTCTTGGTGACGCCCAGGCCGTACGTGGCGGGCGCCAGGTTTGCGAACGTGTAGATGCCATTGGCGTCGGTGGTGGTGGAGCCCGAGCCGCCGCTGGTGATCGTGACCGTGGCGCCTGAGATCGCCCCCCCGCCGACCGAGCTCGTGACCCTGCCGGTCAGGGTGCCCGTGGTCGAGCCACACCCGGGAAGCAAAAAGGACCCGATGCGCGTCTGCCAGTTGCCGCCGTTGGCCCCGTAGTACTCGTTCGTGTACCAGAAGGTGCAGTCGTCGACCGGGTCGACGGTCATGGCGCTGTAGTCACCCCACCGCGTGCAGGCGCCGCTGCCGCAGGTGTTGGTGGGCGACCCGCCGCCTTCGATCAGCGAG
>JADGOQ010000053.1 GCA_017882885.1 Actinomycetales bacterium | reverse complement strand
GCCGGGATCGACCCGGCCACCACCCTGCCCATCACCATCGACGTCGGCACCAACAACTTCGACCTCATCGACGACCCCTTCTACACCGGCATGAAGGCCCAGCGCGTTCGCGGCGAGGCTTATGACGAGCTCCTCGACGAGTTCATGGCAGCCGTCGCCGCGCGCTTCCCCCGCGCGCTCATCCAGTTCGAGGACTTCGGCAACGCCAACGCCTTCCGCCTGCTGGGCCGGTACCGCCACGAGTACTGCATGTTCAATGACGACATCCAGGGCACTGCCGCGGTCGCCCTTGCCGGGTTGCTCTCCTCCATGCGAATCACGGGCGGGCGGCTCTCCGAGCAGACCATCCTGTTTCACGGCGCGGGCGGCGCCGGCCTCGGCATCGCGGGCCTCGTCGTCGAGGCGATGGTACAGGAGGGGCTCACGACGGCGGGTTCCCGGGCGCGCTGCTGCTTCGTCGACTCCCGGGGGCTCGTCGTCGCCAGCCGCACCGACCTGTCCGAGAACAAGCGCACGTTCGCCCACGACGGGGAGCCGGCCGCGGACCTGCTGGCCGCCGTCGAGTCCGTGAAGCCTACCATCCTCGTCGGCGTCTCCGGGCAGCACGCCGCGTTCACCCAGGACGTCGTGCGCCGGATGGCCGAGTACAACGAGCGTCCCGTGATCTTCGCGCTCTCCAACCCCACCTCGAAGGCGGAGTGCACCGCCTCCCGCGCCTACGAGTGGAGCGAGGGGCGCGCGGTCTTCGCATGCGGCAGCCCCTTCGCGCCCGTGCGGTACGAGGGCCGCACCCTCGTGCCCGGCCAGGGCAACAACGCGTACATCTTCCCTGGCATCGGGCTGGGTGTAGTCGCCGTCGAGGTCTCGAGGGTCACGATGGAGATGTTCATGGCCGCCGCGCGCACCCTCGCCCACCAGGTATCGGAGGAGCAGCTCGCCACCGGCAGCGTGTACCCGCCGCTCCGGGAGATCCACGAGGTCTCCGTGGCGATCGCCGTCGCCGTCGCCGAGGTGGCGTACGCTCAGGGGCTCGCCCGCGTCCCGCGCCCCGAGGACCTCGAAGCCCACATCCGCGCGTACGTGTGGAGCCCGGCCTACTGATCGAAGGGCTGCGAACACCGTTCGTGCATCCGGACGGAGGAATACCGTGGAGGGGTGGCACACGAAGAAGTAACGCGCCGGGGCGTCCAACTGCTGCACGACCCGCTGCGCAACCACGGGACCGCCTACACCGACGATGAGCGTGGGCGGCTGGGCCTGAGAGGGCTCCTGCCCGTCGAGGTGATTCCCCAGGACGTCCAGGTGGACCGCGTGCTGGAGAACTTCCACCGCAAACCCGATGACCTGGAGCGGTACATCCTGCTCACCAGCCTGCAGGACCGCAACGAGTCCCTGTTCTACCGGGTGGTCACGGAGAACATGGACCTGATGATGCCCATCATCTACACCCCCACCGTGGGCCAGGCCTGCCAGGAGTACTGCCACATCTTCCGCCGTCCCCGCGGGATGTACATCAGCGCGAAGGACCGCGGCAGGGTCGCCGAGCTCCTGGCCAACTGGCCGCACGACGACGTCCGCGCGATCGTGGTCACCGACGGCGAGCGCATCCTCGGCCTCGGTGACCTCGGCGCGAACGGGATGGGCATCCCGGTTGGCAAGCTCTCGCTGTACACCGCGTGCGCGGGCATCCACCCCGCGTGGACCCTACCCCTGATGCTGGACGTTGGCACGAACAACGAGACCCTGCTCCAGGACCGGTTCTACGCAGGCATCCGCGCGCCGCGCCTCCGCGGCGACGCCTACGACGAGCTCGTGGAGGAGTTGGTCCAGGCCGTGACGGAGCGCTTCCCGCGCGCGCTGCTCCAGTTCGAGGACTTCGCGAACGCCAACGCGTTCCGGCTGCTGCGCACGTACCGCGACCGGATCTGCACCTTCAACGACGACATCCAGGGCACCGCCGCCATGGCGCTCGCGGGCGTTCTCTCCGCGCTCCGCCTCACCGGGGGGCGCTTGGCGGACCAGCGCGTGCTGTTCTTCGGGGCCGGCGAGGCCGGCATCGGGATCGCCGACCTCCTCGTCTCCGCCATCGCGGCGGACGGGCTCACGACGGCGGAGGCCCGCGCCCGCTGCTGGTTCGTCGACTCCCAGGGCCTCGTGGTGTCCAGCCGCACCGAACTGGCGGCCCACAAGCAGCCCTACGCCCACGACGCCGCACCGGTGGGGGACCTGCTGGGCGCCGTCGCGGCGGTCCGGCCGACCATCCTCATCGGGGCTTCCGGCCAGAAAGGCGCCTTCACCCCGGACGTGGTGCGGCTGATGGCGGAGTACAACGAGCGGCCGGTGGTCTTCGCGCTCTCCAACCCAACCTCGAAGGCGGAGTGCACCGCCGTGCAGGCCTACGAGTCGAGCGAGGGGCGCGCCATCTTCGCCTCCGGGAGCCCGTTCGCCCCGGTGGAGTTCCAGGGCCGCACCCTCGTGCCAGGACAGGGCAACAACGCCTACATCTTCCCGGGCGTGGGGCTCGGCGTGATCGCCGTCGAGGCCTCCCACGTGACCGACGAGATGTTCATGGCGGCGGCGCACACCCTGGCGGGCCAGGTGGCGGAGGACGACCTGGCCGCCGGGCGCGTCTACCCACCCCTGCAGGAGATCCGCGACATCTCGGTGGACATCGCCGTCGCCGTCGCCGAGGTGGCCTACGCGCAGGGCCGCGCCGGCCTGCCCCGGCCGGAGGACCTCCGCGAGCACATCCGCGCCCAGATGTGGAGCCCGGTCTACTGACAACCAGGCCCGGGAGCTGGAGGGTCAGCCTTCAAGGACCCTGCGGACCTCCCGCTCCAGGGCCCCGGGCTCGCGTTCGCGCAACACGTAGGTGGCGCGCACCATCGGCTTGGACACCGACAGCACGCGGGTGAGGTCGATCGGCGTTCCCGAAACGACGGCATCGCAGTCGGCGGCCTCGATGGTCGCCTCCAGGTCCCGGATCTGCGCCTCGCCGTAGCCCATCGCGGGCAGGATTCCCACCGCGTTCGGGTACTTCCGGTAGGTGGCGGCGATCGACTCGACCGCGAACGGGCTCGGGTCGACGATTTCCGCGACACCCGCCTGACGTGCGCCGACGACGCCGGCCCCGTACGTCATCGACCCGTGGGTCAGGGTGGGGCCGTCCTCGATGACGATCACCCGCTTGCCGCGCACCACGGTCGGGTCGGAGACGGTGACCGGGCTGTCGGCGCAGATGATCGTCGCGTCCGGGTTGAGCGCCCGGCTGCTGGCCTCGACCGCTGCGATGTTCTCCGCGGTGGCCGAGTCGCACTTGTTGACGACGACGACGTCCGCCATCCGCAGGTTCGCCTCACCCGGGTGGTAGCGGGTCTCGTCACCCGGGCGCAGCGGGTCCACCACCACGACGTGCAGGTCGCTGGCGTAGAACGGCAGGTCGTTGTTGCCGCCGTCCCACAGGATCACGTCCGCCTCCTGCTCGGCCGCGCGCAGGATCTGCTCGTAGTCGACGCCCGAGTAGATCACGAAGCCCAGGTCGATGTGCGGCTCGTACTCCTCGCGCTCCTCGATCGTGCAGTCGTGCGTGTCCAGGTCGGCGTAGCTGGCGAACCGCTGGCAGGCCTGCGCGGCGAGGTCACCGTAGGGCATGGGGTGCCGGATGGAGACGACCCTCTTGCCCATGTCCTTGAGGATGTGTACGAGGTACCGGCTGGTCTGGGACTTCCCGGAGCCGGTGCGGACTGCGGTCACCGCGATCACCGGTTTGGTCGACCTGATCATGGTGGGCCGGCCGCCCGGGAGCACGAAGTCGGCGCCGGCGGCTATGCACGCCGAGGCAAGGTGCATCACGTGCTCGTGGGTGACGTCGGAGTAGGAGAAGACCGCCTCGTCCACCCGCTCGCGCCGGATCAGGTCGGTGAGCTCGGACTCGTCCACGATCGGGATGCCGTCCGGGTACAGGGATCCCGCAAGCGACGCCGGGTACACACGCCCCGCGATGTCGGGGATCTGGGCGGCGGTGAATGCCACCACGCGGGCGTCGGGGTTGTTGCGGTGGAGGACGTTGAAGTTGTGGAAGTCCCGCCCGGCGGCGCCGATGATGACTACCCTGCGTGGCTCACTCATCGGAACTCCTCATGGCTTGGTGACATCGGCGGCGGACCAAGGCTATCGCCGCCGCCCGGCGACCGCCTCCACTGCGCCGCCCGGCGACCGCCTCCACTGCGGCGCCCGGCCGGGGCGCTCACTCAGACCGATTCTTTGCGAAACGGAAAGGTCGGTAGGCTGTGGCGGGTGACCGACCTGCACACATCAGCGACATCCGCCGTGGAGTCCTCCGCGGCGGCGGTGCCCCCCGTCCCGCCGACCCGCCGAGTCGGGCCGGCATTCCCCCCCACCCACCCGGTGGCCAATGCCCCTGTGGGGTCCCCCCCACACTCGGTGGACGGGTTCGTCCGGGAGTTCCTCCGGGAGCTCAACGGCGGCCAGGGTGTTGCGCTCTCGCTGTCCACGGTCAACGACCAGTACCTGGCCCTCGCCCGGACGGTGCGCCACTACCTGATGGCTCGCTGGCTGGAGACGGCGCGCAGGCAGCGTGAGTCCAAGGTCAAGGCAGTCGGCTACCTGTCCGCCGAGTACCTGCTCGGCCGGCAACTGGGGAACGCCCTGCTGGCCACGGACCTGAACGACATCGTCGAGAAGGGCTTGGCGGCCTGCGGCATCGAGCTCGCGACGCTGCGGGCGCAGGAGGTCGAGCCGGGTCTGGGCAACGGCGGCCTCGGGCGACTCGCGGCCTGCTTCATCGACTCCCTGGCCACGATGAGCGTTCCCTGCATCGGCTACGGCATCCGCTACGAGTACGGCATCTTCCGGCAGGACTTCGTCGACGGCCGCCAGGTGGAGAAGCCCGACACGTGGCTGGCCCTCGGGGGTCCGTGGGAGTTCCCGCACCCCGAGGCGGCCGTCCAGGTGGACTTCGGTGGGCGGACCGAGCAGTACATCGACGACGCGGGCGTGACCCGCACCAGGTGGATCCCGGCGTGGAACGTTCTCGGGATCCCCTACAACTACATGGTTCCCGGCTACCAGAACGGCCGGGTCAACACCCTCCGGTTGTGGAGCTCCCAGGCGACAAAGGCGTTCGACCTCGACATCTTCAACGCCGGCGACTACGCCGAGGCCGTCCGGGCGCAGACATTCGCGGAGAACATCACCAAGGTGCTGTACCCGGAGGACTCAACCCGGCAGGGCAAGGAGTTGCGGCTCCAGCAGCAGTACTTCTTCGTGGCCTGCTCGCTGCGCGACTTCATCGACCACTCCCTGGAAGCGGGTTTCGACCTGCACCGGCTCCCCGAGCGGATCATCTTCCAGCTCAACGACACGCATCCGGTGATCGCCGTCCCCGAGATGATGCGACTCCTGGTCGACGAGCACGAGTTCGAGTGGGACGACGCCTGGACGGTCACCCGGCAGTGTTTCGCCTACACCTGCCACACCCTGCTTCCCGAAGCCCTCGAGGTCTGGCCCGCGGAACTGCTCGGTCACCTGCTGCCGCGCCATCTGGAGATCATCTACCGGATCAACGACGAATTCCTTGCGGAGGTCCGGGCAACCTACCCGGGCGACGAGATGCGTGCGCGCCGGATGTCGATCGTCGCCGACTACCCCGAGCGGTCGGTGCGGATGGCCCACCTCGCCACGGTGGCCGGGACGAAGGTCAACGGGGTGGCCGAGTTGCACTCCCAACTGCTGCGGGACAAGGTGCTCCCCGACTTCTCCGAGTACTGGCCCGACAAGTTCACGAACGTGACCAATGGTGTCACCCCGCGGCGCTTCGTGCGCCTTGCCAACCCCGGCCTGTCACAGCTCATCACGGATGCCATCGGGATCGGCTGGCTCACCGACCTGGAGCGACTGCGGGAGCTCGAGCCGTACGCCGAGGACAGTGAGTTCCGGCAGCAGTTCCGCGAGATCAAGGCGGCCAACAAGGCTCGACTGTCCACGGTGCTGCAGGACCGGGACGGCATCGACCTGCCCGAGAACCACATGATCGACGTCATGGTGAAGCGGCTGCACGAGTACAAGCGGCAGACGCTCAAACTGCTGCACATCGTCACGCTCTACGACAGGATCATCTCCGGCACGGTGGCGGCCGCGGACGTCACGCCGCGGACGTTCGTCTTCGGCGCGAAGGCGGCGCCCGGCTACCGGATGGCCAAGGAGATCATCTACCTCATCAACTCCGTCGGTGCGGTGGTCAACACCGATCCGCGGGTCGCGGGACGCCTCACCGTGGCCTTCCCGGCGAACTACAACGTGACCCTGGCGGAGAAGCTCATTCCCGCCGCGGACCTGTCCGAGCAGATCTCCCTGGCCGGCAAGGAGGCGTCCGGCACCGGCAACATGAAGTTCGCCCTCAACGGCGCCCTGACCATCGGGACCGACGACGGCGCGAACGTGGAGATCCGCAAGCTCGTGGGTGATGAGCACTTCTTCCTGTTCGGTCTGGCGGAACCCGAGGTCGCGGAGTTGCAGGCCACCGGCTACCACCCGAGCGCCTTCTACGAGCAGGACCCCGAGCTGAAGTCGGCTATCGACCTCATCTCCTCGGGCGCCTTCTCCGGCGGGAACCGCGGCGTGTTCGAACCCGTGGTCTCCAACCTGCTCTACGAGGACCGGTTCCTGGTCCTCGCGGACTACCAGGCCTACCTCGCGGCCCAAGCCAGGGTGGACACCGCCTACGCCGACGAGGAGGAGTGGACCCGATCCGCGATCCTCAACGTGGCCCGCAGCGGGTTCTTCTCCTCCGACCGCTCCATGCGTGACTACATGAGCCGGATCTGGACCATGCACCCGGCGATCTGACCTTCACCAGGGATCGCCCGATGGCCGTCACCGACCACTACATCCGGTTCGAGATTGTCGACGCCGTCGAGGAGGCCCCACGGGGTCTCCTCGCGCACCTCCACGGCGAACGCCTGCGGGTCGGCGTCGTGCGCGACGACGTCGTGCGGGTCGCGATCAGCCGTGGCGGGGTGTTCGACGAGTCGCCGACGTTCGCGGTGTGCGTGGACCCGTTCTCACGCGAGGTGACGTTCGCCGTCGAGCGGGGCGACGGCGTCGTTCGCCTCCGCACCCCCGCCCTGGTGGTCTCCCTCTGGCTCGACCCGTTCCGGCTGGACGTCCACCGGACCGACGGGAGCGCCGTCGTCGAGACCGCGTGGGACGGGGCGGGCCGCTCCTGGGCCTACGCGACCCTGAACGACGCGTTCGTGATCCGGCGCCGGTGCCGCCGCGAGGACGCGATCTTCGGGTTGGGGGAGAAGAGCGGCAGCCATAACCGGCGCGGCCGGGACTTCACGCTGTGGAACACGGACGTGCTGGACCCCAAGGCGTCGGGGGAGTTCACGGCCGGGAGGCCGGACGCGGACCCACGCTCGGACAGGACGAGCACCGAGTTCGACCCGTACTACGTCTCGATCCCGTTCTTCTACCACCAGTCCCACCCGTCGGGAGCGATGGCCGGCTCGTTCGTGGACAACGGGTATCGGGCGCACTACGGCTTCTCCGGTCCCGGCATGCCCGCCATCCTCGAGGCCTACACCTGGCTGACGGGCCGCACCGCGCCGCCGCCACTGTGGGCCCTCGGCTACCACCAGTGCCGCTGGTTCGACTACACCGCGGACACCCTGGAAGCCCTCGCGAAGCGACTCCTTGACGAGGGCATCCCGTGTGACGCGCTCTGGCTGGACATCGACCACCGGACGGCTACCGGGTCTTCACGCGGAACACCGGGAACTTTTCCGACGTCCCCGGCATGCTCGCCCGGCTCGCCGGGGAGGGCTTCCGGGTGATCACCATCGTTGACCCGGGCGTGAAGCACGAGCTCGGCTGCCGCGTCCACGACCAGGCGCTCGAGCGCGACGTGCTCTGCCGCACCGAGGGTGGCGACGTCTACATCGGCCAGGTCTGGCCCGGTAACACGACCTTCCCGGACTTCGTCGCCGAGGAGGGGCGCGCCTGGTGGGGTGAGCTCAACGCCGCGCACGTGGTGTCCGGCGTGGCGGGCATCTGGAACGACATGAACGAGCCCGCCACCGGCGCGATCGACCCCGGTGCGATGCGGTTCGGCCGCGGCGCGTTCTCCCACGAGCGGTTCCACAACCAGTACGCGCTCCTCATGGCGATGGGCACCACGCAGGGCCTGCTGGCGGCGATGCCGGACAGGCGCACGTTCGTGCTCTCGCGGGCGGGGTTCGCCGGCATCCAGCGCTATGCCGCGAACTGGATGGGCGACAACATGTCCCGCTGGGACCACCTGTGGCTGAGCATTGCGATGGGCGCAGGCCTGGGGGTCTCCGGACAGGCGTTCGTCGGCGCCGACATCGGGGTGGGGCACGATTGGGTGGTTCACTTCACCAATCTGGAGGGACGTCCCATGGGTGCGTTCGTTGTCACGGCCGTCGATGCCACGGTTGATCCTGCCCGCGAGGCCGAGTTCCTCGAGGGCTACCGCCAGATGATCGACGCCGACAAGCCCGAGGGGCTGGTGCGGTCGGAACTCCTGCGCAGGCAGGGTGGTGCCTGGCGCATCCAGACGACGTGGCGGGACCTCGATACCCTTCTGGCGAATCGGACCAGCGGGAAGCGGCCCGCTGCCCTCGATCTGCTCGAGCGGGTCGGGGCGGAGCATTCCCACACCTGGTTCACTGTGGAGCAGAGCTACGAGGGGTGAGTGCCGGCCGGGACGTGGCGTCTTGGCGCTGATTAGTGACGCATGTCACTCTATGGCTCTCGCGGTGGAGTGCATGTTGCGCTGCCAACATCGACGGGGTCCGAGCATGCCACGCAATCGGCGCGTCCAACGGGAGATCCGACGCGCACCCAGCTTTCTCCCTTGTCACCAAAGGGGCCGTAGCTCAGGTAGGCGGCCGAGCCCCTCGAGCGACGGCCGACGTCGCCGAGACCGTGGCGACTGGGCGTAAGGGCGGGCTGGGCGTAAGCTGGTGGCGGTGCTTGCGGTTACTCCGCCGCACAGCGGCCGCCGATGGCGCAAAGCCCGAGCTGGAACGCGACGACCATGGCGCTGCCCCGTTGGGGCCAGCCCCGCGCCGAGTGGTCGGGCGGTTGCGGCGAGGGGTGCCTCGGCAGCAGCCCCCGCATGCGCCGCCACATCATCGATCCTCGACAAATGGGAGAGCATGCCGGCCTCCGACCGTCGCCTCCGTTCCGGTCGTTCAGGCACCCGAGCGGGTGCGGTGAGCGCTGACGAACGGGCACCCCTCATCCCGATCCTTGCACGCCACGTCCGTCAGGTGCAGGCGAAGGCGACGACCGGCAGGGTGGGTCCGAGGGACCGAACGAAGTTCCAGGTGATCTCGCTTCTCATGCGCTCGGAGCGTGCCCGGATCAAGGAGGACAAATCCCTGCCCGACGCGGCCAGGAAGCAGTTGCTCAAGCGCATCGAGGGCATCGCGGCGATCCTCGCCCAGATTGCCGCCCGGGACACGAGCCTGCTCAGCTTGCTGGGCGAGGATGTCACGCCGAGCACCGCTGCCCTGCGGCTGCGTCGGGAGTGGCTGCTGGAAACTGGTGCGGAGCTCGCCCCCGAGGACCTCGAGATCCCCGTGGCTGCCCCGGTGCGTGTGCCGGCAGTTCCGCCGGACCTGGCCGCAAAGCAGGTGGTTCCAGCCTCGGTCCTGGCGAGGGCCCGGGCCAACCCGTTCCTGGCACCGGATCTGGGACGTCGACCGGTGGGCGGGGGCTCTCTCGGCCACCTCTCCGGGTGGGATCTCATGGACCCGCTCTTCCGGGCATTCGAGCAGGGTGCGGGCGGTGCCACGGCGTCGATGGCGCTCCCCGAGGCGCCGCGGGTCGACAACATCTCTCCCCGAGGATCGCACCTCATGCCGCACCAGGCGCGGCTCCTCGAGGCGGTGCGGCGGGGCCACCGCACCTTCCTGCTCGCCGACGAGCCGGGACTGGGCAAGACGGCGCAGGCGATCCTGGCTGCGACCGTGGCTGACGCGTACCCGATGCTCGCCGTCGTGCCGAACGTCGTGAAGATCAACTGGGCCCGCGAGGTGGAGCGCTGGACGCCGCACCGTCGCGTGACGGTGATCCACGGCGATGGCGAGGACATGGACGCCTTTGCGGACGTGTTCGTCGTCAACTACGAGATCCTCGACCGCCACCTGTCGTGGACCTCGACGCTCGGCTTCCGCTCGATGGTTGTGGACGAGGCCCACTTCATCAAGAACCTTGGCTCGCAACGCTCGCGCCACGTCCTCGCGGTGGCGGAGCGGATTCGCGCGCGCACGCCGGGCGGCAACCCGCTGCTCATGGCGCTCCCCGGTACCCCACTCATCAACGACGTCGAGGACTTCCGTGCGATCTGGCGGTTCCTCGGCTGGATCACGGGCGACCAGCCCAGTCCCGCACTGGTGCGCAGGCTCGAGGACATCGGACTCACGCCCGCGGACCACGCGTTCTACCCGGCGGCCCGGGACGCGGTCATCAGCATGGGCATCGTCCGACGGCGCAAGGCCGACGTGGCCAGTGACCTGCCTGCCAAGCGCGTGGTCGACCTGCCGGTCGAGCTCGACGACGCACTCGGGCGCTCCATCCGGCGCGCCGAGCGCGCGCTGGGGAAGCGGCTGGCCGCCCGCTACCACGGCCTCCTCGACGCCCGCAAGGAGGGCACGGGGACGGGCGAACCGGATGTCGAGCTGATGCGGCGCGTGGCGCTCTCAGAGCTGCATTCCGCCAACTCCAGCGGTGGCACCGAGAACGTGTTCACGATGGTGCGCAAGATCGGGCAGGGCAAGGCGACGCTCGCGGCGGACTACGCGGCTCAGCTCGCACGCTCGGCCGGGAAGGTCGTGTTGTTCGCGAAACACATCGACGTCATGGACACGGCGGAGCGAGTGCTCGGGGACGCCGGACTGGCGACGGTGTCGATCCGGGGGGACCAGACCTCCCTCCAGCGTCAACGCGCGATCGACGCCTTCCAGAAGGATCCCGACGTAGCCGTTGCCGTGTGCTCGCTCACCGCCGCGGGGGTGGGGCTGAACCTGCACGCGTCGTCGAACGTCGTGCTGGCCGAGCTCTCCTGGACCGCCGCTGAGCAGGAGCAGGCGATCGACCGGCTGCACCGGATCGGACAGCAGGAGCCGGTCACGGCCTGGCGCATCCTCGCGGCGCACACGATCGACACGAAGATCGCCGAGCTGATCGACTCGAAGGCGGGTCTCGCCGCGCGGGCACTCGATGGTAGTGACGAGGAGGTCACCTCGAGCGATGTCGTGCAGATGGAGGCTCTCGTCCACCTCCTCATGGAGGCTCTCAAAGGCTGACGGCGCGCCCCTCAGGATCTGAAGGGCGCGCCGTGATGGTGGTGTCCGGAGGGGGACTTGAACCCCCACGCCCTTTCGGGCACTAGCACCTCAAGCTAGCGCGTCTGCCTATTCCGCCACCCGGACGGGTGTCGATCCCGGCGGTCGCCCCGCCTCGATCTGCAGCGTCAAACCTAGCATGCCGGGGGGAATCCACAGAAATCGGCTGCGGACTGCTCAGCCTCGGGCGGGGGCCCGACGCAGGTTCTTGAGCACCAGCAGACCGAGGAAGATCGGCACGACCAGGTACGCCTGGCGCATGCCCACGCCGTCGGCCAGCCAGGAGAGCGCCACGGGCGCAGCGCCCACGGAGAGGCCGATGGCCAGCGCCCCGAGGGACGCCCCCGCGACGGGATTGTCGGGCCGGGCCGCGATCAGGCGCCCGATCGCCACGGGGTAGAGAACCGAGATCCCGACGCCGGCGAGCGCCAGCCCGCCGGCGGCGACACCAAGCACGGGGGACGACCAGTAGACGACGAACCCGGCGATCCCGATCCCCGCGCCCCCGAGCGTCACCGTCCGGGCCGGGTACCGCCCGACCACCGGACCGGCGAAGATGCGCCCGGCGGCCATCCCCACGAGGAACATGCCCGCCGCCACCACCGCTACGGCGGTCTCCACGTCGTGCCACTCCGCCAACGCCGTCGCCGCCCAGAACACCAGGGAGAACTCGGCGGACACCGCGAGGACGGCGTCGGACCACCGCCCGAGGACAGGGCCGCGTCGCACGTCGACCTCCACCGCGTCGTCGGGCGCCGCTTGAGGGTCGGCCGACCGCAGGCGCGGCACGTAGCGGACGACCATGGCGGCCGACAGGACGAGGATCGGCAGGAGGTAGCCGAACCGCCACCCGACGCCGGTGGCCAGCGTCGCCGCGACGAGAACCGGGGCAAGAATCGCGGAAAGGCTGGCGACGGCGTTCGATTCGGTGAGGGGGACGGTCGAACGCCGCGGATGGAGCCGCGCGAGGCGCACCGGGATCACGAGGATCCCGGCGGCGCCGCCGATCCCCAGCAGGAGGGCGCCAACAGCGGTGGCCCAGCGGATGTCCACCCAGAACAGTGCCGCGCCGACCATGAAGCTCACGTAGGCGATGACGAGCAGCCGGGCTTCACCGACGCGGTTGGAAACCTGGCTGCCCACGAGTCCGGCGAGGATCGTGGACAGCGCGAACAGCGTGGGGTAAAAGGCCACCGCTGAGCGCCCCACGCCCAGGTCCTGCTGCAGGGGCAGCAGCACCGAACCCAAGCCATTGATGCCGAAGGCGCCGATGCCATAACCGGCGTAGAGGGCCCACGTCTCGTGGCCGCGCCAGCCGCGCGACGAAACAGGGGAGCTCACCGCTGAATCGTACGCGCCGTCGGCTCCATGCCCGCCGGCGGTGGTCTATCGTCCCCCCATGGGCTGGTTGACGGATCTCGTGGAGAAGCTGAGGAATCCGGCGGTGCGACGTGGGCGTGAGCCCGTTCCGCGCGGGCAGCTTGGATCGGTGGAGGCGGTCGTGGCCAGACTCCAGTCGGTCGACGACGCCCTGCCGCCCGAGGACGGGGTCGCCGTGTTCACCCGGATGTATCTGAAGGTGACCCGCCTGGTGCTCGAGCGAATCGGTGAGGGGCAGTTCTCGAAACCGGCCTTCGCGACGCGACTCGACATCGTCTTCGCCGGGTTGTTCCTCGACCAGCTGACGGCCGCTCCGGTGGGCAGGGCCTGGGCGCCGCTCTTCGAACGCCGCCGGGCCCGCTGCGAACCGATCCAGTTCGCCCTGGCGGGGATGAACGCGCACATCAACCACGACCTGCCCATCGCGCTGGTCCGGTCCTGCCGCCAGCTGGGGCTGTCACCGCGCAGCCCCGGGGTCCAGCGCGACTACGACGCCGTCACCGGAATCCTCGCCGAGGTCCAGGGAGAGGTGCGGCAGTCGTTCCTGGACGGGGGGGCCCTTGCCGTGGACCGCGAGTTCGCGCCCGTGGTGACGCTCGTGGGCAACTGGAGCATCGCGAAGGCCCGGGAGGCCGCCTGGGTGACGGCCGGCGTGTTGTGGGAACTCCGCGACTCGCCGACCCTCAGCATCGAGTTCCTGGGTGGCCTCGGCAGCAGCGTCGGCATGGTGGGGCGCTACCTCCTCACCGAGTCTTCCGACCTGGCCTGACGTGGTGAGCGTGGCTGATCGGCGCCCCGGCGACCTCAGCTGGTACTGATCTGGGCGAGGATGTCCACCACCGCGGCGATCGCCGGGCTCTCCGCATCGGCCGCGGGGAGCTCCAGGAGGACACGGCTCCCGATCGGGGACGGAGACGGCGGCGGCCTCGCCGAGGCCGCCCGTGACCACGGGCCCGACAATCGCGCCCGTCTCGGTGCCGGCGATCCCGGCGTCCCAGCCCTCGATCACCGCACCGGTGCCGATGGAGAACGCCGCGGGCGAGCCATCGAAGGAGCTGTCGAAGACATCACCGCCCCACACCTGGCCGAGGTAGTCCGCCACGAGCAGGTCGCCCGGCTCGACCACGTCGCCATCGCCGGCGGCGAGGACCTGCACCTGGAGGGCCGTGGAGGGGTCGGCGTCGAGAAGGACGGTGGGCAGAGTGAGGTGGCGGGGGCGCATGTGACTCCGGTCGGTGTGGGTGGATTCCGGGTGACCCTACCGCGGCGAGCTGGGGACATCCTGTGAGTCGCCCGCAACGAGGAACCGCCCCCATGCCGGCGGGCGCGGGGGCGGTTCCTGCGGTCGGACTACTCGGCGTCCAGGTCCTTCTCGACAAGGGCGGCGATGACCTCGACGGCCTCGGCGTTGTCCGACTCGACCGTGACCACGGCGCCCTTCTCGGCGCCAAGGGTCATGATCAGCAGCGAGGAACCGGCATCCACCGGGTCCTGGCCCTCGACGGCGAGGGTGATCTCGTCGTCGTACTCGGCGGCGGCCTCGGCGATGATCGTCGCGGGGCGGGCGTGGAGCCCGATTGCCGATCCGACGATGGCGGTCTTGCTTGGCATGCTGTTCTCCTAACGGGGTGGGGTCAGACCGCGGCGGCGACGACGGGCTGGACCTTCTTGCCGCCCATTTCCTTGGCGAAGGTGACGGCTGTGGCTGCCATCACCGTACCGGCCACGAGTGCGATCAGGAACCCGAACACGTTCGTGATGGCGAAGAGGACGAAGATGCCGCCGTGGGGCGCCCGGCTGCCGACCCCGAGGGCCATGATCAGGGCGCCGGTGACCGCGCCACCGAGCATCATCGAGGGGATCACGCGGAGGATGTCGGCCGCCGCGAACGGGATGGCGCCCTCGGAGATGAACGAGGCGCCCAGCAGCCAGGCCGCGCGGCCGTTCTCGATCTCGGGCTCGGTGTAGAGCTTCGGACGGATCGTGGTGGACAGCGCCATCGCGAGCGGCGGCACCATGCCGGCAGCCATGACGGCGGCCATGATCTGGAACGCGGCGTGGGTGTTGGCCGACAGGCCGGCCGTGGCGAACAGGTAGGCCGCCTTGTTGACCGGGCCGCCGAGGTCGAAGCACATCATCAGGCCGAGGATGATGCCGAGGAGGATGGCGGAGCCGCCGGACAGGCCACTGAGCCAGTTCGTCAGGCCCTCGGTCGCGGCCGCGAGCGGCCGTCCGAGCAGGAGGTACATCACGCCACCGGTGATCAGGGTCGCCACGAGCGGGATGATGACGACGGGCATCAGGCCGGTGAGCCAGCGCGGCGCCTTGAAGCTGCCGATCCACAGGGCAACGAAGCCCGCGACGAGACCGGTGAGGAGTCCGCCGAGGAAGCCCGCCCCCACGGCGACGGAGATCACGCCACCCGTGAATCCGGGGGCGATGCCGGGCCGCCCGGCGAGCGCGTAGGCGATGTAGCCGGACAGTGCGGGCACGAGGAAGGCGAAGGCCGCCTTGCCGGTGGCCATCATCACCGCGCCGATGTAGTACATGAGTCCCTGCTCGGGCAGGTTGAACAGGGTGCTGGTCAGGGCGACCGCGGGGTCGACCTGGTACCCACCGAACAGGAAGGCGAGGGCGATGAGCAGACCGCCGGCGGCCACGAAGGGGATCATGTAGGACACGCCGGTCATGAGCGCCTGCTGGATGCGCTTGCCCCAGCCGAGCTTTGCGCCCTCACTGCCAGACTGTGCGGCGGCGGCGTCGCCGGAGACGCGGCGCGCGTTCGGGTTCTTCGCGGCGGCGAGCGCCTCCTGCAGCATGACCTTGGGCTCGTTGATCGCGCGCTTCACGCCGGACTCGATCACGGGCAGGCCCGCGAACCGCTCGCGGTCCTTGACGCCCACGTCGGTGGCGAAGATGACGGCCGAGGCGGACCGGATGACGCTGGGTGGCAGCAGGGTGACGGCCCCGGAGCCCTGCGTCTCGATCTGGACGTCCACGCCCATCTCCTTGCCCGCGTTGACCAGGTGATCCGCGGCCATGAAGGTGTGCGCGATGCCGGTCGGGCACGCGGTGATCGCGACGATGACGGGCAACGCCGGCCCGGCGGCCGCGGCCACGGCCCCTACCCCTGCGGCGGAGGAGGCGGCCGCGGCCGCAGGCACGGGTGCGGGCGCGAGGACGGCGTCCACGAGCGCGACGATCTCCTCCTTGGAGGTGGCTGCTCGCAGCGACGCGAGGAACTCCTTCCTGACCAGCGCGCGGGCGAGCTTGGTGAGCAGCTTGAGGTGGTCGGCATCGCCGTCGGCGGCGGCGGCGATCAGGAACACGAGGTCGGCCGGGCCGTCCTTGGCACCGAAGTCCACCGACGGCGCGAGGCGCGCGAACGCGAGCGAGCTCTGGGTGACCGCCGCGGAGCGGCAGTGGGGGATGGCGAAGCCGCCGGGAAGGCCGGTGGCGGCCTTGCCCTCGCGCTCCATGGTGTCGCGGGCGAGGCCGGCGGCGTCGGCGCGACCGGCGCCGGCGACCATTCGCGCGAGCGACTCGATGACATCGGCCTTGGTTGCACCAAGGTCCACGTCGAGGGCGACGAGTTCAGTCGTCATCAGATCCATTTCTTCCTCTTTCTTCTGGGGGGTTGGGAGTCGTGCTGGACGGGTTGGTCAGTCGATGGGGGTGAAGACGGCGGCGTCCGGGTCGGCGTCGCCGGGCTTGGGGAGGGCGGTGCCCGCGAGCCCCGCCGCGGCCGAGCCGTACGCGACCGCGCTCTGGAGCCGGCGCCCGGGGCTCGCGCCCGCCACGTCAGCCAGGATGTAGCCCGCCACCGAGGAGTCGCCGGCGCCGACCGTGCTCTTCACCGGGACGTTGGGGGCCGGTGCGTACCAGGAGCCTTCCGCCGTCACGAGGACGGCGCCGGCGGGTCCGAGCGTCACGAGGACCGAGCCGATGCCTCGGTCCACGAGGGCGCGAGCGGCGTCGGCGACCGGGCGGGGGTTGCCGCTCCTGGCGGAGGCCTCGAACTCCAGGGCGTCGCCGCCGGTGAGCTGGGCGAGCTCCTCGGAGTTGGGTTTGATCAGGTCGAAGGCGGCTGCGGGGAGGGCGTCGATGAGGGCCTGCAGCGGCGCGTCGGACGTGTCGACCGCGACACGGACGCCGAGGGGCTTGAGGGCCACGACCATCCGGGCATACCAGTCCACCGGCGCACCGGGGGGAAGCGAACCGGAGAGTGCGACCCAGGAGGCACCCTCGGCCGCGGCGAGCACCGCGGCGGTGCAGTCGTCAACCTGTTGGGGGGTGAGGGTGGGTCCGGGTTCATTGATCTTCGTGGTGGTGCCGTCCGCCTCTGTCAGCGTGAGGTTGGTGCGCAACGGGTCCCCGATGGCGACGGCGCGGTGGGGGAGCCCGATCGCCCGGAGCGCCGGGAGTATCGGGTCCGAGGCGTTCGCGGGGAGCACCGCCAGGACGTCCTGGCCCGCGTCGTGGAGGACGCGGGCGACGTTGACGCCCTTGCCTCCCGCCTCGACGGTGACCGATTCGACGCGGTGGACGCCGCCGCGGGTCAGGGGCCTGTCCAGCACGGCTGTGCGGTCCAGGCTCGGGTTCGCGGTGAAGGTGACGATCATGCGAGTACTACCTCGATTCCTTGGTCGGAAAGGGATTTCTGTTGGGCCCGGCTGAGTCCGGTGTCGGTGACGAGGACGTCGACGTCCTCTGGGCGGGCGAAACTGACGAGGTAGTCGGTACCTGCCTTGGAGGAGTCGGCGAGAACGATGACGAGCCTGCCACTGGCCACCATCGCGCGCTTCACTGCCGCTTCGCTCGGATCGGGGGTCGAGAATCCGTGGTTCACGCTGAAACCGTTGGTGCCCGCGAAGATGACGTCCACGTGGAGGTCCCGGAGTGCCTCCACGGTGGAGGCGCCGACCGTGGCCTGGGTCAGACCACGGAGGCGCCCGCCCAGCAACTGGACGTCGGCAATCTGGCGCGCGGCGAGTGAGGACGCGATCGTGGGCGAGTTGGTGACGACGGTGTTGATCTGTCCCGGGCTCAGGATGTCCGCGAGGCGGGCGGTGGTGGTCCCGGCATCGAGGAGGATGGTGCCGCCGGGCCTCCCGGGCAGGAACGCCATCGCCGCATGGGCGATGCGCAGCTTCTCAGCCGAGCGGGTCACCTCGCGGGCGGTCACACCGGTCTCGATGAGGCTCACCTTGTCCGCTGGAACGGCGCCCCCGTGCACCCGGCTCAGGATCCCGAGGTGAGCCAAGGAGTCGAGGTCGCGGCGGACTGTCTCGGCCGCCACGTCGAACCGCTTGGCCAGGTCGGCGACGCTCACCCGGCCGTGCTCCTGGGCAAGCAGGGCGATCGCTTGCTGCCGCTCTTCCGCGTACATGGCCACCCTGCCTTCCGGTCTTGAACCAACACACTCAGATGTTGATATGTCAGGTTATACACCCGTTTGTGTTGACGACACAAGGGGTATGTGCCACAGTTGGTGTCAGCCGGTCGGGCACCACCCGACCCGTGGCCCAGACTCACTGCGGAGGAATTGCCATGACCGATTCGTTCAGCTTCGTCATTCACGGAACGGGTGTCGTTCCCGGCTACGCGTACGCGCCGGCTGTCTGGACGAAGGCCCGTCCGACCCCTCCCGTCCAGGACCGCGTGCTGGACGAGTCCGCCCGAGAGGCGGAGGTGGCGCGTTTCGCGGCGGCGGCCGGCGTCGTCGGCGAGCGGCTGTCCGCACGGGCGAGCGCCGCGACCGGGGTGGCGGCCGAGGTCCTCGGGGCCACGGCTGGTCTCGCGCGGGACCGCGGCTGGCATCGCGCGGTGCAGAAGCTCATCAAGTCCGGACATGCGGCCGAGGCGGCCACCTCAAGCGCCACGGAGGATTTCGTGGCGATGTTCCAGCGGGTCGGGGGGCTCATGGCCGAGCGCGTGACCGACCTGCGTGACATCCACGACCGTGTCGTCGCCGAGCTCCTCGGCGAACCGGAGCCGGGCATCCCCACGTCCGACGTCCCCATCGTCCTGCTGGCGCACGACCTCGCGCCGGCGGACACCGCCGGGCTCGATCCGTCCACGATCCGCGCGCTCGTCACCCGACTGGGCGGCCCCACCAGTCACACCGCGATCATCGCCCGCCAACTCGGCATCCCGTGCGTCGTCGCCGTTGAAGAGCTGCGGCGGGTCATCGAGGGGACGCCCGTCCTGGTGGACGGCACGCTGGGTGCGATCGAGGTGGGGGTGGAGCCCGCCGTCGCGCAGGAGCACGTGACCGCCGACATCGCCCGCCGCGACGCGATCCGTGTCTGGGCGGGTCCGGCCCGCACGGCCGACGGTGTCCATGTTGACCTCCTGGCCAACGTGCAGGACGGTGCGGCGGCCCGCGCCGCCGCGGAGACGCAGGCCGAGGGAATCGGGCTCTTCCGCACGGAGCTCTGCTTCTTCGCGGCCCAGACCGAGCCCTCCGTGGACGAGCAGGCTGCCCTCTACGGTCAGGTGTTGGCAGCCTTCCCGGGGAGGAAGGTGGTCGTTCGGACGCTGGACGCCGGCTCCGACAAGCCGGTGCCCTTCGCGAACCACGCGAAGGAGGAGAACCCGGCACTCGGCGTGCGCGGCATCCGGCTCGACGCCATCAATAAGGGCATGCTGGAGCGCCAGCTGGACTCCATCGCCAAGGCCGCCAAGGACAACGGGGTGGATCGCCCGTGGGTGATGGCCCCGATGGTGTCCACGGTCGATGAGGCACGCGCGTTCGCCGCAATGGCTCGTCAACGGGGAATCTCTCCCGGGATCATGGTGGAGGTGCCGGCGGTTGCGCTGCTCGCGGACACCTTCCTCGCGGAGGTGGACTTCTTCTCGATCGGGACGAATGACCTGACCCAGTACACGCTGGCCGCGGATCGCATGTCCTCGCCCCTCGCCACGTTGACGGATCCTTGGCAGCCCGCCGTCCTCCGACTGATCCAGATGGCCGCGGCGGCGGGGGAGAAGGCCGGCAAACCAGTGGGGGTGTGCGGCGAGGCCGCCGCCGACCCGCTGCTGGCCTGTGTGCTCCTCGGGCTGGGTGTGACCTCCCTGTCCATGGCTCCCACGGCCATCCCCGCCGTGGGCGTCCAGCTCGCGACGGTGACGCTCGCGCAGTGCCGGGCCGCCGCTGTGGAGGTGCTGCGGGCCGCGACGGCCGCCGACGCCAAGGCGCGGGCGGCGGAACTCATCGGGTGACGCAATAGCGACCGTGGGGGTGGCCAGGGTGCGCCTTTTCGCCGGAACGTCCGAAATGAGGGACGGTCGCCTTGCACGGCGGCGTCCAGCCCTAGAGTGATTCTCGTGGATGAACCAATGAAGACCAAGGCCGTTCTTGACGAGTCGCAGATCCCGACCCACTGGTACAACATCGTGGCGGACTTCCCCGTGCCGCCGCCGCCGCCCCTGCACCCGGGCACCCACGAGCCCCTGACTCCTGACGACCTCATCGCGATCTTCCCGATGGGACTGATCGCGCAGGAGGCCAGTTCGGAGCGCTGGATCGAGATCCCCGAGCCGGTCCGTGAGATCTACAAGCTGTGGCGCCCGTCGCCCCTCTACCGCGCCCGCCGCCTCGAGGCCGCATTGGGGACGCCCGCGCGGATCTACTACAAGTACGAGGGCGTTTCGCCGGTGGGCTCCCACAAGCTCAACAGCGCGGTGCCACAGGCGTACTTCAACCTGCTGGACGGGCGGAAGCGGCTCACCACCGAGACCGGCGCCGGGCAATGGGGCGCCGCACTGGCGCTCGCGTGCCAGTTCTTCGGCCTCAAGTGCGACGTCTGGCAGGTGCAGGGCTCCTTCGACAGCAAGCCGTACCGCCGGATGCAGATGGAGACCTACGGAGCCACCGTCGTCGGCAGCCCCTCGGAACTCACCGAATCGGGCCGCGCGCTGCGCGAGCGCTTCCCCGGTACGGCCGGCTCGCTCGGCATGGCGATCAGCGAGGCCATCGAGGCCGCGGCGGGGGACCCGGAGGCCAGCTACTCGCTGGGAAGCGTCCTCAACCACGTCACGCTCCACCAGTCCGTGATCGGGCAGGAACTCGTGCTGCAGCTCAAGGAGTTCGGCGAGGAGATGCCGGACGCGCTGTACGCGTGTGCGGGCGGCGGTTCCAACCTGGCCGGCATCGCCTTTCCGATCCTCCGGGAGAACCTCGAGGGCCGGGCCAACACCCGTGTCGTGGCCTGCGAACCCAAGGCGGCCCCCTCCCTGACCGAGGGCGAGTACAAGTACGACTTCGGGGATACGGCCCACCTGACGCCGCTGCTGAAGATGTACAGCCTCGGTCCTGACTTCGTGCCCGCCGCGGTGCACGCGGGTGGCCTGCGCTACCACGGCATGTCGCCGCTCGTCAGCCACGCCTACGACCAGGGCTTGATCGAGGCGATCTCGATCAAGCAGCGGGAGGCATTCGCGGCCGGCGTCACCTTCTCCCGCGCCGAGGGGATCATCCCCGCGTCGGAGTCCAACCACGCGATCGCGGGCGCGCTGCGCGAGGCGCGGAAGGCGATCGAGACCGGCGAGTCCCCGGTGATCGTGATCGGCGTGTCCGGCAGCGGCCAGCTCGACCTCCCGGCCTACGCCGACTTCCTCGCGGGGACGATGGCCGACAGCTGAACGCGGTCACACACGAAACGGCCGCCGTCGCCCGGAAACCGGGACGACGGCGGCCCTTTCGTTGCCGCCGGCGGCGCTGAACGGTCACCACGGCGGTGAGCGGGGCGTTGTCGCTGGAGTTGCCGACGTACACCTGCACCACCTCGGCCCCCGCCACGCCGCCGGTGTTGCGGACGGTGACGGTCACGGTCAGCGGGACGACGCCGTCGGTGCCGGCCGGGCTGACCGTGAGATCCGACAGTTCGAACGTGGTGTACGAGAGGCCGAACCCGAACGGGAACAGCGGCGCGATCCCCTGAGCCTGGTGCCAGCGGTAGCCGACCTCGAGGCCCTCGCTGTACCGGATCACCGGGTAGCCGGAGCCCTCATCGGTGCCGGGGTAGCGCTCCGGCATGCCGGCGTAGATGGTGTCGTCCTCGGACTTCGGGTACGTCGTCGGTAGCTTGCCGGACGGGTTCACGACGCCGAAGAGCAAGTCCGCCACGACGTGACCGTCCTCCGCCCCCTGGTTCCAGGCCTCGAGCACCGCGTCCACCTTGTCCAGCCATGGCATGAGGACCGGGGAGCTGTCCTTCAGCACGACGACGGTGCGCGCGTTGATCCCGAGGATCCGGCGCCACGGTGACCTTCGAGACCGTGGCGTCGGAGCCGAGCCCTGCCAGCACCTCCTGCATACCCTCGACGGGCTTGACGGTGTACAGCGGGGTCACCTTGGAGGAGCCGCCGCCGCCCTGGCAGGCGTCGTCGACGTAGTCCGGCTGGCCGATGATCACCACGGAGCCCGCCGTCATCGGGTCGAGGGGCAGCATGTCGCCGTCGTTCTTCAGCAGCACGGCCATCTGGGAGCCGATGCGGCGGGAGATGGCACCGTGGCCTGCGGCGTCGATCTCGCCGGGGGCGTAGGGACGCTCGAATTGGCCGAACCGGAACATCTGCGTGAAGCGCCGCACGAGCGCGCGATCCACCGTCTGGATCTCGAGGCTCGTGTCGTGGAGGGCGTTCTTGACGTTCTCTTCGTTGAGCCACTTCGCGTCCGGCATCTCGTGGTCCATGCCTGCGTTGAGGGAACCCGCCGCGGTGCGGCAGGACCAGAAGTCCGACTGCACGTAGCCGTCGAAGCCCCACTCCGTGCGCAGGATGTCGGTAAGGGTGTAGCGGTGCTCGGTGGCATACACCCCGCGCACGCGGTTGTAGGCGCTCATGACCGCGGCGATGTCGGCGTCCTTGACCACCATCTCGAAGGGGAGCAGGTAGAGCTCGCGAAGCACGTGCTCGTCCACCTCCACGGAGGTGCGGAAGCGCTCGAACTCCTGGTCGTTGACGACGTAGTGCTTGGCCATCGCGATGACGTCGTGTGCCTGGATTGCCTTGGTCACCTCCACGCCCATGAGGCCGGAGAGGTAGGGGTCCTCCGAGAAGTACTCGAAATTGCGGCCGGCAATCGCGCTGCGGTGCAGGCAGACGCCTGGCACCTCGAAGGCGGCGGCGACACCGATGGTCATCGGCAGCGAGGTGGCGGGCGGGCTGGGCGTGCCATCGCCCATGCCGACGCCGACCGGCCCGTTGGTGATCCGGAAGCGCGGGATGCCGAGCTCGTCGTTCGCGGCGACGTGGCGCTCCACCCGGATTTGGGTGGCGAGTTGGTCCATCTCCTCCTTGCTCGTCACGGCGCTGGCGATGCCGTATATGTCGACCGTGGCCATGTTGCCGTGGAGTTGCTGGATCTTCTGCTCCAGGGTCATCGCGGCCACGAGCTTCTCGGCGCGCTCGCGTGGGGACTGGGACGTGTCCATCCAAGGGAATGAGGCGCGAGGTTGCCATCACGGAGGCACCGACCAGGCCAGCCGACTCACTCCGGCTCGGCGGTGCGCAGCCGGATCGTCATCGTCACGAACTCCGCCGGCCGCACGGGCGCGAAGCCCACGACGAGGTTCACGACGCCGCTGTCGATGTCCGCCCGTGTGGTGGTCTCCGTGCCGCACTTCACGAAGTACCCCTCCCGCGGCCGGGCACCCTGCAAGGCTCCAGACCGGAAGAGCTCGTCCAGGAAGGTGGAGACTGCCTCCCGGACCTGCGACCAGAGCGGCTCGCCGTTCGGCTCGAAGACCACCCTGCGCAGGCCGTCGGCGAGGCTCTGCTCGATGAACAGCGCGGTCCGCCGCACGGGGAGATACCGCCACTCGCCTCCCTGAGCGTCGTCACCGGCGAGCGTCCGGGCGCCCCAGATCACCGGCCCGATCCCCGGTAGGTTCCGGATGACGTTCACCCCGAGCGCGTTGTGCGCGCTCATCTCGGTGTCCGTGAGCGGGCGGGAGGCCAGGTCGACGACGCCGCGGAGTGCCGCCGTCGTCCCGGCCGGCGCCCGCCACACCCCGGACCGTCGGTCGATGGTCGAGATCACGCCAGCGACGGCGCCGCTGGGGCCGACGTCGAGTGTCGCCCCGGGTGCGTCCGGATCGGCGATCCGCAGGCGGGGGACATGGATGGCCGAGTCCCGGTGCCGGAGGTCGTTCGCGGCCAACCACCCCGCGACATCGGCCACCTCCAGGAACGGCGGGGGGTCCAGGAGGAGGAAACACCGCGCGTCCGCGCAGAAGCGGGCGGCGGCCGCGGCGAACGCGGCGTGGTTCGGCGTGCGGAGGTCGGGCGACGGCGCGTCGAGGGTGGCGGCCGCAGGGACGCAGAGCAGGTTGACCGAACCGGAGTCGAGGTCCCGCAATGCGTCCAGACCCCCAGCGAGCGCCGCTGCGGCCGGCGCGGGGTGCCCGCCGGCGGTGACCCGAACCACCCAGGCGGTCTCGCCGCCATTCGCGAAGAACTGCGTGACGGCGTAACCGCCGGGTATGGCGGGGTCCAGCGGGCCGAAGGCGCGCAGGAACTCGTCGGTGCTCGTGACCCGGGTGGCCACGCCGACCGGACCGTCACCGAAGACGTCGATGAACGCGGTGGCCGACGTGCTGGCGCCCACGATGGGGGGGACCCCGCCGAGCAGCTCCGCGATGGACATGTCCCCATCCTTCACGGCGCCCCGCGCGTTGTGAAGCGGCGGAATCTGTTCGTTCCGGGAGAATGCGCGCATGAGCACCTTCCTGCGGTCCATCCTGCCCGCCTCGCAGCGCCGCGACCTGGGCGACCTGGCCGAGAAGCTGGACCTGGGTGCGGGAGACCGGCAGGCGAAGTCCTCCGCGTTCTGGACGATGCTGACCCTCTCGGCGATCATCGCGGTGGCCGGTCTGCTCACCGACTCCACCGCCACGGTCATCGGCGCCATGATCATCGCACCCCTCTCGGTGCCGATCATGGGCATGGCCGTGGGGATCGTGCTGGCCGGCACGCTGGTGTTCTCGGCGTACGGCTACGGGGCCGAGGCGCGCGCCGGGGGGTTCCGGAGGCGGCGCGCCTACTCGATGGTCGGCGTCGGGCTCGTGCTGGTCCTCATCCCGCTGGTCGCCAACACGGTGGCGAACGTGCTCGTGGAGGTGTGGACGCAGCGCGTTGCCGACGCCGCCGAGGCGTGGGTGGCGGACGTGCCGGGCGCCCGCGTGACCGATGTGACCGTCGTGTCGCGGACCGCGATCATCCAGGTGGAGGCGCCGGACCACCTGCCCGATGTTGAGGCCCTGCTGGCGGACCTCGACGGCAAGGTGCCCGACGGGGTGCGGGTGGTGGTCGACGCCGGGCTCGGGGAGCGCATCGACGCCGGGGTGGTGGGTTCGCCGGGAGCCGGGTGACCCGGTGGCTCGGGGGTCCCGTGGCCCAGCGGCTCCCGGAAGGTCCAGCGGACGTGACACCGCTGGTTGCGGTGTTCCCGTAGCATCGTGTCCATGTCCGATGCCACGGTTGAGCGACTGGTCCTGGAGGACCGGCATGGCCGCGTGGCGCGGGACCTGCGTGTCTCGCTGACGGATCGGTGCAACCTGCGGTGCGTGTACTGCATGCCGGAGGACGGGCTGGCCTGGCTGCCGGAGCCGGATTCGCTGGGCGATGACGAGGTGGTCCGGCTGCTCCGCATCGCGGTGGAGCGGCTCGGGATCGAGGAGGTCCGCTTCACCGGCGGGGAACCGTTGCTGCGTCGCTCGCTGGAACGCATCATCGCGGCGGCGGCGTCCTTGCGGACTTCCGGCGGATCAGCGCCCGAGTTGTCACTCACCACCAACGGCCTGGGGCTCGACAAGCGTGCGGCGGGGTTGCGCGCGGCCGGCCTCGATCGGGTGAACATCTCGCTCGACGCGGTGGAGCCGGCGCGGTACGCGGCGATCTCGCGGCGCGACCGGCTGGGCGACGTGCTGGCGGGCATCGAGGCGGCGATACGCGAGGGCCTGAGCCCGGTCAAGATCAACACGGTGGTGATGCGGGGGGTGAACGAGGACCAGGTTGTCCCCCTGGTGAGGTTCGCGCTGTCCGGGGGGTACCAGTTGCGCTTCATCGAGCAGATGCCGCTGGGGCCACGGCACACGTGGAAACGGGCGGACCTTGTCAGTGCGGACGAGATCCGCGCACTGCTCGCCACCGTGTTCGACCTGCGGCCGGTGGGCCGCGACACCGCTGCCGCACCCGCGGCGTTGTGGCAGGTTGACGGCGATGGACTGCCGGGTGGGAGCGTTGGGCTCATCGCGTCAGTGAGTGAACCGTTCTGTTCGTCGTGTGACCGGACGAGGGTGACGTCCGACGGCAAGGTGCGCACCTGCCTGTTCGCGCGCACGGAGACGGACCTGCTCGGCCCGATGAGGGCCGGGGCGCGCGACGACGAGATCGCCGCCATCTGGGCGGGTGCGATGTGGGACAAGCCCGCGGGTCACGGGATCGGCTCGGATGGTTTCGAACCGCCCGAGCGGACGATGTCGGCGATCGGGGGATGAGCGTGGAGGTGCGGTACTTCGCGGGAGCGGCCGAGGCGGCCGGCACCGCACGGCAGGATGTCGAGGTGACGGAGGGGCAGTCCGTGGCCGCCGTGCTCGCGGGTGTCTCGGAGGGCAACGATCGTCTTCGCCAGGTCATCGCGGTCGCGGCCGTCCTGCTCGACGGCGCAGCGGTCACGGACCGATCGGCCGTCCTCGGTGCCAACGCGCGCCGCCTAGAGGTCCTCCCGCCGTTCGCCGGGGGATGAGTCCGGCGCAGGAAACCTCGGTTACACCGTCCTGACGGACAGGGCGATCGAGCCGCTCCACGACTGCGTCCCGGTATATGAGCAGATGGCAGGGCTTGCCGAGAAGCTCGGCGTCAAGGCGGAGTTCACCGAGGGCCGGACCCAGGAGGACTGGGTTCGCTGGCTCGTGGAGGAGAGCCGCGCCGACGTGCCGGACCTGCCGTCGTTCGACAAGTTCCGCGAGCAGGGCATCTTCAAGAAGAAACTCAGCCCGGTCATCGGGATGAAGGCGTTCCGCGACGACCCGGTGGCGAACCCGCTGGCGACCCCGTCGGGCAGGATCGAGATCTTCTCCACCAACCTCCACACCATTGCCCAGACATGGCCGATGGAGGAGGGCAACGTGGTGACGCCGTTGCCGGAGTACATCCAGTCTCGCGAGATGCCGGCGACCCGCTCCAGGAGACATACCCCCTGCAGTGCATCGGGCACCATTTCAAGCAGCGCACCCACTCCAGCTACGGCAACTCGGAGTGGCTGAAGGAGGCGCACCCGCAGATGGTGTGGGTGAACGCGCTCGACGCCGCGGACCGCGGGATCGAGCACGGCGAGATGACCGAGGTCTGGAATGACCGTGGCGCCCTCCGCCTGCCTGCCTACGTGACGAATCGGATCACGCCCGGTGTCATCTCGGTTCCGCAGGGCGCCTGGTACAGACCCGAGACGCCGGGTGGCATCGATGTCGGCGGCTCGACGAATGTCCTGACGAGCCACTTCCCGACGGCGTACGCCAAGGCCAACGGGCAGCATTCCAACCTTGTCGAGATCAGGAAGGCGTGAGGTGGGGGAGATGGCCACAAATCCTGGGGTTCTACTTCGACCAGACCGTCTGCACCGGCTGCAAGGCGTGCCAGATCGCATGCAAGGACAAGCACGACACCCGTCGGCGCTCTCGGGCTCACGACCATGGCCGCGGCGGAATCCCTACTGGTCCCATGAGCGGCCTGGCACGCGAGTGCCACTCCCTGGTGGTGTGGGCCCAACGCTCAGGCGAGGGGACCACGGTCGAGTTCGTGTGCGACGAGCACCCCACACCCGAGGTGGGCAGCGGAGGGGCGGTGGTCGTCCGGGTGCCCGGCTGCCTGGCCGACCTCGATCCGCACCTGCCGCTGGAACTGCTCGTCCTGGGGGTCGTAGCGGTCCGGCTCGGGTTGGACGGGTGCGCCCGGGCCGCCGTCGCCCGCGGGCGCCACGCGGGAGCCATCGCCTTCACGGCGGCATTGCCGGGACACAGGCGCGTGGAGGAGGCGGGCCGGACGGGGCTGCGCCACACGCGCCGGGTCCTCGACGCACGGGCGATGCCGGTGTCGCGACGGCGCGCCCTCCTGCTGCTCCCGGTGGCCCGCGTCGACCTGCATGGCCTCGCCGCGGAGGACACCACACCGCACCAGCGGCTGCTGCGGGCGATGGCTTCCCTGCTCGGCGAGACGGGGATGCCGACCGGTCTGCTGGACGCACTGGCGGCCCATGAGGGCCCCGGCATCCAGCTCGCGGCGGCAGGATGCGTGGCCCGCGCCGTCTGCGTCCGCGGCTGCCCGGATCCCCAGAGGCGCTCGCCTCCCTACCGCCGGACGTGGCGGAAGGGCTCGGGGTGTCGCCGCCGGCCGCCGCCGGCGTCAGCGAGTGATCCACACACCCAGACCGGCCGCGGCCACGCTGGCGAGCAGCATGCCACCGGCATGCACGGCCGCGGCGAGGCGACGCTCGGCGCGGAACAGCCGGACACCCTCCACGCTCGCCGTGCTGAAGGTGGTGTAGCCGCCCAGGAACCCGGTGCCGAGCACCGTGCCCCACTCGCCCGTCCCGCCATGGGACATGGCCCATCCGGCCAGCAATCCCAGCAGGAGTGACCCGGTCACGTTGATGCCCGCGGTGCCCAGCGGGAACGACACGCGATTGTGCCGGGCGACCCAGCTGTCGAGGACGAATCGTGTGGCCGCACCCAGACCGCCTGCGACCGCGAGGAGGATCTCGTTCATCGTGCCGTCGCCGGTGGTGGGGTGGCCGTCCGCACTCGGCCGGTGAGTCCGCGCGCCGCCTCCACGCCGGCCCACGCAGCGACCAGCCCGACGGCGACGCTCGCCAGCCCGTAGCCGACGCCCGTCACCAGCTGGCCACCGTCCAGCAACAGGGCGGTCTCCACGCCGAACGTGCTGTACGTGGTGAACCCGCCGAGCATGCCCGTGCCCGCGCCCACCCGCACCCGCCGGCGCCACCCGGCGTCAGCGCCGGTTCGGGCGAGTCCCTCGAGGAGGAGCCCCAGGAGGAACGAGCCCGTGATGTTGATCAGGAACGTGACCCACGGCCAGGTGCCGGCCGGCGCTGCGAAGCTCGATTCGAGCCACGCGCGCACCGCGGTCCCGAGGGAGCCGCCGAGGATGATCAGGACGAGCAACCGCGGATCGCGGTACGGCGGCGGGCCGCTCAGTCCCACGACGCCTTCGCCTTCCAGTCCACCACGCTCAGCGGCACGACCAGGACGGGCCGGTGCTGGTGATGCCCGAGTTGGAGCGCCACAGAGCCTTCGAAGAACTCGCGCATCCGGTGACCGGAGCCGGGCGCCCGGGTGCCCACCACGATCGCGGCGGCGTCGACGGCGCGGGCCAGATGGGTCAGGGAACGCTCTGGGCTGCCCGCGAGGTAGCGGAACTCCCAGGGGACCCCCTGCCCGGAGAGCACCGTCGAGAGGAAGTGCTCGATCGCCCGCTGCGTGTCACCCCAGGAGTCGTCGACGACGTCCGGCTCCATGGCGCTGTGGCGCACCGTGCCGTCGGGGAACTCCTCCTCCGTGTAGCGCGCGGTGTCGACGTACCCGAAACAGAGCCTCCCACCGGTGGCGCGTGCCATCGACGCGGCCGTCAGCGCCACCAGCTCGGGCTGCCCGGGGACGATTCCGACCACGAGGGGATGACCGGCGAAGTCGGTCATCCGGGACGGGCTGGGTTGCGGCACCGCGTGCGGCATCACGCACCTCCCGCCGCTGGGCCGTGGGGCTCCCACAGGCACCCGCCCAGCCCGATGTCGGTGAACCGGGCCGTGAAACTGCCGTCCTCGGGGCTGCAGGCATACACGCCGAGATCCACAGGCCCCGTGGCCGCCGCCAGGTGGAGGATGCGCATCTGGTGGAACGCGCCGCCCGGCAGTGCCCACTCGATGCGGAAGTCGCGTTCGCGGCGGCTGAGCCGGTAGGAGATCTCGTGGACGTCGTCGGGGAGGTCCGTGGTCGCCCAATCGGACCAGCCGCCGTTCGTGACCACGCTCCCGAGCCGCTGCAGCCCGGCGCGCTCGTGCTCCGACGACGCCTTGAACCAGTTCTCGGCGTCCTGGTGGATGATCACGCCGCATTGGTCGAAGCGCCGGGAGTAGTCGAACTCCGCGGTGGCGGTGAACGTGAAGTACTGGTCGGTGACGGCGGTCAGGACGGCGTGCGCGTTGTTGCGGCGGAAACCGTAGTACGTCCGCTGCCACAGGTCGGTGCCCGGGCGTGTGGTGAGGCTGAGGGCGTCGTCGGCGACGTGGTGTTCGGGCTCGTTGAGCCAGCGCACCGGGCGAGTGGAGAAGAACACGGCGCTCCCGTGGATCGTGGATCGCCGATCGATGGCGACCCGTGGTCCCACAGTATCGGGGTGCGCCGTCCGCGCTCCAGCTTCACTAGGGTGGAACGCATGACGTCCGTCCCCGAACACGAAGCAGTCGACATCGCCCAGCGGCTCATCCGGCTCGACACCTCGAACTTCGGGGACGGCACGGGCCCGGGGGAGCGGACGGCAGCCGAATACGTGGCCGAATTGCTCTCGGACGTCGGCTACGAGCCCACGATCGTCGAGTCGGAGCCGCGGCGCTCCACGGTCCTGCTCCGCATCCCCGGCCGCGAGCCGGGACTCGGGGCACTGGTCGTCCACGGCCACACCGACGTCGTGCCGGCCCACGCGCCCGACTGGCGGATCGACCCGTTCGCGGGCGCGATCGAGGAGGGCATGCTGTGGGGTCGCGGCGCCGTCGACATGAAGGACATGGACGGCATGATGCTGGCCGTCGTGCGGGACATGGCCCGCAACGGCTGGCAGCCGCGCCGTGACATCATCCTCGCGTTGTTCGCCGACGAGGAGGCCGGCGGGCGCAAGGGGTCGCACTGGGTGGTGGACAACCACCCCGAGATCTTCGAGGGTGCCACGGACGCGATCTCCGAGGTGGGGGGCTACTCCGTCACCATCGACGGGCGCCGCGCCTACCTCGTGCAGACGGCCGAGAAGGGGCTGCACTGGATACGCCTCCTCGCCCGCGGGACCGCCGGCCACGGCTCGCTCGTGAACGAGGACAACGCCGTCACCCGCCTCGCCGGCGCCGTCCACCGCATTGGCACCTACGCCTGGCCGGTCCACCTCACCCACACGGTGCGGGCGCTGCTCGACGGCGTCGCCGACCTCACGGGGACCACCTACGATCCCGAGGACCAGGAGTCCATCTTCCGGCTCATCGATTCGCTCGGACCGACGGGGGCCTTCGTGCGCGCCACCGTGATGACGGGCGTGAACCCGACGCGGCTGGACGCCGGCTACAAGGCCAACGTGGTCCCGGGCGCGGCGAGCGCGGCACTCGATATGCGCTGCATCCCGGGCACTGAGGAGGACGCGATCGCCACGTTGAAGCGCCTCGCGGGCCCCGGCGTCGAGTTCGAGGACATCAACCGGGACATCGGGCTGGAGGTGCCGTTCGACGGCGAGTTCGTGGACGCGATGGTGGCCGCGCTGCAGGCCGAGGACCCGGGCGCGGCGGTGCTGCCCTACATGCTCTCAGCGGGGACGGACAACAAGGCGCTCTCGCGGCTCGGGATCCGCGGCTACGGCTTCACGCCGCTGCTGCTGCCGCCCGAGATGGACTTCGCGGGCATGTTCCACGGCGTCGACGAGCGGGTGCCGGTGGACGCGATCCACTTCGGCGTTCGCACCCTCACGCACCTCCTCCGGCACGGATAAGCGCTGTACCCCACCCGCGGCGGCGTATAGGCTCAAGGCATGGACATCGACCCCCGCGCGGCCCTCGACAGGCTCATCGAAGCGCTGACTGCACACTACGAGGCGGTCACCTCGAACCAGAACCCCGAAGCCCCCGCGGTGATCAGCGCCACTGCCATCCTCGAGGACGCGTTCGTCACCTACGACGACGCCCTCATCACGAACTTCGACGTCGACCTCCCCTTCGACGTGTACGACGCCGACTTCGAGGACGAGGAACTCGAGGACGAAGACCTCGAGGAGATCGAGGACGACGAGGAAGCGGACGACGAGGACCTCGACGATGACGAGGACTCCGAAGACGACGAGCAGTAAGCCGCTCGACGAAGCAGTGGTCAGCTGCGCGGGCGCTCCGGGTAGCCGAGTGCCGGCGCGCTCACGTCGCTGAGCGCGTCCCGGATCACATCCGGGAGGTCGATTCCGCTCGTCAGGATGGATCGAAGCTGGCCCGGCGTGCGCGCGCCCACGATCGCGGACGCCACGCCCGTGCCGCGGAGCCACGCCAGCGCCACCTCGATCGGCTGGCACTCGAGACCCTCCGCCGCGCGCACCAGCGACTCCACCACCCCGAAACACCGGTCGTTCAGGTACGGTGCCACGAAGGTCCGCAGGTGCGGTGAGGCGGCCCGGGAATCGGCCGGCGTGGCGTGGCGGTACTTCCCCGTGAGCACACCGCGCCCGAGCGGCGACCAGGCGAACACGCCGAACCCCAACGCCTCGCCGGCCGGCAGCACCTCCCGCTCCGCACCCCGTTCCAGGAGCGAGTACTCGGCCTCCACGACCGCGAGCCCCGGGTCCGGACCCAGCAGGCCCGCCATCCGCGCACACTGCCAGCCCGCGTAGTTCGAGACGCCCACGTAGCGCGCCCGTCCGCTGTCCACGGCGGCACGCAGTGCACTGGCCGTCTCCTCCGTCGGTGTGGAGGGGTCCGGCGCCTGCACGACGAAGACGTCAACGTGGTCGGTGCCGAGCCGCCGGAGCGAGGCGTCGAGGGAGCCGAGCAACGTGCCGCGCGAGGCGTCGACGACGGCGCGCTCCGAGCGCCACGTCCGCACCCCCGCCTTGGTGACGAGCACGACGTCGGAACGCGCGATGGTCCCGGAAAGGAACTCGCCGATCAGTGACTCGGCGGCGCCGTCCGAGTACCCGGCAGCCGTGTCGACGAGTGTGCCGCCGGCGTCTAGGAACTCGGTGAGCATGGTGGCGGCGTCCAGCGGATCGGTGTCGCGCCCCCAGGTCATCGTGCCGAGGCCGAGGGCGGACACGCGCAGCCCGGTGTGGCCGACCACTCGTTGCTCCATACCGCCACGTTAGCGGGTTTCGCCGGCGAGTCCGGTGAGGCACTGGTTCCGGACGCCGCGTATCGCGCGACTCGGGTTAGGGTTGCATCGTGGACAACTGGTTGAATGTGAAAGTTCCTGGGCTGCCGCCGTTGCCGGTGGAGCCCAGGCTCGGGGGACGCGCCCTGCCGCGCGCGGTGAGCCTGTACGTCTGCGGGATCACGCCCTACGACGCTACGCACCTCGGCCACGCCCAGACCTACCTCACCTTCGACTACGTCGTCCGCCTGGTACGCGCATCCGGCAGGACCCTCCGGTACGTGCAGAACGTCACCGATGTCGACGACCCGCTCCTCGAGCGCGCCACGGAGATCGGCGTCGACTGGCGGGACCTCGCGCGCGAGGAGATCGCCCTGTACTTCGCGGACATGGAGGCGTTGCGGGTGGTCCCGCCCGACCACTACGTCGGGGCGGTGGAGTCGATCCCGCTCGTCGTCGACGCCGTGACGCGCCTGCTGGCGGTGGGTGCGGCGTACCCGGTGCGAACCCCGGAGACACCCGGCGGCGCCGGAGCGGGCGACGTGTACGGGAGCGTCGCGGCTGACGCGCTGTTCTGGGAGGAGCTTCCCATCCCGGCGCGCGACGCGCTCGGCGTGTTCGCGGAGCGCGGCGGCGACCCCGCCCGCCCCGGCAAGCGCGCCGCCCTCGACCCGCTGCTGTGGCGTGCGGAGCGCGCCGCGGAGCCCGCCTGGGACGGCGGCCCGCTGGGCGCGGGTCGCCCGGGCTGGCACATCGAGTGCGCCGCCATCGCGGAGCACTGGCTCGGGGGTGTTCCCACGATCACGGGCGGGGGGAGTGACCTGTCCTTCCCGCACCACCACATGTCCGCCTCCCACCTCCGCCAGTTGGGGCATCCGGAGCCCGGGATGACGATGCATGTCGGGATGGTGGGTCTCGACGGGCACAAGATGAGCAAGTCGCTCGGGAACCTCGTACTGGTCTCCCGCCTGCGGGCCGCCGGGGCGGACCCGCGCGCCATCCGCCTCGCGCTGGCGGCGCACCACTACGCCGCGGAGTGGGAGTGGGACGATGGCCAGCTCGTGGCGGCGCAGCGGCGGCTGGGGCACTGGCTCGCGGCGGCGCGCATCGCCGGTTCATCGCCGCGGATACCCGGGGGGACGCCCGGCTCGTCAGCGGCGGGTGGGCTCGCGACGCTGGTGGCGACCGCGCTCGCCGCCGACCTTGACACGCCGGCCGCGCTGGACGCCGTCGACCGGTGGGCGGACGCCGTGCTCGCGCGACCCGAGGGTGACCCCGGCACCGTGGACCCGAGCGCCGTCGACGCCGTCGACGCGCTGCTGGGCATCGACCTGCGGGCCGACCCGCCAGCTCCGGATACCCGCCTGGCGAATCAGGTGTTGTCCCTCCCGCGGAGGTAACGTTCGAACTCGCGGGCGATGGCCTCGCCTGTCGCCTCGGGGGACTCGGCGGTGTCGCGCGCCTTCTCCAGTTGCGCGACGTACCCCGCGATGTCGGGGTTCTCCTCGGCGAGCTCGCTGACGCCCTCCTCCCACTGCTTCGCCTCGTCGTCGAGGCCATCGGCCACGACCTCCTCGTCCAGCAGCCCGGCGAGCTCACGGACGAGGGCGAGGGTGGCCTTCGGTGACGGCGGCTCCGCGATGTAGTGGGGCACGGACACCCACACGCTGATCGGGTCGAAGCCGCCCTCCGCGGCCATCGAGTCAAGGACACCCACGATGCCGGTGGGACCCTCGTAGTCTGACTGACGGAGCCCCATGGTCCTGCGGACGCGGTCGTCGGAGGACGTGGCACTGGTGGGCAGGGCCCGCGTGTGCGGCACGTCGGCGAGCAGCGCTCCCAGGACGTAGACCTCCTTGACGCCCTCGGCCGCCGCCATGGCGAGGATCTCGTGGACGAAGTCCTTCCACCGGAACGAGGGCTCCAGGCCCCGCACCAACAGGGCGAGGCGTCCCGACGGCATCACGGCGCTGCTCACGATGGTCCCCGGCCACAGCAGCTGGCGGACCCCGTCGTCATCGCGTTCGATCACCGGCCGGTTCACCTGGAAGTCGTAGTAGTCCTGGGAGTCGATGCCCGTGAGGGGCTCGGCCTCCCACTCGTCGACGAGCAGGTCGATCACCGCGGTGGCGGCGTTTCCCGCGTCATTCCAGCCCTCGAAGGCGGCGATCATGACGGGTGCCTGAGGTGAATCAAAGCCTGTCATGCGTCCAGCCTACGTCCTAGGCTGGAACGATGACTCCCCCCCTGAAGGCCGTTCTCTGGGACCTGGACGGCACGCTCATCGACTCCGAGACCTACTGGATCCGCACGGAGCTGGACATAGCCTCCGAGCACGGGGCCGCCTGGGGTGAGGCGGACGGGCTCGCCGCGGTGGGCCAGCCCCTCAGCCACACGGCCGAGATGATGATCGCGCGGGGGGTGCGCTCCACCGTGGCGGACCTCACCACCGAACTGCTCGAGCGGATGCGGGAGCTGGTGCGGACCCGGGGCGTGCCGTACCGCCCCGGAGTCACGGAACTCATGAGCGGGCTGCGGGACGCGGGCGTGCTCCAGGGCCTCGTCACCATGAGCTTCGGGGGCTACGTCGACGCCGTCGTCGCAGGCACGTCCGGGACCTTCGGCGTGGTGCAGACCGGGGACACGGTGGCGCGGGGCAAGCCGGATCCCGAGATCTACCTGCGGGCCGTCAGCAGCCTCGGTGTCGAGGTCCGCCACTGCCTCGCGATCGAGGACTCCCCGTCCGGGGTGGGCGCCATCCTGGCCGCCGGGGTCACCCCGGTGGCCGTGCCGTTCATGGTGGACATCCCGCATGACGACCGGCTGGTGTTCCTCCCCAGCCTGGAGGGCATCGGCGTGGACACGCTCGACGTCATCCACCGGGAGTGGCAGCGCGGCGGACCCCGAGCAGGTCGCTGATCCCCTCCGGGGAGACGGGCGGAACCTCGCCGCCGAACACCGGGCACACGGCCTGGAACGAGCACCACGGGCACAGTGCGGAGCGGCGGGCGGGGAACTCACCGGACAGGGCGGTCTCCTCGATCTGCCGCCACAACGCCTCGACCCCCGCCTGGAACCGTTCCAGGTCCGGTTCGTCCGGGTCCAGCGTGAGCGTGCGGCCGTCCCCGAGGTACACCAACTGGAGGCGGGACGGCGCCACCCCCTCCAGTCGCCACAGCATGAGCGCGTAGAAGCGCATCTGGAACAGTGCGTCCGCGCTGAAGCGCTCGGATGGCGACTTGCCGGTCTTGTAGTCCACGATCCGCGTGGCGCCGTTGAGGGCACGGTCCACGCGGTCGATGTACCCGCGCAGGAGGATTCCGTCCCCGATCTCCACCTCCACCAGCCGCTCGCGTTCCGCGGGCTCCAGCCGACGGGGGTTCTCCATGCGGAAGTAGTTCGAGACCAGCGCGCGCACTTGGGCGAGCCAGGCGTCCACCTCCACCTCGGTGGCGAACAGGGTCAGCAGTTCGGGTTGGCCGGACAACAGCGAGGCCCACTGCGGGTCCACGAGGTTCAGTGCCGCGCCCTCGGTGCGGTCATGGGCGGGCAGGTCGAACAGCCGCTCCAGCACGGCGTGCACGAGGGTGCCCCGGACGGCCTCCGGCCGGGGGGACTCGGCCAGGCGGTCGATGGTGCGGTACCGGAACATCAGCGGGCACTGCTTGAAGTCCTTCGCCCGGGAGGCGGAGATTGCGGCGCGTCTCATGCCCTCCACGCTAACCCCTGCCACTGACAACCCGGGGAGATGACACCGGTGCCTGTGGACCGAGGTACGCGCCCGCCGCAAGGGGGTCGCACCGACCACGTAGGGTTGGCCCATGAGGGAAACCGGCTGGCGCATCGGGCGCATCGGGCCCACGCCGCTGTACCTCGCGCGGTCGTGGCCCGTGGGGGTGCTGCTGCTCGCGGTGCTCTACTTCACGGCGCTGACCGGGTCGATGGCCCCGGCGCAGGCCATCGGGTACGCGCTTGTCGCCGTCGCCGGCCTGTTCGCCTCGGTCCTCGTCCACGAGGTAAGCCACGGTCTCGCCGGCCACCTGCTGCGGCGGCCCCCGCAGTCGTACACGCTCACGATCTGGGGCGGCCACACCAGCTTCCGCGGGCCGGAGCGACGCCCGGCGGACATGGCACTCATCGCACTCGCCGGACCGCTGTCCAACCTGGTGGTCGCGGGGCTCTGCTGGGCCGCACTCCTCCTCGCCAACGGCGCGTACTTCCACATCCTGGCCCCGTTGTCCTACCTCAACCTGGCGCTCGGCGTGTTCAACCTGCTGCCCGGCCTGCCCATGGACGGCGGTCACGTGGTCCACGCCATCGGCTGGGCGGTCACCGGGAAGCGGGACCGTGGCATGCTCCTCGCCGGCAACCTCGGCCGTGTCGTCGCGGTGGGGGTCGGCGCCTTCGGCCTGGTCCCCCTGCTGCAGGGACGATCCACCTCGAGCCTGTGGCCGCTGGTCATCGCGGTGTTCCTGTGGCAGGGCGCCTCCCAGGCGGTCCGGGTGGCCACGGCGCGCATGGCCGTCGCGGGCGTCGACCTGCGGTCGTGGATGGCTCCGGCGTGGGCCGTCGACGCCGGCGCGCGCGTGGGCGACGTGCCCCCGAACGGCGCGGTGGTGGTCCAGGGCGGCCGGCCGGTCGCCGTCGTCACCGTGGCGGCCCTGCAGCAGGGTGCCGACCCGGCCCTCCCCGTGAGCGCTGTGGCCCGGGCCATCGCGTCCGCGTCCGTGCTGCGGGTGGCCCAGGGGGCCGACGCCGTCGCGGCGCTGGGGGAGGCGGCGCGCCACGGCGACGTCGTCGTGCTGGTGGACGGGCCCCGCCTGTTCGTGGGGGATGTCCCGCGGATCGTTGCCCACCTCAAACGCTAGGCTGGTCCCTCGTGACCGAGCACGGCCAAGCAGCCCCCACCGACCCGCCCTCCGACCCCGCCTCCGCCACGGACCCATTGGCCCCCATCGGGCCCGCCGCCCGCCGTGGTCCGCTGCGCGCCGGCGAAAGGGTCCAGCTGACCGACGCCAAGGGCCGCATGCACACGATCCAGTTGCGCGAGGGCGGCCACTTCCACACCCATCGGGGTGGGATCAACCACGAGGACATCATCGGGCAGAGCGACGGCAGCGTGGTCCTCACCGCTGAGGACCACGAATACCTCGTGCTACGCCCGCTGCTCTCCGACTACGTGATGGGCATGCCGCGCGGCGCCGCCATCGTCTACCCGAAGGACTCGGGGCAGATCGTGCAGATGGCGGACATCTTCTCCGGGGCGGTGGTCGCGGAGGCGGGCGTCGGCTCGGGCTCGCTCGCCATGAGCCTGCTGAACACCATCGGCACGACGGGCCGGCTGATCAGCATGGAACGCCGGCGCGACTTCGCAGAGATCGCCCAGGCGAATGTCCGGGCGTGGTTCGGCGCCGATCACCCGGCGTGGGAGGTCCACGTGGGCGACCTGGCGGAGGTGCTGCCCGATGTTGCGGCACCGGGCACCGTGGACCGGGTCGTGCTGGACATGCTCGCCCCGTGGGAGAACGTCGACGTCGTCGCCGAGGCGCTCGCCCCGGGCGGTGTGGTGCTGGCCTACGTCGCCACAACCACGCAACTGTCCCGGTTCGTGGAGGACCTGCGGACGAGCGGGGCCTTCACCGAGCCACAGGCGTGGGAGTCCATGGTGCGAACCTGGCACCTGGAGGGCCTCGCCGTGCGCCCGGACCACCGGATGGTCGCCCACACCGGGTTCCTCGTGACGGCACGGCGGCTCGCCACGGGGACCGTGCCCCCGCAACGCACCCGCCGCCCCGCCCCCGGAGCCCATTCCGAGGACGACGGCGGCACCGTCGCCGCGTGGACGCCCGAATCCCTGGGGGAACGGGCCATGTCCGACCGCAAGGTCCGCCGGGTCGCACGCGACCTCAGGTCGCGCGCCGCCTACGACGCCGCGACAGCGCCCGACGACGCCGGAGCTCCCGCCGGGCTGTGACAAAATGATGAAGGGCCCCGGGTCGACCACGGGCCCTGACCGGAAGGACCCCTGATGACGGACGCGAGCACCGGACGTTCGCAGGAACTCGAGCAGCAGGTCATCTCCCTGGCATCCAAGAACGACCGGCTTGCCGAGGCCCTCACCACCGCGCGCCGCCGGCTCGTGGAGTTGCAGTCGCAGCTGGACCAGGCGATGCGAGCACCGTCCTCCTATGGGGTGTTCGTGGCGGCGCACCTGGACGACCGGGAGGCGGACGTCGTCGTCGCCGGGCGGAAGATGCGCCTCGCGGTGGCTGCCACGCTCCCGCTCGGGGCACTCCGGCCGGGCCAGGAGGTGCGCCTCAACGACCAACTGCTGGTGGTGGGGGGCCACGGGTTCGAGTCCGCGGGCGAGGTGGGCGTGGTGCGCGAGGCCCTGGACGGGGACCGCGTGCTCGTGGCCCTGCGGTCCGACGACGAGCGGGTGCTGCGGCTCGGCGGCCCCCTGCTGGGGGCCGGGCTGCGCACGGGTGACGCCGTCATCGTGGATGCCCGCTCCGGGTTCGCGACGGCGTTCGTGCAGCGCACCGAGATCGAGGACCTGGTCCTCGAGGAGAAGCCGGACACCGACTACGCGGACATCGGCGGGCTGGAGCCGCAGATCGAGCAGATCCGCGACGCCGTCGAGCTGCCCTTCCTCCACCCCGAGCTGTACCGCGAGCACGGGCTGCGCCCGCCGAAGGGCGTGCTGCTGTACGGCCCTCCGGGCTGCGGCAAGACGCTGATCGCCAAGGCGGTGGCCACCTCGCTGGCGCAGACCGTCGGCGGCCCCGATGGCACGGCCTACTTCCTGAACATCAAGGGCCCCGAGCTGCTCAACAAGTTCGTGGGGGAGACGGAGCGGCAGATCCGCGTCATCTTCGCCCGGGCACGCGAGCGCGCCCGGAACGGCGTGCCGGTCATCATCTTCTTCGACGAGATGGAGTCGCTGTTCCGCATCCGGGGCGCCGGGGTCTCCTCGGACGTCGAGACCACGATCGTCCCGCAGTTGCTCGCCGAGGTGGACGGCGTGGAGGCCCTCGAGAACGTCATCATCATCGGCGCCTCCAACCGCGAGGACATGATCGACCCCGCGATCCTCCGCCCCGGGCGGCTGGACCTCAAGATCCGGATCGAGCGTCCCGGCGCCGCCGGCGCCCGGCAGATCTTCGCCAAGTACCTCACCGCGGACCTGCCGATCCACGACGACGAACTCGCGGCGCACGGCGGGGCAGAACACGCCGTCGCGGCCATGGTCGACGCGGCCGTGGCGCGCCTGTACGCCACCACACCGGACAACCGCTATGTCGAGGTGACGTTCTCCACCGGGGAGAAGGAGGTCCTGTACGTCAAGGACTTCGCCTCCGGGGCCCTCATCGCCAACGTGGTGGACCGCGCGAAGAAGGCCGCCATCAAGGACCTGCTCGCCACCGGCGAACGCGGTCTGCGGACCCGGCACGTGCTGCAGGGCCTCGCGCAGGAGTTGCGCGAGAACGAGGACCTGCGCGCCAGCACAGAACCGGAACAGTGGGCGCGGATCTCGGGCCGCCGCGGGGAGCGCGTGACGCTCATCCGCATGCTCCGCGACGACGAGCGCGACATGCCGTCGGCCGCCAAACCGGTCCAGGAGCTGCACGTGCGGGAGGACATGTTGTGACGGTGCGCCGCATCATGGGCATCGAGACCGAGTACGGGCTCATCGAGCCCGGGAACGCCTGGGCGAACCCGATCGAGATGTCCACCCAGATCGTGCAGGGCTACGCCGCCGGTGTGCCGCACGCCGACTGGGACTACGCCGGCGAGGATCCGCTCAGCGACGCGCGCGGCTACCGGATCACCCGCGCCGCGGCCGATCCCTCCCAGCTCACCGGCGACCCGGACCTCACCGCGCACGGGGGAGGGTTCCACCTCTCCGAACTGCGCCGCGGCAGCATCCGCGGCGGGCCGGCCAACGCCGTGCTCACCAACGGCGCGCGCCTCTACGTGGACCACGCCCACCCCGAGTACTCCTCGCCGGAGGTGACGAACCCGCGGGACGCCGTCGTCTGGGACCGCGCCGGCGACGAGGTGATGCTGGAGGCCATGGCGGCCGTGCTCGACACTGGTCGCGAGGTGGTGATCTACAAGAACAACGTGGACGGCAAGGGCGCCTCCTACGGCACCCACGAGAACTACCTCGTGGAGCGGTCCGTCCCCTTCCATGAACTGGCGCACCACCTGACCCCGTTCTTCGTCACCCGGCCCGTGGTGTGCGGGGCGGGGCGGGTGGGGCTCGGCCAGCGGTCCCAGGAGCCGGGCTTCCAGGTCTCGCAGCGCGCGGACTACGTGGAGAACGACATCGGCCTGGAGACCACCTTCAACCGCCCGATCATCAACACGCGCGACGAGCCGCACGCCGACCCCGACCGGTGGCGCCGCCTCCACGTGATCGGGGGGGACGCCAACCGGTTCGACGTGCCCGCCTACCTCAAGTTCGCCACCACCTCCCTCGTGCTGTGGCTGGCGGAACACGACCACCTGCCGCTCGAGCTCGAGGCGCTGTCCCTCTCGGCGCCGGTCGTCGACTCGTGGGGCGTGAGCCACGAACCCTTCGGGCACGAGCTCTCCACCCAGGGCCGCAGCGTGCGCGCACTCGACGTGCAGCGCACCTACCTCGACGTCGTCGCGCGCTTCGTGGACCGCGCGGGCGCCGACGCCGAGACCACCTTCGCGCTCGACCTGTGGGACGCGGTGCTGGACGGGCTCGCGACGGATCCGGAATCGGTGGCGCACCAGGTGGAGTGGGTGGCCAAGAAGCAGCTCCTCGACGGGCTGCGGCGCCGGGGTAACCTCTCGTGGGACAACCCGCGCCTCGCCGCGCTCGACCTGCAGTGGGCTGACCTGAGACCCGAGCACTCCGTGGTCGCGCGACTCGATGCGGCGGGACGCGTGCGGCGGCTCGTCAGCCAGGCCGAGGTGCACGCTGCCCGCTTCGCGCCGCCCGCCGACACCCGCGCGTACTTTCGCGGCACGATGGTGGCCCGGTTCCCGGGGGCGGTGGCCGCGGCCGGCTGGTCCTCCGTGGTCGTGGACGCGCCGGGCCGGCGCGCACTGGTGCGCATTCCGCTGTCCGACCCCCACCGGGGCACGCGCGCCCGGACGACTAGGCTTTTCGAGTTCGAGGAGATCGACGAGCTGCTCAGCACACTGGGCGGCGAGTGAGGAGTTCGTGATGTCATCACAGGAGTTCGCCTCCAGTTCGCGGCGTGAACCGGAACCGGTCCCGGACCTGCCCGTCCCCGCCCCCGCGCAGGAGCAGACGCGCAACGTCGACGACCTGCTTGACGAGATCGACTCGATCCTCGTGACCAACGCCGAGTCCTTCGTCCAGGGCTTCGTGCAGAAGGGCGGCCAGTGATCCCCCGCCGGATCTGGGGCATCGAAACCGAGTACGGACTCACCTGCGCAGCCCTCCAGGGGCATCGGCCGCCGCTGGACGCGGACGAGGCCGCGCGCCTCCTCTTCAAGCCGGTGGTGGCGATGGGGCGGTCCACCAACGTCTTCCTGCGCAACGGCGGGCGGCTCTACCTGGATGTCGGTTCCCACCCCGAGTACGCCACCGCGGAGTGCGACCAGCTCCCGGACCTCCTCGCGCAGGACCGCGCGGGTGCCGAGTACCTGCGGGAGCTCACCGCGCACGCGAACGCGAAACTCGCCGAGGACGGCGTCGACGGCCGGCTCCACCTCTTCCGCAACAACCTCGACGCCGCCGGCAACTCCTTCGGGTGTCACGAGAACTACCTGGTGCGCCGCCGCCCGGACTTCAGGGCGATGGTGGGCTCGCTGGTGCCGTTCTTCGTAACCCGCCAGATCGTCACGGGTGGGGGCCACGTGCGCGTGCGGTCCGGCCGGGTGGAGATGGGCTTCTCGCAGCGCTCCGGCCAGATGTGGGACGCGATGAGCTCCGCCACCACACGCTCCCGCCCGATGGTCAACACGCGTGACGAGCCGCACGCGGACGTGGACCGGTACCGCCGCCTCCACGTGATCGTTGGGGACTCGAACATGGCGGAGGGGTCCACCCTCGTGAAGGTGGCCGCCACGGACATGCTGCTCGCGATGGTGGAGGCGGGGCGGAACCCCGAACTCGAGATCACGGACCCGATGCGTGCGATCCGCGAGATCTCGACCGATATTACCGGGAGCGTGGACGTCGAGATGGCGGACGGCCGGCGGATGACCCCGGTCGCCATCCAGCGGCACCATCTCGAGACGATCCGGGCCTTCGCCGCCGCCAACTGGGATGTCGACCCGTGGCATGCCCTCGCGCTCGAGCTATGGGACCGGGGGCTGACCGCCGTCGAGTCCGGCGACCACTCGCTCGTGGACACCGAACTGGACTGGGCGATCAAGGAGCGGCTCGTCGCGCGGTTCGAGGAGCGGCCGGGGTCGAACATCGTGGCCCTGCAGCGTCTCCTGCTCGCGTACCACGACATCACCGAGGGCGGCCTGCAGGAGAGGATGGAGGCGGGTGGCCTGATGCGCCGCCTGACCACCCCCGAGTTGGTGACCGACGCCGTCGCCACCCCGCCGCGCACCACACGCGCGCTTGTCCGGGGCCGCTTCGTCGGGCTGGCGCAGGATCTGCGGAAGGACCACATGGTGGATTGGGTGCATGTGAAGGTGGCGGACCCGGCGCAGCGCACGATCATGCTCACGGACCCCTTCGCCCCACACGACGAGCGTGTCGAGGCGCTGATGGAGTCGATGTCCATCTCGTAGGCTTCTGCCATGTCGAGATTCCGGGCGCTGGGCGCTCTCCTCGCCGCCCTGCTGCTGGCGGGGTGCCAGGGCGGCCGCGAGCAGCAGGAGAGCGAGAGCCGCGCGATCACGGTCACCGGGGCGTTCGGGTCCGTGCCCGTGGTGACGTTCGACGCGCCCCTGGAGCTGCGCGAGTCCGGGATCGAGACCCTGATCGAGGGGGAGGGCCGCACCCTGGCGTCCGGGGATCCCGCCCTCCTCGCGATCACCGCCTACGACGGCGACGACGGCACCATCCTTGCGGACCGCGGCGCCGGGGAGCCCCGCAACCTGCTGCTCACCCCCGAGGACGTGGGCGAGGAACTGGCCGGCGTGCTCGACGGTACGCGGGAGGGGTCGCGGCTGCTCATGACGCAACCGGTGGATGACGGCGGCCCCGACCTCATGCTGGTGGTGGTGATCGACGTGCTGCACACCCGGGCGACCGGCGAGGCCGTGGCACCCCCGGAGGACGTCCCCGTCATCACGCTCGACGAGGCGGGCGCGCCCGCCGTGACCATGCCCGAGGGCATCGACGAACCGGCCGAGCTGCGCGTGGTGCCGCTGATCGACGGGGAGGGCCCGCAGGTGCTCCCCGGCCAGCAGGTCATCGTCCAGTACACGGCCTGGAACTGGGACGACGGCTCCGTCTACGACTCCACGTGGGCAAACGGGGCGGTGCCCGCCACCATCACCGTCAACGACACCTTCCCCGGCCTCCGTGACGGCATCGCCGACCAGACGGTGGGGTCCCAGGTGATGCTCCTGATCCCGCCCGCCCTCGCGCGAGGGACGGACTCGCTGCTGATGGTCGTGGACATCCTTGCGGCGACCGGGGAGGGCGAGGTCGCGGAGGACTGAGGGACCGCTACCAGCCGGAGCGGAAGCAGAGGTCGGCCCGGCGGACGTGGCGCAGGTGCTCCTCCTGAGCGGCCCACAGGGCCCAGTTCTTCTCCCAGTCGTACCCGTCGCGCTCCATCGCGCGCCGCCGCCGCACGGCGTCCGGGACCTCGCACCAGATACCGAAGTCGAGATACGCGGCACAGGGCTCCGCAAGGGCGCCGCACCCCTCCACCACGAGCAGCTCACCAGGGCGCAGGGGCGGCACGGCCACCCACTCCGCGGGGACCGACCTGAGCCAGTCCCAGCGGCGGTAGTGGCCGCCCTCGCCCCGGGAGAGCGGCGACAGTGCGAACGTCACCGCATGGTCGAGACCGCGCTGGAGGCCCGTCCAGCCGGGGTAGACGTCGTCGAGCCGGAGCACGCGGACGTCGCCGAGCGCGGCGCGCAGCCGCTCGGTGAGGTCGGTCTTGCCCGCGCCCGACCGCCCGTCCACCCCCACGACGACGGCCCCGGCGAGCCGCGCTGACCCGACGGCCCGCACGACGTCGTCGAGGGCATGCACCATCGTTGCGCCCGCGGCCCGCACCCGCTCCTCCATGACGTCCGAGCCTAAGGGTTAGGCTGGGACGTGGAGAAGGAGGGTCCGTGAGCGTTGCGATCCGCGTCATCCCGTGCCTCGACGTCAGCGGCGGGCGGGTGGTCAAGGGCGTGAACTTCCTGCACCTGCGTGACGCCGGTGACCCCGTTGAACTCGCGCACCGCTACGACGCGGACGGCGCCGACGAGCTCACGTTCCTCGACGTCTCCGCTTCCGCGGAGGGGCGCGCCACGACGCTGGAGGTGGTGCGCCGCACCGCCGAGGAGGTCTTTGTCCCCCTCACCGTGGGCGGCGGAGTGCGGAGCGTCGCGGACGTGGACCAGCTGTTGCGGGCGGGCGCGGACAAGGTCGGGGTCAACACGGCGGCGATCCACCGGCCGGAACTCATCGACGAGGTCTCCCGGCGTTTCGGCAACCAGGTGCTGGTGATGTCGCTGGACGCCCGCCGCTGCTCGACCACCCCGTCCGGCTACGAGGTGACCACCCACGGCGGCAAGCAGGGCACCGGGATCGACGCCGTCGCGTGGGCCCGCGAGGTGGCCGACCGCGGCGCCGGCGAGATCCTGCTGAACTCGATGGACGCGGACGGCACCCGGGCGGGTTTCGACCTGGAGATGCTCGCCGACGTGCGGGCCGCCGTCAGCCTCCCGCTGATCGCCTCCGGGGGCGCCGGGACGGCCGCACACTTCGCAGAGGCGGCCCTCGCCGGTGCGGACGCGGTCCTGGCCGCGTCCGTCTTCCACTTCGCCCAGGTCAGCATCCGCGAGGTGAAGGCCGCGCTGGCGAACGCCGGGCTGCCCGTGCGCACGGTGCGGCCCTGATTCCCGCCGGGCGGCGAGCTCGTGGCAAGATCGGCGGGTGACCTCCCAGCCGAGCCCCGAACTCGCCCCATGCGGCGCCGTCCGCGCCGTGGCCCGGGAGTGCCCGTGAACTGGGGCGGCGTCACCCCGTCCCTCGCGGAGTTCCGGGACCTCGCCCGCACGCACCGCGTCATCCCGGTGGCCAGTCGCCTCCTCGCGGACGAGCTGACACCCACGGCCGCCTACCGCATCTTCGGGGGCGTCCCGGGCACGTTCATCCTGGAGTCCGCGGAGCACGGGGCGTGGGGACGCTGGAGCTTCGTGGGCGTCCGATCCCGCGCCACCCTCCTCAGCTACGACGGGAGCGCGCGGTGGCACGGCGACGTGCCCGTCGGGATCCCGACGGACGGACCACTCGTGGAGGTGCTGCGCACCACCCTGGAGGTGCTCGAGAGCGCGGCGCTCCCCGGCTACCCGCCGCTCACCGGCGGCCTCGTGGGCTCCGTGGGCTGGGACGTCGCGGGCCAGTGGGAGAAACTGCCCCGCACCACAACCGACGACCTCCACCTCCCGATCGCCGCTTTGTGCCTTGTCTCGGACCTCATTGCGCTCGACCACAACACCGGCGGCGTATGGCTGATCGCCAACGCCATCAATGCCGACGCCACGGACGAGCGGGTGGACGAGGCCTGGGCGGACGCCGTCGCCCGCATCGACGACATGGAACGCACACTGGCCGGCGCGCGGGGCATCAGGGTCTCCGCGCTGGCCGAAGTGCCGGAGCCCGAGCTCCGGTTCCTGTCCACCCAGGAGGAGTTCGAGGCCGCGGTCCGGGCGGGCAAGGAGGCGATCCGCGACGGCGAGGTCTTCCAGGTGGTGCTCTCGCTCCGGGTGGACGTCGAGTGTGCCTCGGACCCCCTCGACGTCTACCGCGTCCTGCGGTCCATCAACCCGAGCCCCTACATGTACCTCGTCTGCCTGCCGGATCCCGAGCGCGCCAGCGGCCGCTTCGACGTCGTCGGCTCGTCACCGGAGACGCTCGTCAAGGTGGAGGGGCGGACCGCCCGAACCTACCCGATCGCCGGCTCGCGACCGCGCGGGTCCACCCCCGAGGAGGACCACGCGCTCGCAAGCGAACTCCGCGAGGATCCCAAGGAGTGCGCCGAGCACCTCATGCTGGTGGACCTCGCCCGCAACGACCTGGCGAAGTTCTGCGATCCGTCCACCGTGACGGTGCGCGACTTCATGTCCATCAAGCACTTCAGCCACATCATGCACATGGCATCCACGGTCACCGGCACCATGCGCCCTGGGGCCACAGCGCTGGACGCCCTGGTGGCCACCTTCCCCGCCGGGACGCTCTCCGGCGCCCCCAAGGTGCGGGCGATGGAGCTCATCGACCAGCTGGAGCCCACCCGCCGCGGCGCGTACGGCGGCACCATCGGGTACTTCGACTTCGCCGGGAACATGGACATGGCCATCGCGATCCGGACGGCGGTCGTTGTGGACGGCACGGCAAGCGTGCAGGCGGGGGCAGGGATCGTTGCGGACTCCGTGCCTGCGACCGAGTACCTGGAGTGCCGCAACAAGGCCGCGGCCGCGCTCCGGGCGGTGCAACTGGCCGCGAGGATGACGTGAACCGGGCCGGCGTCACGGTCGCCCTCCTGGTCGCGGACGGCGTCGTGCTTGCCGCCAGCGCAGGGGTGTGGTTAAGCGCCGAGGTCCCCACCGTCACCACCACTGCCCCGGTGTCGCTCACCGGGGCGAGCGCTGCCCCGGCGACGACGGCGGCCGGTCTGGTCATCCTCGCGGGGGCGCTGGCCATGACGATCGCGGGCGTGGCGGTGGGCCGCATCAGCGCCGCCGTGGTGGCGGCGACGGGCGCCGGTGCCCTCGCCCAGTGCGTCCAGCTCCTGCGCGACCCGGCCGCCGCGCTTGAGGCGGCCGCGGCCGACGTCACCGGCGTTCCCGCCGCCGCGGGGGAGGTCGGCGTCCACCCGGTCGCGTGGGTGGCCGTCACGGGGCTCGTCGTCGCCACGATCGTGGCGCTGTACGCGGTGCGGGCCGCGGGCTCCTGGCCGCGCGACAGGTCCCGGTTCGAACGGGCCCCCCAGGCGGTCGCGATCGACCCCCGGACCCGCGCGATGGACGACTGGGACGCCCTCGGCCGCGGCGAGGACCCATCGGGGATTGACGGTACTCTGGACCCCAAGGAGGACAGATGACTGACGAGGGCTACACACTGCCGCCGGCGGCTGCGCCGCGGAACCACGGCCACACGACGGCCGCATGGGCACTGGTCGCGGGCGTCGTCCTGGGCACCCTCGTGCTCGGGATCGGCATCGCCCTCGGGCACACCACACTGGCGGTCATCGGCGGCGCGATCGTGGCGGCCTCGCTCCTCCTCTCGCTGGCGATGAGGTCCAGGGGCCTCGGCCAGCCACTAGGAGAGAAGAAGCCGCGCGACTGGTACGCCGACTAGGCGCGGGCGAGACCATGTCCATACTGGATGACATCATC
>JADGOQ010000052.1 GCA_017882885.1 Actinomycetales bacterium | reverse complement strand
CTTCGAGGAGGTGGTCCTGGCCGTCAAGGCGGACGTGTCCTGTGCCGTCGTCGCGGCGGCGAGCGTGGTGGCCAAGGTGGAGCGTGACGGCCTCATGTGCCGGCTCACGGACCCCGGGTACGATTGGGTCCACAACAAGGGGTACGGCGCCGCGGCCCACCTCTAAGCGCTCGCCCGCCTCGGACCGTGCGACCACCACCGCCGGTCCTGGCACCTCCCGGGCATCGCCTCCGGCGAGGCCGCCGGTGTGGCCGCTGGTGCGGGGGTGGACGGGGCGCCGCCGGTCCAGGTGGCATGATGGTCAGGTGAGCGCCGAGGACCTCGAGAACTACGAAACCAACCTGGAGTTGGAGCTCTACCGCGAGTACCGCGACGTGGCCCCCATGTTCAACTACGTGGTCGAGACCGAGCGGCGCTTCTACCTCGCGAACCAGGTGGACCTCAAGCCGCGCAGCGCCGGCGGCGAGGTATTCTTCGAGCTGAAGCTCACCGACGCCTGGGTGTGGGACGTCTACCGCTCCGCCCGCTTCGTGAAGTCCGTGTCCGTGGTGACGTTCAAGGACGTCAACATCGAGGAGCTGCAGCGCCCTGAGATGAACATCTAGGGTCGGACACTCGTCCTTCCACAGTCGCCGTTGGGGGAGCCGTACCCACAGGTCGCCGGGCGCTCCCGGTCCCGTCCATCCCACCTCGGGCAGGATCGCCGCAGAGGTGAGAGATGACGAAACAGAACAACGCCGTCGGCGCGTACGGCGAGCGGCTCGCATGCCGGTACCTGCTGGACCTGGGATACGAGGTGCTCGCGCAGAACTGGCGGTGCCCGCAGGGGGAGATCGACATCGTGGCGACCGACCCGCAGGGCAACCTCGCGATCGTCGAGGTGAAGACCCGGCGCACCGACGACCGCGGGACCGGGGCGCAAGCCGTCACGAGTTCGAAGCTTGCTCGGCTGCGCCGGCTGTGCGCCGTGTGGCTCGGGGAGCACCCCCATCACGGGCGGGTGCGGATCGACGTGATCAGCATCCTCCTCCCGCTGCGCGGCACCCCGGCCATCGACCACTTCACGGGGGTGGCCTGGTGAACATGGGCCGCGCCCGCGCCGTGGGTCTCATCGGCCTCGAGGGCACCGTCATCGAGGTGGAGGCGCAGCTCGCCGCCGGCTTGCCCGCCTTCCGGATCGTGGGCCTGCCGGATGCCGCCCTGGGGGAGGCGCGGGAGCGGGTCCGGGCGGCGCTGCACAGCTGCGGCACCCACCTCCCGGACCGCCGGATCACGGTCAACCTCTCCCCGGCGTCGCTGCCGAAGACGGGAACGGGTTTCGACCTGGCGATCGCCGTCGCCGTTGTGGCGACCGGGGCCATGCCCGGGCGCGAGGAGGCCCGCCGGACGGTGCACCTCGGCGAGCTCGGGCTCGACGGCCGCGTGCACCCGGTGCGCGGCGTGCTGCCGATGGTGGCCTGCGCGGTCGCCGCCGGGCACCCGAACGTGGTGGTGAGCAGGGGCAACGCCCTGGAGGCCGCGCTGGTCCCCGGCGCCCGGGTGGAGGCCGTGGACCACCTGGGGGACGTCCTGGCGCTGTACGGGATCCGCCTCGACCGGGCGCCCGACCTCGAACCCGCCGCTCGCACGGTACCGGGGGACGAGCCAGCCGGGTCCCCGGACATGGCCGACGTCGTCGGCCAGGGCGAGGCGCGCTTCGCGTTGGAGGTCGCCGCGGCCGGCGGTCACCACCTCCTGATGCTCGGCCCACCGGGCGCGGGCAAGACGATGCTCGCCTGCCGCCTGCCCTCGATCCTCCCGGACCTCGACGACGACGACGCCGTCGCGGTGACGTCCATCCACTCGATCGCGGGCACCTTCATGCCGTCGCACGGCCTCATCCGCCGCCCGCCTTTCGAGGCGCCGCACCACACCGCGTCGCCGGCCTCGATCATCGGGGGAGGGAACGGGGTCCCGCGGCCCGGGGCCGTGTCCAAGTCCCACTGCGGGACGCTCTTCCTCGACGAGGCCCCGGAGTTCCCGCCTGCCGTGCTCCAGACGCTGCGCCAGCCGCTGGAGAGCGGGCAGATCGTGTTGCACCGGGCGCGCGCGGCCGCGCGCTACCCGGCACGGTTCCAACTGGTCATGGCCGCGAACCCGTGCCCCTGTGGGTCGGACCGGGACTGCCGCTGCTCGGCCGGTCTCCGGCGGCGGTACATCGGCCGACTCAGCGGGCCCCTGATCGACCGCGTGGACATGCGCGTGACGGTCCCGCGGCTGACCCGGGCGCGCGCCGTGCTGGGCGGCCTGGGCGAGCCGTCCGACGTCGTCGCCGCCCGTGTCGCCGCTGCCCGCCGCCTGCAGGTCGAGCGGTACCGGTACCAGCCCTGGTCCCTCAACTCGGCGGCGCCCGGGCGCTACCTGCGGGGACCCGACGCCGTCATCGACACGGACGTGCGCCGCCTGCTCGAGCGCTCCGTGGAGAAGGGGACGCTGACGATGCGCGGTCTCGACCGGGTGCTCCGGATCGCGTGGACCCTGGCGGACCTCGCCGGCGCGGACCGACCGGACCTTGCGCTCGTGGGGCAGGCGCTGTGCCTGCGGACGGGGGGCGACGATGCGCCTGCCATTTGACATCACGGACCCCGTCCTCGCCTGGGCCGCATGGAGCCGCATCGCCGAGCCCGGCGACGACCGGGCGGGCGTCGTGGTGCGTGACCTCGGACCGTCCACCGCGCTCGACTGGCTGAGCGGCAACGCCGGGCGGGCGGGGAGCCTACCGCCCGCCACCCGGACCATGGTGGAGCGCTGGGCCCCGCGGCTGGACGGGCTGGACATCCGGCGCGAACTGGAGGTGCTGCACCGGCTGGGCGGCCACCTGCTGGTGCCCGACGCGCCGGGGTGGCCCTCCGCCTTCGCGGACCTGGGCACGGCCGCCCCCATGGCGCTGTGGGTGCGGTCGCGGGAGCGCGTCACCCTCGACTTCCCGGCGGGCGGCTCGATCTCGATCGTCGGCTCGCGGGCGTCCACCCGGTACGGCGAGACCACGGCGGCGGAGTTCGCGCTCACGCTCGCGGAGGACGGTGTTGCGGTGGTGTCCGGTGGGGCGTACGGCATCGACGCGGCGGCACACCGGGGCGCGCTCGCGGCGCGCGGCGGCGCGCCCACGCTCGCCCTGCTGGCGGGGGGAGTGGACCGGCTCTACCCGGCGGGCAACGAGGGGCTGCTGCACACGATCGCCCAGACCGGGGCACTCGTGGCGGAGTCCCCGCCGGGCTCGGTGCCCGGGCGCCACCGGTTCCTCGCGCGCAACCGCCTGATTGCCGCGCTGACCGGCGGGACGCTCGTGGTGGAGGCGGGTGCCCGCTCCGGCGCCATCTCGACGGCGAACCACGCCGCCGCACTCCTGCGGCCCGTTGGGGCCGTCCCGGGCCCGGTGACCTCGGCGGCGTCGGCCGGGTGCCACTGGCTGATCCGCGAGGGCCGGGCGGTGTGCGTGACGTCGGCGGCGGAGGCCCGCGAGCTGGTGTCGCCGGTGGGGGACTACCTCGCACCCGAGCCGCTGGTGGCGCCGGGGCTGCTCGACGACCTGGCCCCCGACCAGTCGCGGGTGCTCGACGCCATGCCGGTACGCACCTCCGCCGAGGTGGAGTCGATCGCCCGGGCCGCGGGACTCGCGCCCGCGGAGGTCCGCGGCGCCCTCGGGCTCCTCGAACTCGCGGGCAGGGTGCGCCGGTCCGGGAATCGGTGGGGCCGCGTGGCATCCTGAGGGCATGGACGTCGAGGAGACGCTGGCCGCGTTCGAGCGGCACCTCGGCCTCGAGCGCGGCCTGAGCGCACACACCGTCCGGGCGTACTCCTCCGACATCCGGTCACTGCTGGCCTTCGTCCATGGGCCTGACGCCGTGGTCGCGGACCCCGGCGACCTCACCCTTGTGGCGGTCCGGGGCTGGCTGGCCCAGGCTGCCGACGAGGGCCGCTCCCGCGCCACCCTCGCGCGGCACGCCGCCGCCGCGCGGACCTTCAGCGGCTGGGCACACCACACCGGGCTGCTCGCCACCGACGTGACACTCCGGCTCTCCTCGCCCAGGGCGGTGAATGCCCTGCCCACCGTGCTCGCCCAGGACGACGCCGCGGCCCTGCTCGACTTCGCGCGGGAGCTCGCCGCGGGCGGGGAGCCGACCCTCGTGCGGGACTGGGCGGCCCTGGAGCTGCTGTACGCCTCCGGGTTGCGCATCGGCGAGCTGACCGGCATGGACCTCGGCGCCGCGGACTTCGCCACCCGGACGGTGCGCGTGCTGGGAAAGGGCAACAAGGAGCGCGTGGTCCCCTTCGGGGGCCCCGCCGCACGGGCCCTCACCGCGTGGCTCGGGGTCCGGCACCAGCTCGCCACCGAGGGGAGCGGGACGGCGATGTTCCTCGGCGCGCGGGGCGGACGGCTGGACCCGCGGACGCTGCGCGGCGAGCTGCACCGCCTCACGGCGCGCGCGGGCGTGAAGGACCTCGCGCCGCACGGGCTGCGGCATTCGACCGCAACCCACCTGCTGGAGGGTGGCTCCGACCTGCGGACCGTCCAGGAGCTGCTCGGGCACTCGTCCCTGCGGACGACGCAGCGCTATACCCACGTCACCCCGGAACGGCTGCGCGCCGCCTTCACCCAGGCCCACCCGCGCGCCTGAGACCGTCTCAGCCCACCGGGTAGAGCCGGATCACCGTGTCCGTGAAGAGCGTCAGGGGGTCGATATAGGTGTCCGCACCCCGGCGGGCACCCACGTGCAGGCAGCCCCCATCGCAGTGCCCGGGTTCCAGGGTCCCGATCACCTCGCCCCGGGAGACCCACTGCCCGGTGGCGACGGCCGGGAGGACGGGCTCGTACGTGGTGCGGATGCCGTCGGCGTGGTCGATGGACACCACGTGGCGGTCCACCACCCAGCCCGCGAACGCGACGACGCCGTCGCCGGCCGCACGCACCGGCGCACCGGCCTCCAGGCGCAGGTCGGCGCCGCGGTGCCCGGTGCCCCAGGGGACGGCCGGGCCGGAGAAGGGCCGCACCACCGCGACCTCGACGCCGGTCGGCCAGTCGTACGCCGCGCCGGCCGCGAGTGGCCTCCGCGCCTCCGGGGCCCAGCGGGACTCCAGCGCGGCCAGGTCCGCGGGGGGAGGGTCCGCGGTCGCGCCGTCGGGCAACATGGAGAGTCCGAGGGCGATCACGGCGAGCGCGTGCACGAGAGTCATGGCCGCAAGCATCCACCGGGGACGCTCCCGCCGTGGCGCGCCGCCTGACAACCTGTGGACGACGTCGCACCAGGGCGGGTGCTTCCACCGGCCGCGATCCGTTAGGATTGTCAGCGCAACCTCCAGGTTGACTACGCGCACCTGCACTCGGCGTCGAGCCGGATGCGGGGCAACGGTCCCCACGCCCCCTCGGGGGAGTGGTGCGTCCCGGATCGCAGGTGCCAGGACTGGCGGCCACACGGCCGCATGACAACCGTGAAAATTGGGCCGGTTCGCCGGCCCACAATCGTGCGGGCACGCGCCCGTACCGAAAGGACGCGCCATGGCCGTCGTCACAGTGCGCCAGCTCCTCGAGAGCGGCGTCCACTTCGGGCACCAGACCCGCAGGTGGAACCCCAAGATG
>JADGOQ010000006.1 GCA_017882885.1 Actinomycetales bacterium | reverse complement strand
CGAGCGCGGGCACGTCCCGCATCGCGTCGCCCACGGAATCCACCAGCAGCAGGCCGCCGCCCACCGCGGGCACGAACCACCGTGGCACACCAAGGACCGGCAGCACCGTGCCGAGGAGGAACCCGGTGAACCGGCTCGCCAGCGAGCCCTGTCTCGCGATCACCGCCCGCGCGGCGTTGTCCGCCTCCTCGTAGGTGGCCAGCGCGGCCACCGTCTGCCCGCGCAACTCCTCCACCCGCCGCTCCAGGTCCGCAAGCGACGCCATCCGCCGCGCGGCGTCGTCGAGCGCCCGCAGCGCTCCCGGCGCGTTCAGCGGCGCGAACATCGCCCACAGGTGCACCACCTCCCGCGCGTGGGTGAGGTCGAGGAGGGCACCCCGCACCGCCGCCAGGACGGCGTCGAGCAGGCGCGTGAGCTCCCGGAGCCGGTCCGTGTCCACGGACGTGCGGCCGTCGAAGACGTGCACGGTGAGCCGCGGCGCCGGCGAGTCGTCGAGCAGGTTGCGGCTCATCCCGCGTACCCCCGCGGCACGGCGCCCCAGATGTCGCACTCGGCCACGAAAGCGCGCAGCTGCTCCCGCGCCACCCGGAGCTCCCGCTCGACGGCGTGCGCGGTGACGACGGCGGCGTCCCGGCACTCCGTGTAGGCGGCGGCCGCTGGGCCGGTCCAGGTGGCGGCGTCGGCGGCGTGCAGCCGCTCGAGGGCGAGCTCGACGTCGCGCTGGGCGGCGCCGACGGCTGCGAGGGCGCTGGACGCATCCAGGATCATGGCAGGTTCCTCCTGACGGCAACGGCTGTCCCCCGACGTTAGGCGCGCCGCACCGCCGCCCGATCCCTGGGCGAGCCCCGCGGTGGACGGCTGGACGCAAACGCACCTGTGGAAGGCGAGCGGCCCTGGATCGCGCACGTGTCCGCCTGCCAGACTTGCCCCGTGCCCGCCTTCCGCAAGACCGCGACCCCGGCCGCGATCGCGAGCGAGGCGGCATCCCTGCGCTGGCTCACCGCGGCAGTGGCCGACGGCGGAGCCGCCGTCGTCCCGCTCCTCACCAGCGGCGCGGGCTGGCTGGAGACCCGCCGCCTGCGGCCCGTCCCCGCGTCGGCCGTGGCGGCGGAGGCGTTCGGCCGCGAGCTCGCCCGCACCCACGCGACGGGCGCGCAGTGGTTCGGCCAGGCTCCCCCGGGCCTCGCCGTCGCCGACGCGCGGCTGGCGGAGCTCCCCCACCCGATGGTCGCGACGGCGGCCGGCGCATCCACGTCGTGGGGCGCGTTCTACGCGCAGTCGCGGGTGGGGCCCTACGTCCGCCTCGCCCGCGACCGCGGCGCCCTCGACGCCGACGACGCCTGCCTCCTCGACGCCGCCCTCGCGCGCATAGCCGCTGGCACGTTCGACGCGGCCCAACCCGGGTTGTGCGGCGCCGTGGCCCGCATCCACGGCGACCTGTGGGGCGGGAACGTGCTCTGGTCGGACGACTTCCCGGGAAGCGAGGGCACGCTCCGCGGTGTCCTCATCGACCCAGCCGCCCACGGCGGCCACGCCGAGACCGACCTCGCGGAGCTCGCACTGTTCGGTTCGCCGTTCCTGGAGCGGACGCTCGGCGGCTACCACGAGGTGTCGCCGCTCGCCCACGGTTGGCGCGGGCGCGTTGGGCTGCACCAGCTCCACATGCTCGCCGTCCACGCCGCGCTCTTCGGCGGCGGCTACGGGCGGCAGACGATGCGGGCAGCCCGCGCACTGCTCTGACGCAACTTGCTGACATGGCAGGTAGTTGGTGCCCGTGTGGCTGTTGGTGTACGGCCGGGCTCCGCTTGAATGGGATCACACGGCACGGGGCGGGCGCCCAAAGGAGGGTTGGAAGCCCGCCCCATTCCGGTTGCAGGACTGGGGTTGCTGGCCGGGGGTTACCGCTCCCGTTAGCCCGGCCAGCATCCCCGATCTCCTCCCGGTCGGGAACGCGCCTAGGCTTGTCCCGTGATCAGCGTTGTCGGGCCGGGCGGGGTGGGCGGGCTCCTCGCGGGCCTCCTCCGGCGGGCGGGGATCGAGACCGTCGTCGTCGCCCGCGAGGCGACGGCGCGCCGCATCGCCACCGACGGCCTCACCATCGAGTCGGCCGGGTACGGGACTTTCCACGTGGATGTGCCCACCGCCACGGACGTGCCCCGGGGCAGCGCCGCGATCGTGACGGTCAAGGGCTACGGCCTCGCCGATGTCCTCCCCGGCCTTGCGGTCGCCCGCCCTGCCGAGGTGCTCACCCTCCTGAACGGCGTCTCGCACGCGGACCTGGTCCACGCCGCCCTGGACGGCCCGGCCGGGGGCCGGGTGGCCTGCGGCTCGGTCGGCGTGGTGTCCGCCCGCGGGCCCGACGGCGTGATCGAGCACCGGTCCGGCTCCGCCGTCGTCACCGCGCACGCGGGCACGGCGGACTGGGAGGTCATGCGCGCCCTGGCCGCGGCGGGCGTGACCGTCCACAGCCGGGGCACGGAGACCGAGGTGCTGTGGCGGAAGCTGCGCTTCCTCTCCCCCATGGCCCTCCTCACCGCGTGGACGGACCTGCCCATCGGCGCGGCCCTTCGCGCCGACCCCGCCACCACCGACGGCGTCGTCCGCGAGGTCGCGGCGGTGGCCGGCGCCGCCGGGGTCCCGACGTCGTTCGAGGACCTGCGCGCCGACCTCTTCGCCATCCACCCCGCGATGACCACCTCCCTGCAGCTGGACGTGCGGCGGCGCGGGCCGAACGAACTGGACGTCCTGGGCACCCGGATCATCGAGCTGGGCGCGGCGCACGGCGTCGACACCCCGTACCTGCAGCGGGTGGTCGATGCGATCGGCGCGCGGGTCGACGGCGCGGGCACCGGATCGGCTCGCTCCCTATAGGATCAGCCCATGGACACCGAAAGCCTGCTCCACGCCATCGCCGCCGCCACGGAGGAGGAGCGCACGCTCGTCTTCACCCACTTCGACAACGACGACGCGTGGCGCCTGGGCTGCCTCCTGGTCGAGTTGGCGCAGGAGCGGGAACTCGGCGTCACCATCGACGTACGCCGCGGCACCCAGCAGCTGTTCCATGCCGCCCTCCCGGGCACGACGGCGGACAACGACAGCTGGGTGGAACGCAAGGTGCGGGTGGTGGAGCGGTTCGGGGAGTCGTCGTGGCTCGTCGGACTGCGCGCGGCCGCGAAGGGAACCACGCTCACTGAGGAGCACGACCTGCCGCTCCAGCAGTACGCCGCGCACGGGGGCAGCTTCCCGATCCGGGTGGTCGGCGTCGGGGTGGTCGGGGCGGTGACGGTCTCCGGGCTACCGCAGGCCGACGACCACGCCCTGGTGGTCGAGGCCCTGCGGGACTTCCTCGCCTGAGGGTCAGAGCACCTTCGAGAGGAACGCCTTGGTCCGCTGGTGCTGGGGATCGGCGAGCACCTCGCGGGGCAGACCCTCCTCGACGATCTGGCCGTCATCCATGAAGATCAGGCGGTCGCCCACCTCGCGGGCGAAGCCCATCTCGTGGGTCACCACCATCATCGTCATCCCGGACTGAGCCAGGTCCTTCATCACGGCGAGCACCTCACCCACCAGTTCGGGGTCCAGCGCCGAGGTGGGCTCGTCGAAGAGCATCATGTCCGGGTTCATGGACAGCGAGCGCGCGATCGCCACGCGCTGCATCTGGCCGCCGGAGAGCTGCCCGGGATGGGCGTCCACCTTGTCGGAGAGTCCCACCTTCTCGAGCATGTCCCGCGCCACCTTCTGGGCCTCCGCGGGCTTGCGTCGCAGCACCTTCTCCTGCGCGATCGTGAGGTTGCGCAGCACCGACATGTGCGGGAACAGGTTGAACTGCTGGAACACCATGCCGATCCGGGTGCGGATGGCGTCGAGGTCCACGTCCGGGTCGAGGATGTCGATGCCCTCGATATGAATCGACCCGCCGGAGGGGTCCTCGAGCAGGTTCACCGAGCGCAGCAGCGTGGACTTCCCCGAGCCGGACGGACCGATGACGCACACGACCTCACCCCTCGCGATGGTGAGGTCGATGCCCTTGAGCACCTCGTTGTCGCCGAAGCTCTTGCGTAGGCCCCGGATGTCGATGGCGGGTGCGGACGGGTCCGGGGTGTTGAGCGAACTGGTCATCTGGCCCTCGCCATCCTCTTCTCCATTCGCGCCACCAGGCTGGTCAGCGGGATCGTCACCACGAGGTACAGCATGGCCGCCATGATGAGCGGTGTGGCGTTGGCGTTCGTGGTGAGCCCGTCACGGGCGAAGGTGGTCAGCTCCTTCGTCTGCAGGGTGGACCCTGCGATGAACAGCAGCGAGGTGTCCTTCAGCAGGAGCACGAACTCGTTCGTGACCGGGGGGATGACGATGCGGAAGGCCTGCGGTAGCACCACGGAGATCATGGTTCGGCTCTGGGACATCCCCAGCGAGCGCGCTGCCTCCCGTTGCCCCTTCGGCACCGCCTGGATGCCGGACCGGATGACCTCGGCCATGTAGGCCGAGGCCACCAGGATCAGGCCCAGGAGCCCGGCCCCGATGTTTCCACCCGGCACCTGGACACCCAGGGCGATCGGCAGCATGTACGCCATGGCGAAGATGGTCAGCAGTGCCGGGATGCCCCGGAACAGCTCGATGTACCCGGTCGCGAACAGGCGGTACGGAGTGGCCGAGGAGAGCTTCATGAGCGCCATCAGGGTGCCGATGAGCAGACCGCCCGCAAACGAGGTCACGGTGAACAGCAGCGTGTTCCGGAGTGCGATCGTCACGATCTGGGGCAGCTGCTTGCGCGCCACCTCAAGGTTGAAGAACTGCGTCCCCACGCGCTGCCAGTCCATCGACAGCACAACGCCGAGGACCACCGCTGCGAAGACGGCGTAGAGGACGATCCGGGTCAGTCGTTGCTTCGTTGTCCTTCGCATGGCGCGACCTGGCCCGGCCTAGCCGACCGCGAAGTACTTGCCGTAGATCTCGTCGTACCGGCCATCAGTTCGCATGGCGGCAAGCGCGGCGCCAACGGCCTCGCGCAGCGCGGTCTTCTGACCCTTGGCGAAGGCGAAGCCGTACTGCTCGCCGGTTTCGTACGACTCCACAAGCACATAGGTCGGATCGGCCTTCGCGTGCTCGATGTTCACCGGGTGGTCCTGCAGGATGGCATCGATCTGCCCGGCCTGGAGTGCCGGCCACAGCTCGCCGTCACCCGGGAACTCCACGAAGACGGTGCCCACGGGCGCGTTCTCCTTCGCGTATGTCTGGCCTGTGGTGCCCTGCTGCACGCCGACCTTCTTGCCGGCGAGGTCAGTGATCGCGGTGATGCCGGAGTCCGCTGGTGCGAGCAGCGACTGCAGCGAGTCGTAGTACGGCTCCGAGAAGTCGATGTTCGCCTTGCGCTCCTCGGTGATCGTGATGGCGGACATCCCGAGGTCGCACTGGCCGGCAGCAAGGACCGTGCCGGACTGGAGCGCGTCGAACGCCACGTCCTGCACCTTGAGCTCGAGGCCCAGCTCGTCGGCGATGGCCTGCATGATCTCCACATCGAAGCCGCTGTAGCCCGAGGGTGTGCCCGCTTCCTCATACTCGAAGGGCGGGTAGGGCGCGTCGGTGCAGGCGGTGAGCGCGCCGGCCTGCACCAGGTCGAGTCCCGCGGCGCCCGCGGTGTGGAGTTGGCACCGACGTCGCCGGAGCAGGCCCCGAGCGCGAGTGCCACCACTGCGGCCATGATCGTGGGAAGTGCGAATCTGCGAGTCATGTCAACCCTTCCGTCTGTTGCCACGGCTGGGGGTGCCGGGCACGTCATGATTTCATTCAAACCGTTTTGCGTTTCCTTGATGTAACGGACCGCGATGCGGACGACGCCGCCACCTCCGCACGCGCCCCCACCGCCGCCCCGGCTGCCAGAATGGCCCCATGACCGTGGACCTCTCCCAGCTCGACCCCCCACTCGCCCTCGGCCCCCTCGACGGCCGCTACCGCGCCGTCGTCGCGCCGCTGGTGGACCACCTGTCCGAGGCCGCGCTCAACCGGGCCCGCGTCCGGGTGGAGGTGGAGTGGCTCATCCACCTCACGTCCACCGGCGCCGTCCCCGGCGCCCCCGCGCTGACGGCCGACGACGTGGCCCATCTGCGCGGCGTCGTCGAGTCGTTCGGGGCGGCGGAGATCGCGGAACTCGGCGCGATCGAGGCCGGGACCCGGCACGACGTCAAGGCGGTGGAGTACTTCCTGAAGCGCCGGCTCGACTCGGCCCGCAGGGCGCTGGGCCCGGACACCGCGCTGCCGCACCTGCTCGAGATGGTGCACATCTTCTGCACGTCGGAGGACATCAACAACCTCGCCTACGCGCTGACCGTGCGCTCCGCCGTGCACGAGGTGTGGCTGCCGGCGGCCGGCGCGCTCGTCTTCGACCTCGCCGAACTCGCCCGCACCACCGCCGCGGTCCCCATGCTCGCCCGCACCCACGGCCAGCCCGCCACCCCCACCACCCTGGGCAAGGAGCTCGCGGTGCTGGCCGCGCGGCTGCGCCGCCAGCTCGCCCGCGTGGAGCGCGCCGAGTACCTGGGCAAGATCAACGGCGCGACGGGGACCTACGCGGCGCACGCCGTCGCAGTCCCGGGGACGGATTGGGAGGAGGTCAGCCGGACGTTCGTGGAGGGCCTCGGGCTGACGTGGAACCCGCTGACCACGCAGATCGAGTCGCACGACTGGCAGGCGGAGCTCTACGCGGACGTGGCGCGGTTCAACCGCGTGCTGCACAACCTCGCCACCGACGTGTGGACCTACATCTCGCTCGGGTACTTCCGGCAGAACCTCGCGGCGCAGGGCAGCACGGGGTCCTCCACCATGCCGCACAAGGTGAACCCGATCCGCTTCGAGAACGCGGAGGCGAACCTGGAGCTCTCGTGCGCGCTGCTGGACTCGCTCGGCGCCACGCTCGTCACCTCCCGCCTGCAGCGCGACCTCACCGACTCCACCACGCAGCGCAACATCGGGGTGGCGTTCGGGCACTCGCTGCTGGCCATCGACAACGTGGTCCGTGGGCTCGCCGGCCTCGACGTGGACGCGGCCGCGATGGCCCGGGACCTCGACGCGAACTGGGAGGTGCTCGGCGAGGCGGTCCAGTCCGCGATGCGCGCGGCCGGGATCGCAGGCGCGCCCGGCATGGAGGACCCCTATGAGCGGCTCAAGGACCTCACCCGCGGGCGGCGGGTGGACGGGCCGGCGATGCGGGAGTTCGTGGCAGGGCTGGGGTTGCCCGACGACGTCGCGGGGCGGCTCCTCGCATTGACGCCGGGGTCGTACACGGGGCTCGCGTCGCGGCTGGTGGGACATCTGGACGACGGAGGAGGGATCGCATGAGGACTGCTCGATTGACCGTTGACCCCGCCTTCCGGGTCGGCCCCGTACGGCGCCACACGTTCGGCTCGTTCGTCGAGCACCTCGGCCGGTGCGTCTACACCGGGATCCACGACCCCGGCCATCCCACCGCCGACGCGGACGGCTTCCGCCGCGACGTCATCGACCTCACCCGCGAGCTCGGCGTCTCCACCGTCCGCTACCCCGGCGGCAACTTCGTGTCCGGCTACCGCTGGGAGGACGGGATCGGCCCCGTGGAGCAGCGGCCCCGGCGCCTCGACCTCGCGTGGCACTCCACCGAGCCCAACACCGTGGGCGTGGACGAGTTCATGCGGTGGTGCGCCGCCGCGCACGTCGAGCCGATGATGGCGGTCAACCTCGGCACCCGCGGCATCCAGGACGCCCTGGAACTCCTCGAGTACTGCAACGTCCCCTCGGGCACCCACTTCTCGGACCTCCGCCGTGCGAACGGCGCCGCGGACCCGTACCGGGTCAAGTTCTGGTGCCTCGGCAACGAGATGGACGGCCCGTGGCAGCTCGGCCACAAGACCGCCCGCGAGTACGGCCGCCTCGCCGCCGAGACGGCCCGCGCCATGCGGATGGTGGACCCGGACCTCGCCCTCGTGGCCTGCGGCTCCTCTGGTACCACCATGCCGACGTTCGGGGAGTGGGAGCGGATCGTGCTGACCGAGTCGTACGAGGAGGTGGACCTCATCTCCGCGCACGCCTACTACCGCGAGGAGGACGGCGACCTCGCCTCCTTCCTCGCCTCGGCCGTGGACATGGACAGGTTCATCTCCGCGGTGGCCGCCACCGCCGACGCCGTCCGGGCCGCGAAGAAGCTGGACAAGCGGATCCACGTCTCCTTCGACGAGTGGAACGCGTGGTACCGGCTCCGCGCCGAGTCCCCGCCGCCCACCGGGGACGACTGGCCCGTGGCCCCGGTCCTGCTGGAGGACAGGTACAACGTGGCCGACGCCGTTGTCGTCGGGAGCCTCCTGATCTCCCTGCTGCGGAACACGGACCGGGTGCACGCCGCGTCCCTCGCGCAGCTCGTCAACGTGATCGCACCGATCATGACCGAGCCCGGCGGGCGGGTGTGGAAGCAGACGATCTTCCACCCGTTCGCGCAGGCCTCCAACCTGGCCTCCGGCGACGTGCTCCGCGTGGCCATCGATTCGCCCACCCACGAGACCGCGAAGTGGGGCGACGTGACCGACGTCGACGCCGTCGCCAGCCACGACGCCGAGACAGGCGAGACCGTGGTGTTCGTGGTCAACCGCTCGACCACCGAGGACATCACCCTCGAGGTGGACGTCCGCTCCCTCGGCGCGGTCCGCGTGCTCGCGGCGACCACGCTGCACAACCCGGACCACACGTGGGCCGCCACGGCCGACGACGACTCCTCCGTCGCCCCCCGGCCCAACGCCACGGCCACGGTCACCGACGGCGCGCTCACCGCCGTCGTCCCGCCCGTCTCATGGTCCGTCCTGCGGATCGGGCGGTGAGCTGGATGAGGACAGCACGCCTGCACGGCATCCGTGACCTACGACTGGCAGACGAACCCGACCCCACCCCGGGGCAGGGCGAGAGCCTGGTCCGCATGGCGGCGGTGGGCCTCTGCGGCTCCGACCTGCACTGGTACACCGACGGCGGCATCGGCGACGCGGTGATCACGGCTCCGATCGTGCCCGGCCACGAGCTGGCCGGCCGCGTGGTCGGTGGCCCGCTGGACGGACGCCTCGTTGCCGTCGACCCCGCGATCCCCTGCGGCGCGTGCGAGCTCTGCCTCGAGGGGCACCGCAACCTCTGCCCCACCGTGCGGTTCTCCGGCCACGGCACCCTCGACGGTGGCCTGCGGGACTTCATGACCTGGCCCACCCACCTGCTCCACCCCCTGCCCGAGGGCTTCACCGCCGCCGACGGCGCCGTGCTCGAGCCGCTCGGCGTCGCGCTGCACGCGTGGGATCTCGCCCACGCGCGGGTCGGGGCGACCGTGGCCGTTGTGGGCACCGGGCCGATCGGGCTGCTGCTGGTGCAGCTCGCGCGCGCGGCCGGCGCGAGCCGGGTGATCGCCGTCGAGCCTCTGGCGCACCGGCGGGCGGCCGCGCTGCGATTCGGCGCGGACGTGGCGCTGCACCCCGACGAGGTGACGGCGGCCGGCCTGGCGGAGCTGACGGGGCTGGGATGCGACGTCGTCTTCGAGGTGGCCGGCACCAACGCCGGCATCGCCGAGGCGCTGCCCGCCGCGCGTCCCGGGGCGAGGGTGCTGCTCGTCGGGATTCCCGACGCCGACCGCTCCGCCTTCCCCGCCGGCCTCGCCCGCCGCAAGGGCCTCACCCTGGTGATGGTGCGGCGCATGAAGGAGATGTACGAGCGCACGATGCGGCTGGTCGCGGACGGGCGGGTGGACGTCCGGTCGCTGGTGAGCGCGGCATATCCGCTCGAGCGGGCGGCCGAGGCCTTCGACGCCGCCAGCGCCCGCACCGGGCTGAAGGTGGTCGTCTCGCTGGCCGACGGCGCGTGACGGGCCGGAGCTCGCTACCGCCACGAGTGCGATCGGCGAGCGCCACGGTTCCCGCGGATCAGTCCCCCTTCCGGTGCGGCGCGATGACGCGGATCACCGAGGAGTCGTCCTCTGCGGCCTGGCCGAGCGCCTTCTTGCTCAGAGCTCGGATGACGTGACCCATGGTACGGGCTGATCAACGCCACGGAGCAGCGCATGCGGTCGCGCTGGTGACCTCACCCAGGTCAGGCCGTCACCTCGCGCAGCAACCCGGTGGCGACGTCGAACACGAAGCCCCGCACGGATTCGGTGTGGGACGAACGGGCTGGCCTTGATGCGGGCGATGGACTGCCGCACGTCCTCGTCCAGGTCGGTGAAGGACTCGGCGGCCCACTCCGGCTTGATGCCGGTCTCGTCCTGGATGGCGCGCTTGAAGTCGTCATCAGTGAAGGTGAGCATGCCGCAGTCGGTGTGGTGGATCAGGATGATCTCCCGCGTCCCCAGCAGGCGCTGGCTGATGGCGAGGGAGCGGATCTCGTCGTCGGTGACCACGCCGCCGGCGTTGCGGATCACGTGCGCCTCGCCCTCGGCGAGGCCGAGCGCGCCGTAGACGTTCAGGCGGGCGTCCATGCAGGCGACGACGGCGACCCCCTTGGCGGGCGGCAGCGGGAGCGGACCGGTGAAGGTCTCGGCGTAGCGGGAGTTGTTGGCGAGGTATGTGTCGGTGGAGGACATGCGGCAACCCAACCCGGATGCGCACCTCGAGGCAACGGCCCGTCCAGAGTGTGGGACCTACGTCCCACGGGCGGGACGCCATTCAGGCCTTGGGCCCGGGGTGCGGCGGTGCAGAGCCGTCACCCCCGCCACTCCCAGAGAGCAGCAGCCGGCAGTCCGAAAAGGCGGTCGGCGAACTGGTACCCGGTGGGGCCCATGCCGACGACGACGCCTGCGATGAACCGGTCGCCCAGCTTGTCGCGGAGGAATCGGAGCCCGCGGAACTGGTCCGCTCGGTAGGTGGCGGAGGCCTTGACCTCGATGGCGAGCACACGACCGTCGTCGAACTCGAGAACGAGGTCCACCTCGACGCCGTCGCGATCGCGGAAGTGGAACACCTGGAAGTCGTGGTCGCTCCATGACTGCTGTTTCAGCAGCTCACTGGCAACGAACGCCTCGAACATCCCTCCGATCGAGTCCGAGGTGAGGGGGACTAGTTGCTGCTCAGTTGTCCGGTTCAGCCGCATTGCCAGCGCGGAGTCGGATACGAACGCCTTCGACCGTCCGATCTCCCGCTTGGTCAGGTTCGCGGTCCACGGCGACAGTTCATCGACCAGGTACACCGAGCGCAACACGTCGAGGTACGCGGTGATGGAGTTCTTCGGGATCTCCGCACCTTCGGCGATTCGCGCCTTCACCAGTTCACCACCTTGGTTTGCGGCGAGCAGGGCGATCACGGACCGGAGGCGCTGGGACTGGCCACCCGAGGGAAGCATCGTGGCGTCGCGCTCCAGCACGCGCTCGAGGTAGCTGTCCAGCCAGGCATTGCGCAGCCGGGGGTTGAGATGCCGGACGTCGGGGAACCCGCCCCGTGCCAGCGCGTGCGCGTAGGATTCCCGCGTCCACGAGGTTCTGAAGCGCTGGGGGGCCACACCCTGGCGGAGAGTGCGCACGAAGTCCTCTGGTTCGCCCGCGAGCTCGCCCTGACTCAGGCCCCGCAGACGGAGCGTTGCCGCGCGCCCGGCGAGGCTGTCCGTACGCCCCTTCACTGTCAACAGGTCTGCTGAACCAGTCAACAGGAAGCGGCCGGGCCGCCGGTCCCGATCGATGCTTGCCTTGATCGCCAGCAGGAGTTCGGGCTCGCGCTGCACCTCGTCAATGACCAGCACGCCCTCCGGGAACTGCTCGACGAATGCTGTCTCGTCAGCGATTGCGGCATCACGGGTCCGCCGATCGTCGAGAGTGACGAGCAAGGCCGCCCGGTCCGCGACCAGTTGTCGAGCCAAGGTACTCTTGCCCACCTGGCGTGCGCCCTGCACCACCACTGCGGGGAAGGCGCCCAGGAGCTCACGCCCAACGGCCACGGTCTTGCGCGGCAACAGTCCGTCCATGGAACGGCAGCCTAGCGCGCTTTCGTACTTTCGCGCTACCATCTTCGTACTATCGCGGTAGCATCTTCGTACTTTCGCGACTACCTGCCCATCCGCGGCCCCACTCGCCGACGGTGCAAACCTAACCATCCGTCCATGGTGAGGTCTTGTGCCCGCGGTGAGGTGTATGCAGCTCACCGCGGGTTGGAAACCTCGCCGCCGATGGATGGTAAGCGTTTCTGCGCGGGCAGGTGCCGCAGTCTCCTACTCCACAGCCCTCGCCCGCAGGAGGACCAGCTGGTCCACCCCGAGCAGCGGGGACTGGATCCCCACCTCGCCGAGCACGCGGCCGGTGAGCCGCACGCCGTCGTCGCCCCACGGCGGCGACCATGGGCCGTGGGTGACGGCGTCGCCGGGCGGCTGGGCGGTGACGTGGTACAGGAGGTCGGGCTCCAGGCCGGGCAGCGGCACTCGCCCCGGCGGCCACGTGACGGTCAGGTCGAGGGCGGAGAGGCGGTACAGGGCGTCGCGGCGGTCCGGCGCGACGACGCCGTCGAGCTGGAGCACCGGGTTCCCGAGGTCCCCGTGGACCACGTCCCCGGAGTGCAACAGCGCCCGCAGCTCCTTGTGGAGGGCGATCCACTCTCGCAGCGCCGCGAAGTCCGCCGCGCTCGCCACTCTCAGGTCCCACTCCACCCCTAGGTGGCTGGTGTTTTTCGCGTGGCGGTGTTCGCCTCGTGGTGGCCGGTTCGAGAGAATTGGGGTGGAACGGTCGGCGGGTGGTGGGGAGTCTCTGGTGACGTTGGGTCTGGCGCCGCGGCAGGG
>JADGOQ010000051.1 GCA_017882885.1 Actinomycetales bacterium | reverse complement strand
GCCGCGGAACCGCGCGATCTCGGGGGCCGTCTCCCGCGGGTCGAGGTGGACGGAGGCCCGGGGCTCGCGCGTGGCGGGCCGCGCCGGCGGCGTGGACTCCACCTGCGGCGTCGGGCGTGGCGCCAGCGCGGCGGGGGCAGCGGGTGTGGCGGGTGGGGCTGCGGGTGGCGCGGCCACGGCGGGCGGTAACGGCGCGGGCGTGGGTGCCGCGGGCTCCGCGCCGGCGCTTGACGTTTCGGTGTCGTACTTGGCGAAGAACGCCTGCCACTGCGGGTCGACGCTCGACGGGTCCGCGAGGAACTTGTCGTACAACTCCTCGATCAGCCATTCGTTGGCTCCGAAGTCAACGGAGTTCTCGCCGGTTCGCTCGTCCACGGACACTCGTCCCACTCTCCCGATCTGTGAAATTCCCCTCGGACAACCCTAGGCCACGAGTGCCGCCCGTCGCCCTCCGGACGGTGTCACAGCCCACATTCCGGGCCTGTTCCCGGCCCGCCGCGGAGCAACATCAACGCCGGGTCAAGGTGTCCCCAGCGCGAGCCACGCCAACGGTCATGCGGGGCCATGCGTGGGCGCCGCACGACCCGCGCGCGTGCGGGCCCGCCCCGGTCCGGACAGGGGGAGCAGGATACGGAACGTGGCGCCCACGTCGGTGTCCAGGATCGCGATGGTGCCGCCGTGGATCGACACGGCCCAGCGCGCGATCGCCAGCCCGATGCCGGTGCCCCCGGTGGCGGGGGCACCGGGCGGGGTGGCCCGCTGGAAGCGCCCGAACACCCGCTCCCTCTCCTCGGGGGCGATCCCCGGGCCCTTGTCCGAGACATCGATGCGGACGTGGTTCTTCGCGCGCCCCACGTCCACGTGCACGGTGGTGCCGGCGGGCGTGTGCCGTGCGGCGTTGTCCAGGACATTGACCAGCACCTGCATCAGGCGGGCGCCGTCCCCGTTGATCCGCAGGTCCAGCGGCTCTATCCGCGAGGAGAAGTTCACGTCGAGGCCCCGTTGGAGGGTGGCAAGCCGCGTCACCTCCACCGCCTCCTCCACGAGCGCGGCGAGCTCCACCTCCCGGATGTCGAGGCCCGCGACACCGGCGTCCAGCCGGGAGAGGTCGAGCAGGTACTGCAGCAGTTCCGTGAGGTGCTCCGCCTGGCGGACGGCGGCACCCAGGTTCTCGCTGGTCGGGTCCTCGACGCCGTCCTCCATGTTCTCCAGCCGAGCGCGCAGCGCCGCCACCGGGGTGCGCAGCTCGTGGGACACGTTCGCGACGATGTCGCGGTGCAGCTGGTCCACCTCGGCGAGGTCGTGGGCCATGGAGTTGAACGCCTCGGCGAGCTGGCCCACCTCGTCGGAGGTGGTGGCATCCACCCGGATGGTGTAGTCGCCGCGGGCCATGGCCTTCGCGGCGCGGGTGGCCTGCCTGAGCGGGCCGGAGATGTCACTCGAGACCAGGAGGGCGAGCACGAGTGACACGCCGATCGCCACGGGAAGCGCGTAGAACGGGGAGATCCCCTGCGCCGTCGCCCACCACCCGATCAGGGCCGCGAGGCCGGCGGACACCCCCACGACCGCGAGGATCTTGCCCGTGATCGACGTGAGGAGCGACAGGGGGTGGGGGCTCATGCTCAGACGGGGGGCTCGAAGGCGTACCCGACGCCGTGGACGGTGCGCACGACGTCCGCTCCGAGCTTGCGCCGCAGCGCCTTGATGTGCGAGTCCACCGTGCGCGTCCCGGAGGCGTCCACCCAGTTCCACACCTGCTCCAGGAGGGCGTCGCGGGACAGGACCGTGCCCGCGTTGACGGCGAGGCAGACGAGCAGGTCGAACTCGGTGGGCGTGAGGTGGACCTCGGCGCCGTCGCGGCGCACCCGCCGGCCCGCCCGCTCGATCGCGATGTCGCCGAACGTGAGGGGACCCGACTCGGACTCCACGCGGCGTTCCGCCCGCTCGACGCGGCGCAGGAGCGCCTTCAGCCGAGCGACGAGCTCGCGCATGGAGAACGGCTTGGTCATGTAGTCGTCCGCTCCGACGCCCAGGCCGACCAGGATGTCCGTCTCGTCGTCGCGCGCCGTGACCATGAGGACCGGCACCTCGCGCTCCGACTGGATGCGGCGGCAGACCTCGAGCCCGTCGATCCCGGGCAGCATCACGTCGAGTACGACGGCGTCGGGGAGGAAGTCGCGCGCCTCACTGACCGCGTCGAGCCCGTCGTAGGCCTCGCGCACCTCCCAGCCCTCGCTCTCGAGGCGGCGCGCGATCTGGCCGGCGATCTCGCGTTCGTCCTCCACCACCAGTATTCGATAGCTCGTCGCACTCATGCCCCCAAGCCTCCCACAGCGAGCCACGCGGCGACGGCGCGCAGGCGGCCGATCCCCTAGAATGCAGGCACCATGAACGACGAGCTCCGACATACCGAGCCCCGTCTGCCACCTCCGGCGGTGCGCGGGTGATCGACTGGGCGCTGATCGCCCTCGGTGTCCTCCTCACCGCGGGTACGGCGGTGTTCGTGGCCTCCGAGTTCTCCCTGGTCGCGCTGGACCCCGCCGCCGTGGAGCGCCGCATGGCGGCCGGGGACAAGCGCGCCGGCCGGGTGGCGGAGGCGCTGCGGACCCTGTCCACCCAGCTCTCGGGGGCGCAGGTCGGCATCACGCTGACCACCATCCTGCTCGGCTACGTCTCCCAAGGGGCTCTCGCACGCCTCCTTGCCCCGGTGGTCGGCGGCCTCGCCGGCGCGGCGGCGGCCGGGGCGATCGCGGTCACCGTCTCGGTGGTCCTCGTGAACGGCTTCTCGATGCTGTTCGGCGAACTCGTGCCGAAGAACTGGGCGATCTCCGACCCCCTCTCGGCCGCGTTCCGGGTGGCGCCTGCCCAGCGGTTCTTCACCCGCGTGTTCCACCCGGCGATCCGCGTCCTCAACGGCTCGGCCAACCGTGCGCTGCGCCGCATGGGCATCGAGCCGGCGGAGGAGCTCTCCGGTGCGCGCTCGCCCGCGGAGCTCGCCGCCCTCGTCCGCCACTCGGCGCAGGAGGGCACGCTGGACGTCTCCACCGCCACCCTGCTGACGCGGTCGATCGGGCTGGGCGCGCTCACGGCCGTCGACGTGATGACGGACCGTGGCCGCGTCCTCAGCCTGCCGCGGACGGCCTCCGCCGCCGACGTCGTCGCCCTCGCCCGCTCCACCGGCCACTCCCGGTTCCCCGTGGTGGGGGAGTCGCTCGACGACGTCGTCGGGCTCGTGAACCTCCGGCGTGCGATCGGGGTGCCCCACGAGCGGCGCGCCGACGTGGCCGTGACGTCGTCGTCCCTCATGGTGGCGGCGCCACGCGTCCCCGAGACGGTCACCCTCGCGCCCCTGCTGGTGCAACTCCGTGACCAGGGGTTCCAGATGGCGGTGGTGGTGGACGAGTACGGCGGCACCAGCGGCATCGTCACGCTGGAGGACGTCGTCGAGGAGCTGGTGGGCGACGTCGCCGACGAGCACGACCGCCGGCGCCCGCGGCCACACGTGGCAACCGGCGGGTCGTGGGTGGTGCCCGGCGGGATGCGGCCGGACGAGCTGGCGGCGAGCGCCCACCTCCACGTGCCCGACGACGGCCCGTACGAGACGCTCGGCGGCCTCGTGATGGACCGCCTCGGCCGCCTCGCGCGGGAGGGCGACGAGGTCACGGTCCGCGACGTCGTGCTGCGTGTGGAGCGCATGGACGGCCGCCGCATCGACCGCCTGCGCGTCTGGCGGCTCGACCGGGGGGAGGAGTGAGCACCGGGGCCGCGCTCGCGGTGTCCGTCCTGCTGCTGGTCGCCAACGCCTTCTTCGTGGGGGCCGAGTTCGCGGTCATGTCGGTGCGCCGCTCCCAGGTCGAGCCGCGCGCGGCGGCCGGCGACCGCCGGGCACGGACGGTGCTGTACGCCCTCGAACACGTCTCGGAGATGCTCGCGACGGCGCAACTGGGTGTCACCGTGTGCTCCACCAGCCTCGGCGCGCTCGCCGAGCCCGCGATCGCCCACCTCGTGCGGGTACCGCTCGAGTCCCTGGGGCTGCCCGGGGAGGCGGCCCACGTGGTGGGCTTCGTCGTCGCCCTCGGCATCGTGGTGTACCTGCACGTGGTGGCGGGCGAGATGATCCCCAAGAACCTGGCGATCTCCGCGCCCGAGAAGGCGGCGCTGGTCTTCGCCCCGCCCCTCGTGGCGCTCTCGCGGGTCCTCAGGCCGGTGATACGGCTGCTGAACGCGCTCGCCAACCTGGTCCTGCGGCTGGTGGGCGTCGAGCCCCGCTCGGAGGTCACGTCGGCGTTCACCGCCGAGGAGGTGGCCTCCATTGTGGAGCTGTCACAGGCCGAGGGCGTCCTCGAGGACGATATCGGCCTGCTCTCCGGTGTCCTGGAGTTCTCCACGGAGACATCCGGCAGCGTGATGGTGCCGCTGGCGGAACTGGTGACGGTGGCGGGGGACACCACCCCCGACCGGGTCGAGCGCGAGGTGGCGCGGACGGGCTTCTCGCGCTTCCCCGTGCGGAACGGCGACCAACTCACCGGGTACGTGCACCTCAAGGATGTGCTGTACGCCGAGGGGGACGAACGCCATGAGCCCGTGCCGGTCTGGCGCGTACGCGCCATGGCGACCGTGGGGCCGGCTGACGAGGTCGAGGAGGCGCTCGCGGTGATGCAGCGTTCGGGGGCGCACCTCGCCCGTGTGGTGGAGCCGGGCGGCCGGACCGTCGGGGTGCTCTTCCTCGAGGACATCCTCGAGGAGCTCGTGGGGGAGGTGCGGGACGCCATGCAGCGCGACGACAACCGCCCTGTGGACGGGTGACGTGAGTCCGACCACACTTCCCCTAATGTTGTGGATAAAGCCGGTGCACCCCGTTATCGTTTTGTGATGAAGGCGGTTCCATTTGGAACCCACCGCCGATACTCCACCCTCCGGAGGAATTGCTTGATGTCGTCTGCCGTCGTGCCCACAGAGGTACTCCTGACCCGCCGCGAGATCCGCGCCCTCGAGCGCGAGCGGGTGGTCGGAGTGGCCGCCGAGAGCGTGCCGTCCGAGGTGCCGACGCCCGAGGAGCCCGAGGTTGCGGTGGCACCTGAGCCTGCCGACGAGTTCGACGTGGTCGAGGCCTCCATCTCCCAACTCCCGATGGGCGGCACCCCGAGCCGCGACGTCACCGAGAAGATCTCGGTCACCTACCCCTCCAGGCGCTCGCTCCGCGAGAACTCCCACGGGCGCCCGACCCCGCAGGTGCGCGAGCTCGCCGCCAAGAGCCGCGTCGCGCCGCGCGCGGCGATCCTGACCTCGCTCGGCGTGCTGACAATCGCCGCCCCACTCACGGGTTTCGTGACGTCCACCGCCCCCGCCAGCGCCATCGGTTCGATGATCCCCACCCAGGTGTCCGTCCTCGACGTCGTCGACAGCGCGGCGGCGGCCCGGCAGCTCGAAGGTGCGGTCCCGACCGGCGGCGCGCTGGCCGCGGACCCGACCGCGATGGCTCGGGCCGCCGAACTCGCGTCCCGCGCACAGGCCCGGACGGGCGTGTCCGTCTGCGAGCCCGTGACAGGCGCCTCGGGGATGCGCGAGGCGTTCACCGAGCGCGCGAGCGCCGTGTACCGCCCGATGTCCGCGGGCACCTATCGCGACACCTCCCTGTTCGGCCCGCGGTGGGGTTCGGTCCACTACGGCACTGACATGGCGGCGTCCGCCGGAACCTCGATCTTCGCGATCGCCGACGGCGAGGTCATCTGGGCCGGCGGCGGCAAGGAAGGTCGCTCGGGCCAGCTGGTCATCATCCACCACGTCATCGACGGGCAGGACGTCTGGTCCTGGTACGGCCACATGTACACCAGCGGGGTGTACGTCTCGGCCGGTGACAAGGTCACGGCCGGCCAGTTGATCGCCGGCGTGGGCTCCAACGGGAACTCCACCGGGCCGCACCTGCACTTCGAACTCCACACGGGCGAGGAGGGCAACGTCGTCAATCCGCTCACCTGGCTGAAATCCGCGGACGCCGTCTTCCCCGGAACGTGCTGAGCCAGCACCCCTACCTCGAGCTGCCCGCACCGCTGCTGTTCGCGCACCGCGGGGGCGGCCTCGAGGTCGTCGAGAACTCCCGCGCGGCGCTCGAACACACCCGTCACCTCGGGCTCACGTATTTCGAGACCGACGTGCACGCGACCGCCGACGGCGTCGTCGTCCTGCACCACGACCCCGACCTGGACCGGATGACCGACACCTCCGGGCTGATCGCCGACCTGACCTGGGACGAGGTCTCCCGCGCCCGCGACGCCTCCGGCCACGCGCCGGTGCGGCTGGAGGAGGCGCTCGCCGACTACCCGGAACTGCGGTTCAACATCGACGCGAAGGCAGAGGGCGCGCTCGAGCCCCTGGTTTCGCTCGCGCGCCGCAACGTGGCGCGAGTCTGCCTCGCGTCGTTCTCGGACTCCCGGCTCGCACGCATCCGCGCCGCCGCCCCGGAGGTCGCCACCTCCATGGGCCGGCGCGAGATCGCGGCGATGGTGGCCATCTCACGCCTCCCGCTCGGCCGGGCCACCAGCGTTGCGACGTCCCGCCTCCCCGCCGCGACCGCCGCCACCTGCCTGCAGGTCCCCATCCGGCACCGGGGGATACCGGTGGTGACCCGCCGGCTCCTGGACCTCGCCCACGCGCTGGGACTCGGGGTGCACGTCTGGACGGTCGACGACCCGGCCACCATGGTCCGGCTGCTCGACCTCGGCGTCGACGGCCTCGTGACCGACGTGCCGTCCACGGCGTTGCGCGTGCTCGACGAACGGGCGCGCTGACCCTTCGACGGGCACGACCGGCCCGGCTGCGCCACACTGTCCACATGCACACGCCCATGGCCCATTCGTCGGACCCGCGCGGCCGCCGGACGCGGGAGGCGCTCCACCGTGCGCTGCTGGCGATCATGGAGGAGAAGCCGGTCTCGCAGATCACGGTCTCCGAACTGTGCCGCGGGGCCGCCATCCACCGCACCACGTTCTACAAGCACTATTCGGACGTGCCGGACTTCGTGGGGCAGGCGTTCGCCGGGATCGTGGACGACCTCATCGGCGTGCCGCTCAACTCCCGGTTCGGGTACGACGAGACGCCCGGGATCTACCGTGCCGCCGCCGTCCGGGTGTTCACGGCGGTCGTGCGTGACCGCCGTGTCTACCGGCGGCTCCTCGGGCCGGAGGGCGATGTCACCTCCCAGCGGGCGATGCTGAACGGGCTGGTCGCGCGCTTCACCTCGGCCGCGGAGAACTGCCTGCGTTTCACTTCCGCGCCGATCGACCCGCGCATCGGCGGGGCGGCGATCGCCGGCGCCACGATGATGGCGGCAGAGCGCCTCGCGTTCAGCGACACGCGGGATGTGGACGCGGCGGTCGACGCCTGGCTCGACTGCCTCCCGGGCTGGTTCGTGGGCGGGTGGGGCAACCGCCCCGGGGACGCCATGTACTCCGACAGGCGGGCGGCACTGACCTCCTGATCTCTCGGCGGTGCCCTCAGGGACAGCCCGTCCACTCGGTGGTGCCGTCCGCGAACACCTGGTTCTTCCAGATCGGGAGCCGGGCCTTGATCTCGTCCACCAGCCAGCCGCACGCGCCGAACGCCTCCGCGCGGTGGGCCGCGGACACGGCCGCCACCAGGGCCACGTCGCCGATGCCCAGCGAACCCACGCGATGCACGGCACCCACGGCGACGACGCCGTCGAGCTTCGCTGCCTCCGCGACGATGGCGGCGATCACGTCGCCCGCGCTCGGGTGGCCGATGTACTCGATGGCCCGCACGTCCCGGCCGCCGTCGTGGTCGCGCACCACCCCGTGGAAGGTGACGGTGGCGCCGGCCGCGTCAGCGCCGACGTCGAGCCGGAGGGAGTTGATGGAATCGTCGCTGATCCGAGCTGTGGTGGGCACGCGCCCATCCTCCCGGTCACCCGCCCACCGCCGCAACCTCCCGGCGGGGGACACGGCAGCCGGGGGCGGTCACGCGCGGTAGGGTCGGGAAACGACCGAGGAGGCGAGGGTGACACGGCTCGACGACGACCAGCGGGAGCGCTACGCGCGCAACCTCCTGCTGCCCGGGTTCGGGGAGGAGGCCCAGTCCCGGCTGCTCGAGGCGAAGGTCCTCGTGGTGGGCGCCGGGGGACTCGGCTCGCCCGTGCTGCTGTACCTCGCGGCCGCGGGGGTGGGCCACCTCGGGGTCGCGGACGGCGACGCCGTCGAAGCGGCCAACCTGCAGCGGCAGGTGATCCATTCGCGGGGGTCCGTCGGGACGCCGAAGACCGCGTCGGCCGCCGCCCGGCTGCGCGACCTCCAGCCGGACGTCCGGGTGATCGAGCACGGCCGGGTCACCCCCGCCGGAGCGGCGGACCTGTTCGCGCGCCACGACGTGGTGGTGGACTGCACGGACACCTTCGCCTCGAAATACCTGATCGCGGATGCGTGCGCGGCCGTGGGCGTCCCGCTGGTGTGGGGCACCATCGTCGGGATGTCGTTCCAGGTCTCGGTCTTCTGGACCGGCGCGCCCGCACCCCACCCGGCGGTGTCACTGCGCGACCTGCACCCGCTTCCGCCGCCGGCCGGCGCGACGCCGTCCAGCCTCGACGTCGGCGTCCTGGGCGCGGCGTGCGGGCAGGCGGGCTCGGTCATGGCCGCTGAGGCGATCAAGCTCATCACCGGCGTGGGGACGCCGCTCCTGGGCCGCGTCCTCGTGGCGGACGCGGGCGCGGGCCGCTGGGACGTCCTCCCCTTCACCACCCACGCGGAGGAACCATGGCGATCCCGGTAGAGGAGTACCTGGCGCACCTCCTTACGGACGTCGGCGTCCTCGGGGTCGAGGAGGTCGCCGTCACGCGCGCAGGCGGCCGGGTGCTGGCGCAGGACCTGGTGGCGCGGCTCGCCGTGCCACCCTTCGACAATTCCGCGATGGACGGGTTCGCGCTGCGGGCCGGTGACGCGATCGAGGGAATGGTGCCGGTGGTGGGCGACGTGCCCGCCGGGGGCCGGCTGCCCGTCCCGCTCGCAGCGGGCACCGCGGTGCGGATCATGACCGGGGCGCCCGTTCCTGCGGGGGCGGACTGCGTGGTCCCGGTGGAGGACACCGACCAGCCGAGCGGTCCCGCACCGCTGCCCGCGGCGATCCGGGTCCGGAGCGCGCCGCGGCCCGGCCAGCACGTCCGCCGCGCCGGCGACGACGTGGCCGTCGGCGACGTCGTGATCGCGGGAGGCACCCGGCTGGGGGCGGCCGCCCTCGCCTCGGCGATCTCCATCGGGTACGGGCGCCTGCCGTGCCACCGCCGGCCGCGCGTCGTCGTGGTGGCCACCGGGTCCGAACTCACGGCCCCGGGCGCCCCGCTCGGCCCCGGGATGATCCCCGACTCGAACTCCACCCTCATCGCTTCGCTGGCGGAGGAGTCGCACTGCGAGGTCGTCGGGGTCCACACCGTGCCCGACGACGTCGGCGAGTTGGCGCGCGTCCTCGCCCGCGCCGCCGCGGAGGCGGACCTGATCGTCTCGAGCGGCGGCGTGTCCGCGGGTGCGTTCGACGTCGTCAAGGAGCTGACCGCGGCGGCGGGGTTCACGTTCGCGCAGGTGGCCATGCAGCCGGGGAAGCCGCAGGGCCACGGTTTCGTGGCGGGACCCGACGGGCGCCGGACGCCCATGGTGACCCTCCCCGGCAACCCGGTCAGCGTGTTCGTCTCGTTCCACATTTTCGTGCGGCCGGTGCTCGCCGCGATGGAGGGTGAACTCGCGACCCCGGCGTACCTCCGGGCGCGGGCGCTGCGGGGCTGGGCGTCGCCCGCCGGGCGGCGCCAGGTCATCCCGGTTCGGCTCACCCCGCCCGAGTCGCCGGAGGACCCGGTGCCCGGTGCGACACCGACCCACCGCCTCGGCTCGGGCTCGCACCTCGTGGCGTCGCTGCACCGGGCGAACGCCCTGGCGATCATCCCGGAGGACACCACGCGGGTGGCCGCCGGGGACCTGGTCGCCGTCACACTGGTCGGGAGGTTCTGACGATGGCGGACATCACCTTCACCCACCTGGACAGCCGCGGGCACGCGCGCATGGTGGACGTGACAGGGAAGCAGCCCACGGTGCGGTCGGCGACGGCGGTCGGGTCCGTCACCTGCTCCGCGGCGGTGCTCACCGCCCTGCGCGACGGGACCGTGCCGAAGGGGGACGTGCTCGCCGTGGCCCGGATCGCGGGGATCGCCGCCGCCAAGAGGGTGCCCGAACTCCTGCCGCTCGCGCACACGATCGGGGTCCATGGCTGCGAGGTGGACCTGGAGATCCGGGAGGACCGTGTGGCGATCACCGCGACGGTGCGTACCGCGGACCGGACCGGCGTGGAGATGGAGGCCCTCACCGCCGTCACGGTGGCCGCGCTCGCCGTGGTGGACATGGTCAAGGGCGTCGACCGCTCCGCCGCCATCACCGACTGCATGGTCGTCGCGAAGTCGGGGGGCCGGTCCGGCGCCTGGGAGCGGCCGCGTGGCTGAGAAGTTCCGGCTCGACGTCGTCGTGCTCGCCGGCGGTGGCGGGCGCAGGCTCGGTGGCACGTCCAAGGCGGACCTGACCCTGCACGGCCGGCGCCTCCTGGACCACCTCCTGGACGACCTCGCCGCGTGGGCGGATCCGGTGGCCGCGCCCGGGACGATCGTCGTGGTGGCCCCGGCTTCGGTGGCCGTGCCCGCCGGGGTCCTCCGCGTGCTCGAGGACCCGCCGGGCGGCGGACCGGCCGCGGGTATCGCGGCCGCCGTGGGGAGCCTCGGCGCCGGCGACCTCGTGGCGGTGGTCACCTGCGACGCGCCGCGGGCCGTGCGGGCGTTGCCGGAACTCATCGGGAACATCGGTCCCGACGGCGCCGTCGTGAGTACCGTGGCGGGTTTCGACGAGTTCCTGCTCGGGGTCTACCGGTTCGCCGCGCTCCGGCGGCGCGTGGCCGAGGAGGACGGCGCGCGCGACATCTCGGCCCGCCGCCTCCTCGGGGTCCTCGACCTCACCCGGGTGCGGCTTGCGGGCGACTTCGCCCGCGACGTCGACACCTGGGAGGACCTGCGCGCGCTGGAGGAGGGCGTGTAAGTCACGGGTGAATCACGGGTGGACCGGGTGGGTCAGTGGTCCCCGCCGCCGAGTTGCCCGAGGATGTGGGGCACCAGGGGGCCGAAGACGCCGATCGCGTCCCGCACGCCGCCGGGCGATCCGGGGGCGTTGACGACGAGCGCGCCGCGGGCGTCCCGCGAGGTCACCCCGACCAGGCCCCTGGACAACCCGGCCAGCGGGGTCACGGCCAAGCCGGTCGCGCGGATTTGCTCGGCGATCCCCAGCAGTTCGCACTCGAGGAGCGGCGCGGTCGCCTCCGGGGTCACGTCGCGGGGGGTCACCCCCGTCCCGCCGGTGGTGAACACCACCCGCGCGCCCCCTTCGACGGCCGCACTGATCGCGGCGCGGATGGCGTCGATGTCGTCCATGACGACGACGACCTCGGGGACGTCGACCATGTGGGCGGCCAGCAGGTCCCGCGCCAGCGGTCCGGAGCGGTCCTCGCGCGCCCCGGAGGCGCAGCGGTCGGAGACGGTGATGACGGCGCCGCGGACCGGCCCCTCGAGGCGAGAGTGAACCATGGTCCCAACGGTAGCGCGCCTCGACGGAGGCACCCCACGGGACCAAGGTCCCAACGAGCGCCGCGCGCCCGGGCGCGCTGTCCACGCCGGTTCGGGCGGCACCGTGATACGTGATCCGCCTTCAGCACGGAATTTGTACGGTTGGCCCCGTAACAGATCTGCGGTGCAGCGGAGGCGATCACATGGCCGCGTTGGACACCAGCGGGCGGGTACTCACAGGGTGGAATCCCGAGAACGAGGAGACCTGGGACAAGGGGATCGCCTGGAAGACGCTGTGGATCACGACGTTCTCCCTGACGCTCGCCTTCTGCACCTGGTTCCTTGTGTCCGCGATCGCCCCCAGGCTGAATTCTGTCGGCTTTGACCTCGACAAGAACCAGTTGTACTGGTTGGCGGCCCTCCCCGGCCTGGCGGGTGGCCTCATGCGGCTCGGCTACATGTTCCTGCCGCCGATCCTTGGCACCCGCAAGCTCGTCGGGTACACCTCCCTGCTCATGCTGATCCCCATGCTCGGCTGGGTGTGGGCGGTCCGTGACCCTCCACCCCGGTGTGGGTCCTCATGGTGTTCTCGTTCCTCACCGGCATCGGCGGCGGAGCCTTCTCCGGGTACATGCCCTCCACCGGCTACTTCTTCCCGAAGCGGATGAGTGGCACGGCGCTGGGTACCCAGGCCGGAATCGGCAACTTCGGGGTCTCGCTCATCCAGTTGCTGGGTCCGTGGATCGTGGGCTTCGGGCTGCTCGGCACGGCATTAATCGAGCCGCAGCAGACGACCGAGGGGATCATGCGCCTCCACAACATCCCGCTGCTCTTCGTCCCGTGGACGATCGTCGCCTCGATCCTCGCGTTCACGATGCTGAAGGATGTCCCGATCAAGGCCAACTTCCGGCAGCAGATGGACATCTTCGGGAACAGGAACACCTGGATCCTCACCCTGATCTACCTGATGACCTTCGGGGCGTTCTCCGGGTTCGCCGCCCAGACGGCCCTCCTCATCAACAACACGTTCGGTGCCTCCTCGGTGTTCGCCGAGACGTTGGATCCGGCCACCCTCCCCTCCGGGATCACCTACGCCTTCCTCGGCCCGCTCATCGGGTCGGCGGCTCGCGTCGCCTGGGGTCCATTGTGTGACAGGTTCGGCGGGGCCATCTGGACCCTCATGAGTGGGATCGGGATGACCGCGGCCACCACTGTGGCGGCGCTCCAGCTCCGACCCACCTCTCCCGACTCCTTCCCGATCTTCCTGGGCGCCATGCTGACCATCTTCTTCTTCGCCGGGGTCGGCAACGCCAGCACGTTCAAGCAGATGCCGATGATCATGCCGCCGCGGCAGGCGGGGGGCGTGATCGGGTGGACCGCGGCCCTGGCGGCATTCGGGCCCTTCATCGTCGGCATGGGGCTCGCGGCCGTCGGCGGCCAGCCCTTCTTCTTCGGCTGCATGGTGTTCTTCACCATCTGCACCACGCTCGCCTGGATCTTCTACGCCCGCCCGCACGCACCGTTCCCCGGCTGACAAGGAGCACGACCCATGGATCCCAAAGCCTCATACGGGCCGGAAGCAGCCGCAGGCCTTTTCCGCCTCGGAAGTTACCTGCGCCGGGGCACGGCGTCCGAGGACGCCCGGCAACTCTTCCTGAAGGGGGGGCGCCAGGCGGACGCCTTCTACCGGGACCGGTGGTCCTACGACAAGGTGGTGCGCTCCACGCACGGCGTGAACTGCACCGGTTCGTGCTCGTGGAAGGTGTACGTCAAGGACGGCGTGATCACCTGGGAGTCGCAGCAGACGGACTATCCCTCGATCGGGTCCGACATGCCGGAATACGAGCCCCGCGGGTGCCCCCGCGGAGCCGCCTTCGCGTGGTACACGTACTCGCCCACGCGCATCCGGTACCCCCACGTGCGCTCGGTGCTCCTCGACCTCTTCCGTGAGGCACGTGCACGGCTGGGCGACCCGGTGCTGGCCTGGAAGGACGTCGTCGAGGACCCGGTGCGGGCGAAGGCCTACAAGTCCGCCCGCGGCAGGGGCGGCATGGTCCGCGTCGGCTGGCAGGAGGCGGCCGAGATCATCGCCGCCGCCCATGTGTACACGATCAAGCGCTGGGGCCCCGACCGCCTTGCGGGCTTCACGGTGATCCCCGCCATGTCGATGATCTCGTACGGGGCAGGGTCCCGGTTCTACGAGCTGCTCGGCGGCTCGATGCTCTCGTTCTACGACTGGTACGCGGACCTCCCGATGGCCTCGCCGCAGGTCTTCGGTGACCAGACGGACGTCCCCGAATCCGCGGACTGGTACAACGCCGGCTACCTGATCATGTGGGGCTCCAACATCCCGCTGACGCGCACGCCGGACGCGCACTTCATGACGGAGGCGCGGTACCGCGGCCAGAAGGTCGTGGCCGTGTCCCCGGACTACGCGGACAACACCAAGTTCGCCGACGAGTGGCTGCGCATCGCCCCGGGCACCGACGGCGCCCTCGGGATGGCCATGGGCCACGTCATCCTCAGCGAGTTCCATGTGCGCGAGAGGACACCCCGGTTCCTCGAATACATGAAGCGCTACACCGACTCACCGTTCCTCGTGCGGCTCGAGGAGCACGACGGCGCGTTCGTGCCGGGCAAGTTCCTCACCGCCGCCGACCTCGACGGTGACCTCGCGGCGTCGGAAAACGCGGCGTTCCGGCCCCTCGTGCTGGACACGTCCGGTGCCGTGGTGGACCCGGGCGGCACCCTCGCCGACCGCTTCGGCCCCGCCGGCATGGGGAAGTGGAACCTCGACCTCGGAGACCTCGACCCCGCACTCTCGATCGAGGACGCAGGTCGGACCGGGGTGGCGGAGGTGCTCCTCCCGCGCTTCGACCTCCCCGGCTCGGAGACCGCCGCCGGCGAGTCGATCGGCGCGGGCATCGTGCGGCGGGGCGTGCCGACGGCGGTCGTCGGGGGACACCTCGTCACCACCGTGTTCGACCTCCTCCTGGCCAACTACGCCGTGGGTCGCCCGGGGCTTCCGGGCGACTGGCCGACCGGCTACGACGACGCCTCCACGCCCGGGACGCCGGCGTGGCAGGAGGAGCACACCGGCGTGCCTGCGGCGGCCGCCATCCGGATCGGCCGCGAGTTCGCCCAGAACGCCGTCGAGACGAATGGCCGCTCGATGATCGTCATGGGCGCCGGAACCAACCACTTCTACCACTCCGACGAGATCTACCGGACCTTCCTCGCACTCACCGCCATGACCGGGTGCCAGGGTGTCAACGGCGGCGGCTGGGCGCACTACGTGGGCCAGGAGAAGGTCCGCCCGATCACGGGCTGGTCGCAGTACGCGATGGCCCTGGACTGGCAGCGTCCCGCCCGCCAGATGATCACCGCCGGCTTCTTCTACCTGGCGACCGATCAGTGGCGTTACGACGGCGCGCGGGCGGACCGCGTCGCCTCACCGCTCTCCCAGGGCTCGTTCGACGGGATGACGACGGCGGACGCCGTCGTCGACGCGTCACGCCGCGGCTGGATGCCGTCCTACCCGACCTTCAACCGCAACCCGCTCCTCCTGGGCGCCCAGGCCGCCGAGGCCGGCAAGGCACCCGCCGAGTACGTGGTTGACGAACTCAGGGCCGGCAACCTCGCCTTCGCCTGCGAGGACCCGGACGCGCCGGAGAACTTCCCCCGGGTGCTCGCGTGCTGGCGGACGAACCTGTTCGGCAGTTCCGCGAAGGGGACCGAGTTCTTCATGAAGTACCTTCTCGGGGCGGACAACGCCGTGCGGGCGGAGGAGGTGGACGAGGCCTCCCGGCCGCGGGACATGGTGTGGCGGGACGAGGCGCCGACCGGGAAGCTCGACCTCATGTTCACCGCGGACTTCCGCAACACCTCGACCACGCTCCTGTCCGACGTCGTCCTCCCGGCGGCGACGTGGTACGAGAAGTACGACCTGTCCTCCACGGACATGCACCCGTTCGTCCACACGTTCAACGCGGCGATCGACCCGCCGTGGGAGGCGCGGACCGACTTCCAGATCTTCCAGACACTTTCGGCCCTCGTCTCCGAGATGTCCGCGACCCACCTCGGCACCCAGACGGACGTCGTCGCCGCACCGCTCATGCACGACACGCCCGACGAGCTCGCCACCCCCCACGGCGTCGTCATGCCCTGGGCTGAGACGGAGCTCCGGCCCGGTGTGACGATGCCGAAGCTCATCCCGATCGAGCGCGACTACACCCAGGTCCTGGCGAAGTTCAACACCCTCGGCCCGCTGGTGGACACGCTCGGGATGGCGACGAAGGGGGTGTCCTTCACCCCCGACGAGGAGGTCCGGTTCCTCGCCGCACGCAACGGCGTCGCCGTCGGGGGCCCCGGCAAGGGCCGCGCGCTGCTCGACACCGACCTCAAGGCCGCCGAGATGGTCCTCGCGTTCTCCGGGACCACGAACGGCCGGTTGGCGACCCAGGGCTTCCGGAACCAGGAGAAGCGCACCGGCACCCGGTTGGCCGATCTCTCGGAGGAGCAGGAGGCCACCAGGATCACCCTCGCGGACGTCCAGGCACGCCCGGTCCCCGTGGTGACCTCGCCCGAATGGTCCGGATCGGAACACGGTGGGCGGCGGTACTCGGCGTTCGTCATCAACGTGGAACGCAACAAGCCGTGGCACACCCTCACGGGGCGCCAGCACTTCTACCTCGACCACGACTGGATGCGTGACATGGGGGAGAGCCTGCCGATCTACCGGCCGCCGGTCAACCTCACGCAGCTGTACGGGGAGGTGGCGCCCGGCAGCGTCTCGACGAATGCCGCGGGTCAGGCCGAGGTCGCCGTGCGATACCTCACCCCACACAACAAGTGGGCGATCCACTCGCAGTACTTCGACAACCTCCACATGCTCTCGCTCTCCCGCGGTGGGCAGGTGATGTGGATGTCCCCGGCCGACGCGGAGAAGGTCGGCGTCCGCGACAACGAGTGGATCGAGGCCTACAACCGCAACGGTGTGGTGGCCGCACGGGCCATCGTGTCCCACCGCATCCCCGAGGGCACCGTTTACATGTACCACGCGCAGGAGCGCACGGTGGGCACGCCCGTGACCGAGACGTCCGGGAAGAGGGGCGGCATCCACAACTCCCTGACCCGCATCCTCGTGAAGCCCTCCCACTTCATCGGGGGGTACGCGCAGCACTCCTACGCCTTCAACTACATCGGACCCACCGGGAACCAACGCGACGAGGTCACCGTGATCCGGCGCCGCAGCCAGGAGGTTGAATTCTGATGAAGGTCATGGCGCAGGTCGCGATGGTCATGAACCTCGACAAGTGCATCGGCTGCCACACCTGTTCGGTCACGTGCAAGCAGGCATGGACCAACCGGGCCGGCACCGAGTACGTCTGGTTCAACAACGTGGAGACGAAACCCGGGGTGGGCTACCCCCGCGGGTACGAGGACCAGGAGAAGTGGCAGGGCGGGTGGGTCCGGACCGCGTCCGGGAAGCTGCGACCGAGGGCCGGCGGGCGCCTCAAGAAGCTCGCGACCATCTTCTCCAACCCGCGCATGCCGCTCATGGAGGACTACTACGAGCCCTGGACGTACGAGTACGACAACCTGCTCGCCGCGCCCAAGGACTCGAAGAATCTGCCCACGGCCCGCCCGCGCTCGCAGATCTCGGGCAAGCCCATGGACACCATCGCGTGGTCGGCCGCCTGGGACGACTCGCTGGGTGGGTCGCCGGAGACCATGCAGCAGGACCCGATCCTGCGGAAGATGAGCGAGAAGGTGACGGCCGAGATCGAGCAGGCCTTCATGTTCTACCTGCCGCGCATCTGCGAGCACTGCCTGAACCCCACCTGCGTGGCCTCGTGCCCGTCCGGGGCGATGTACAAACGGTTCGAGGACGGCATCGTTCTCGTCGACCAGGACAAGTGCCGTGGCTGGCGCATGTGCGTCTCCGGGTGCCCCTACAAGAAGGTCTACTTCAACCACGTCACCGGCAAGGCCGAGAAGTGCACGCTCTGCTACCCCCGGCTCGAGGTGGGGCAGCCGACCGTGTGCTCCGAAACGTGCGTCGGGCGGCTCCGTTACCTCGGTGTGCTGCTCTACGACGCGGACCGCGTCGGCGAGGCGGGCGCCGTGAAGGACGAGCACGACCTCTACACGGCGCAGCGCTCGATCCTGCTCGACCCGCGCGATCCCGAGGTGATCCGCGAGGCGAGGCGCAGCGGCGTGCCGGCGTCGTGGATCGAGGCGGCCCAGGACTCGCCGATCTGGGACCTGATCCAGACCTTCGAGGTGGCGCTGCCACTCCACCCCGAGTACCGCACCCTCCCGATGGTGTGGTACATCCCGCCGCTCTCGCCCGTGGTCGACGCGGTCACCGCGTCCGGTAACGACGGCGAGGACCACAGGATCCTCTACACCGCACTCGCGACGATGCGGATCCCGCTG